>JBKJTS010000196.1:0-3769 GCA_046590885.1 Gammaproteobacteria bacterium
GCGACATACGCCAGATCCAGCGCCGCCGAGCCTGCGCGGCGGATGCCAGCGGTGGGTGGAATCATCGCCTTGAACATGCCTAGATACGCATCCAGGTGACGTAAATCCTTAAACGGAAACCCAGTGCCGAGCAGTGCGCCTTCCAGCCCTTTAATTTTCGTGACGCGTAGGCGACGATTATTAAGTTGCGCCCCGTCACCGCGCGTGGCGGTAAACAGCTCTTGCCGCAATGGGTCATAGACCACCGCCTGCGTCAGAACACCGCGGTGTTGCAGCGCGATAGACACCGCGAATTGCGGGAAGCCGTGCAGGAAATTAGTGGTGCCATCCAGCGGATCAATAATCCACAGATATTCGCTTTGACGCCCCTGCGCAGCACTCGCGCCACTTTCCTCGGCCAGAATGTCATGGTCAGGGTACGCCTTGCGCAGGGTTTTGATGATTTCATTTTCCGCCTGGTGGTCGATCTCGCTAACGAAATCGTTATGTGATTTCGTGCTCACCGTGAGCGTATCAATCCGTTCAGCTGAGCGCGTGATAATGGTGCCGGCCGCCCGCGCTGCGCGGATGGCAATATTAAGCATGGGATGCATAGTATAAGCCTTGGTAATTAAGCCCTGCATCATACCAGAATTACCTTCCTCCGATCATTTCGATGTTAATATTGCATGCCCTTAACTCAGGAGGCGGTCATTCCGAATAGGATGACCGCAACGGGGATATTGTTTTCAAAGAGATAGAATCATGTTAAATAATATCCGCATTGTATTGGTCTGCACTACCCATCCCGGTAACATCGGTGCGGCAGCGCGTGCCATGAAAACCATGGGATTAACACGACTGACCCTGGTGGCGCCGGAAAAATACCCCAGTGTCGAGGCCACGGCGCGTGCCTCGGGGGCGGATGACCTGTTGGCGCAGGCGCATATCGTCGGGTCGCTGGACGAAGCGTTGGCGGGATGCCATCTGGTATTTGGCGCCAGCGCCCGCCAGCGTACCATTGCCTGGCCGCAGGTGGATGCCCGCGCCTGCGCTGCCCTGGCCGTGAGCGCGTCAGCCACCGAGGAGGTGGCCGTAGTGTTTGGCCGTGAACAGTCCGGGCTCACCAATGACGAGCTGGAACGTTGTCATTACCTGGTACACATCCCGGCCAACCCTGATTACTCGTCATTAAACATTGCTGCCGCCGTGCAAGTAATCGCCTATGAAATCAGGATGGCGGGCCTTCAGGCGCAACCTGTAGCTGACAGTGGCGATGAAGAACATGTACCTCGGACAACTGCTGATGAAATGGAGCAATTTTACGAACATTTATGGCAAACCGTTATCGACATCGGCTTTGTTGACCCCGCCAAGCCGCGCTTGCTGGCTCGTCGCCTGCGCCGCTTGTTTAATCGCGCCCGGATCGATAAAAATGAATTAAACATGCTGCGCGGCATATTATCGGCAGCGCAGGCAGGCTCAATAAAGCGTTGAGGAGAGGCCTCTCATTTCGAACGCAGGTGACCGCCATGGAGGGCGGCCGCTTTCGGCTTCCTGCAGGAGCAGTTGCCGGGAGAAATCTTAAGATTCTTTCTATGCTCGAAATGATATCACCCACTTAATTTCATAGTAAAATAGTCAACTATTATCCCTTAATTATATTGTGGTATTATAGCCGCTATGTTTAATCGCCTTCGTGAAGATATCCGCTGCGTGTTTGACCGTGATCCGGCGGCACGCACCACCTTGGAAGTGCTTACCACCTATGCTGGGGTGCATGCATTGCTGTTGCACCGTGTTAGTCACGTACTATGGAATGCCAACCTCAAATGGCTGGCGCGCTTTCTTGCCGCCCTCACCCGCTGGTTCACCGGCGTGGAAATCCACCCCGGTGCTAGAATTGGTCGGCGCTTTTTCATTGACCACGGTATGGGTGTCGTTATCGGAGAAACAGCGGAGATCGGCGACGATTGCACCCTGTACCACGGCGTTACCCTCGGTGGCACCACCTGGCAAGCGGGTAAACGCCATCCCACGCTGGGCAATAATGTCGTCGTCGGCGCAGGCGCCAAAGTGCTGGGGCCGATCACCGTCGGTACCGGCGGGCGTGTTGGCTCCAATGCTGTGGTCGTCAAAGACGTACCGCCCGGCGCCACCGTCGTCGGCATTCCCGCCCGCATCGTGCGCGCCCGCGAAACCCCCGCCCCCGACGACCACCGCCGCCGCGCTTTTGCTGAAAAAATTGGTTTTGACGCCTACGGCACCAGCCAGGACATGCCCGACCCCGTCGTCAACGCCGTCAACGCCATGCTCGATCACATCCACGCCTTGGATAACCGCGTCGAAGAAATGACCCGCGAAATTGTCAGACTGGGCGGCACAGTAGAAGGCGCCGCCTTACCCGATTTAAAGCAGTGCGCAATGGATGATGATAAGCCCGATAGAGTGGGCTGATCATTCGTTTAGCTCCCATTCACCCTATATCAATCTTACCAATGGTTACTATAGTTTACCATTAGTTACAATTTTGTTGTTATACTTTGCTATAAACTTCGATGGTCGGTTTAAAAGTAATGATATGAAGGAAATGTAAGGAATGGACGAGATACGTAACCCCTTTTCGCCCGGTGCGGGCACTCCGCCGCCTGAGCTGGCCGGCCGTAGCGACTTGATCAACAGTGTCAAGGTGCTATTGGCGCGCGTCCGTGAGGGGCGCACGGGGAAAAGCACCCTGTTGGTAGGGCTGCGTGGTGTGGGCAAAACGGTGTTGCTGAATGAGCTGGAAAATTTGGCGGAGCAGGCAGGTTACAAGACGATCTTGGTGGAGGCGCATGAAAGCAAGCCACTTACCGCCTTGCTGGCACCTCCGTTGCGCAAGCTGCTGTTGTCGCTGGATCGCATGGAAAATGTCAGCAATAAAGTACGGCGCGGTTTACGGGTGCTGAAAGGTTTTGCCAATGGTTTGAAAGTTACCGTGGGTGATATCTCGATTGGTCTGGATATTGAACCGGAGCTGGGCGCTGCGGATAGTGGGGATCTGGAGGCCGATCTGCCGGAGTTATTTATAGCCGTGGCAGAAGCGGCACAGGATCGAAAAATCCCTGTTGCTATCTTGCTGGATGAGATTCAGTATCTGTCGGCGCAGGAGCTGAGCGCATTGATCATAGCCATGCACAAGATGGCGCAGAAACGACTGCCATTGGTGTTGATTGGTGCTGGTTTACCAGTGTTGCCCGGTCTGGCTGGAGAATCCAAATCCTACGCGGAACGACTGTTTGACTTTCCAGATGTGGGTCCACTGGCGCAGGACGACGCACGCCAGGCTTTGCGCGAACCTGTGCAGAATGAAGGCGCAGATTTCACCGACGAGGCATTGAATGAAATTGTCCGACTTACTGCGGGCTACCCGTATTTCTTACAGGAATGGGGTTATCAGGCATGGAATCATGCAGCTCAATCGCCCATACAGTTGGCGGATGTGCAGCGCGCCACGTCCAGGGTGATCGAGCGGCTGGATGCCAATTTTTTCCGCGTGCGCTTTGACCGACTTACGCCACGTGAAAAAGACTATTTACGCGCACTTGCCGAGTTGGGTGCAGAACCACAGCGCTCTGGTGAGATAGCCGCCATGTTGGGTGTCAAGGTGCAAACCGTGGCTCCGCTTCGCGACAGCTTGATGAAAAAAGGCATGATTTATAGCCCAGCTCACGGAGACACTGCATTTACCGTGCCCTTGTTTGATGAATTCATGAAGCGCGCAATACCCAAATTACCGTCTTGACAGCGA
>JBKJTS010000099.1:0-31097 GCA_046590885.1 Gammaproteobacteria bacterium
TAAAGAAGATGACGTGCGTGCTTTGCGGCATGCGCTGGGCGTGCGCCCGGTGTATAAGCGCGTCGATTCCTGCGCCGCCGAATTTGCCTCAAGCACCGCCTATATGTACTCCACCTACGAAGAAGAGTGCGAGGCCGAGCCCACCACACGCAATAAAATCATGGTATTGGGGGGTGGGCCAAATCGCATCGGTCAAGGCATTGAGTTTGATTATTGCTGCGTGCATGCGTCACTTGCGCTCCATGAAGATGGCTATGAAACCATCATGGTCAATTGCAATCCAGAAACCGTGTCCACCGATTATGATACCTCGGATCGCCTCTATTTCGAGCCGTTGACCCTGGAAGACGTGCTGGAGATTATCGCCGTCGAAAAGCCCAAAGGCGTCATCGTGCAATACGGCGGCCAAACCCCGCTGAAGCTGGCGCGCGCATTGGAAGCAGCAGGCGCCCCGATTATCGGCACGACCCCAGACTCGATTGATATCGCCGAAGATCGAGAACGTTTTCAGAAATTAATTGAAAAATTGGGACTGCGACAGCCGCCCAATTGCACCGCTCGCCACCCTGAAGAGGCCGTGGAAGGCGCCAAAAAAATCGGCTATCCATTGGTGGTGCGACCCTCTTATGTGCTGGGGGGCCGCGCCATGGAAATCGTACATAACGAAGAGGATTTGCGTCGCTACATGCGCGATGCTGTCAAAGTATCCAATGATTCACCGGTATTGCTCGACCGTTTTCTTGATGATGCCACCGAAGTGGATGTGGACGCGATTTGCGACGGCAAAGACGTGTTAATCGGTGGCATCATGGAGCATATCGAGCAGGCGGGCGTACATTCTGGCGACTCTGCGTGCTCATTGCCACCCTACAGTCTCAGCCCCTCCATCCAGAATCAGTTGCGCGAACAAATGGGCATGATGGCAACAGCCCTGGGGGTGATCGGCCTGATGAACGCGCAATTTGCCATTCAGGGTGAGACGATATTTGTGCTGGAAGTTAATCCCCGCGCGTCACGTACGGTGCCCTATGTATCCAAAGCCACGGGTCGGCAATTGGCCAAAATCGCCGCGCGTTGTATGACCGGGCGCAGTCTGGTGCAGCAGGGGGTTACTAAAGAGATCATTCCCGGGTACTATTCCGTGAAGGAGGCGGTGTTCCCGTTCAGTAAGTTTCCCGGCGTTGATCCGATTCTGGGGCCAGAGATGAAATCGACGGGTGAAGTAATGGGCATCGGGCGTACTTTTGCCGAAGCGTTTGCCAAATCACAGCAGGCCGCCAGTATTCTCTTGCCACGTGGGGGGCGCGCCTTTATCAGCGTGCGTGAAACCGACAAGGCACGGGCTGCGGTGGTGGCGCACGATTTGGCAGCATTGGGCTTTGAGCTATACGCTACGCGCGGCACCGCCAAAGTGCTGGAAGACGCTGGTGTGAAGGTAACGCGCATCAACAAAGTTGCAGAAGGTCGCCCGCACATTGTCGATATGATCAAGAATGACGAAATTACCCTGGTGATTAACACCACTGAAGGCAAACAGGCGATTGCCGATTCGTATGAAATTCGTCGTGCGGCGTTACAGCACAAAGTAACTTATAGCACTACACTCGCGGGCGCGCGCGCCACCTGTCTGGCGTTACAGCAGCGGCAGGATTTCGACGTCAACAGCCTACAGGATTTACACAGGGAGCTAGTGGTATGAGCAAAGTACCCATGACCGCGCGTGGCGCACAACTACTGCGTGATGAATTACAGGAACTGAAATCTGTCGCACGCCCGCGTGTTATCGTGGCGATTGCCGAAGCGCGCGCTCACGGTGACCTGAAAGAAAATGCCGAATACCACGCTGCCAAAGAACAGCAAAGTTTTATTGAAGGCCGCATCAATGAAATTGACAACATGCTGTCAAACGCCCAGATCATTGACGTAACCACGCTCAATGCGGGTGGCAGAATTGTCTTTGGCACAACAGTTGGATTGCTCAATATCAAAAGTAATGATACTGTCACCTATCAAATCGTCGGTGACCAGGAAGCTAATGTCAAAGAAGGCAGAATTTCCATCACCTCACCTATTGCCCGCGCCCTCATCGGCAAAGAAGAAGGCGACATCGCCGTAGTTCGTGCACCTGGCGGCGAAATTGAATATGAAATTTCTGCGGTTAAATACATATAGTTTGTCATTTCGAGTGGAACGGGAAATCTTTGTTTTTGAAGTCAAATATAGGGTGGGTTGCAACCCACCAGGCGTTGGCCGCTTTCGGCATCCTGCCTGTCGCGGCATTTGTGCGTCCATGCACGACGCGTAACAACACAACCGGAATCTTTAAATGCGCCTAATACCCATCGCCGAACGGATTCTGCTGACACTCTGGGTGGGCGGATTGTGGGCTATCGGTTACCTCGCTGTCCCCGTGTTATTCCATAGCCTCAATGACCGCCGCCTGGCAGGCGAAGTTGCGGGACAGATGTTTGGGGTGCTGGGTCTGGTGGGTCTGGTGTGCGGCGCGCTGTTATTGGTGCGTGCTATTTATGTGGCAGGCAAAAAATGGAGCAGCGCCTGGCGGGTATGGTCGCTGGTCGCCATGCTGGCGCTGGTGGCTACCGGCGCCTTTGTGCTGCAACCAATGATGCAGGATCTTAAAAGCACCGGTTTGCTCCCGGGCAGCGCCGAAGCGGCACGGTTTGGACAATTGCACGGCGCCAGTTCCATCATGTACATGATCACCAGCCTGCTCGGCCTGGCCTTGGTCATCGCTGGTCCCGGCAAAGAGCGTTCCGGCGACTTTTTTTAAGCCGGTGCTACCGCCCTCCCTCAAAGCTCCTCCCCCTCGTTCGTGATGCACCCCGCTGTCATCGACCACCGGGGGTAACCCTTGTCTCAATCACAGATCTTTTCATTTCCGCGCTCCTGAGAATCGCCCTATTTCCATTGACATTTCCGTCACAACCCGTATCATTCGTTCATCAGTTGAACGCAGTTGCCCCTATGCTTGACGACGAAACCCATTATAAAATTCTCAATCTGTTGCAGAAAGACCCGCACATTAGTCAGCGGGCGCTGGCCGTAGAGCTGGGTGTCAGCCTTGGTAAAACCAATTATTGCCTCAAAGCGCTGATCGGCCGAGGCCTGGTCAAAGCTCGAAATTTCCGTAACAGCAAAAATAAAGCCGGCTACGCCTATTTCCTTACCCCTGGGGGTATTGAAGAAAAGGCCAGAATTACAATTCGTTTTCTGAGGCGCAAGATGACGGAGTATGAGGCGCTGGAGCATGAAATTGCTGCCTTGCGACGGGAGTTGGAAACGCAGGAAGGGTATTGTGACCCTGTAAGTACGGCAAGCAGGGTTTCCTAGCCATGCATTTTACGCGGAAGATCTGTGCAAATAAAGAACATTTATAGGTTAAAGCAGTAAGTCACCAGGATAGTACATAAATTTACATGGATGGCCCAAGGTTAATAAAAAATAGGGGGAAAATGGTGGGTGGTCGCGTAATGGGATCAGTGCAACCCGGTTTTTCTGTAGCGCCGCCAGCCCCGATTCTGGCGGCGTGGTACGTGGTGCAGACCAAGCCACAGCAGGAGTGCCGGGCGCTGGAGCATTTGGCCAACCAGGGCTATCAATGCATGTTGCCACAATGCCAGCGTGAGCGGCTACGTCTGGGTGTACGGGCGCTCCACGATGAGCCCCTGTTCCCGCGCTACCTGTTTATCCACCTTGCTTCAATCGGCATGAATTGGGCGCCAATCCGCAGTACCCGCGGAGTGATTGGCCTGGTCTGCTTTGGTGGTGTTGCGGCGGTAATGCCAGAGGGCTTGGTGGAGGCCTTGGCGCAGCGCCACGCGCCCAAGGAAAATCTGTTTAGTGCCGGCGACCCTGTAGTCATTGCCAACGGTCCCTTTGCTGGCCTGGAAGGCATCTTTGACCAGGACGACGGTCTTACCAGGGCCGTGATTCTCTTGGAATTTATGAGCAAGCAGCAGCGGCTGAGCATGCCGATGTGTAATGTCCGCCGACTGGCTTGAAATAGCCGAGTAAGTAACCGGGTGGGACATGTTAAAGTTGCACTCCCACCGTACTGCAACCGGTGATTCGCTCCACGTTTTTTGGAAATTGACGATCAATCCAAGGGCGGTAGCATGTCTGGAGCCGTACGGTAGGCAACCCGCCACCATTAGATCAAGAGTGAAGCAACCCGCGCGCACTAATTTCCTGCGTCACCGGACAAGACGTGACTTACCTTGCCAAATTCCTGCTCCATAAGGGCTATGAAGTGCATAGCATCAAGCGGTGTGCATCGCTGTTCAATACTGACCAGATTGACCACCTGATAAGGCTGAATGGATGCATTGCAGTCGAAATTTTCGATTTCAATAAAAGGTGGCAAGGTCAAGCTACCCAGCGCATTTACATAAAAAGGTCTGTATATGCTAGCCACCATACTGAAAAGTGCAATGGCAACAAAAGCTGCAATCTCAATCCTCGAGACCTTCACAAAATTCGCGGGCTATCGAGTAACGTCAAAGAGCTGTCTATCGTTCAAAATAAAACGATGCAAAAGACGTTGATGAAAAAAAGCGGCTAATTGATCGCCGAAATATTGGATGATGATTTGGTAGCGTCAGACAGGTAAGTGTTAAGCTAGATTGGCGGGTGCCGCCGCTGAAATGTTTTCGGAAGAATTTTCCGGGCGTTCCCGGTCTTATCACCATTCCTTGGATGTTCATCCTTGTTGGGCATAACGGCAAGCTGGTGCCGGGCAAGCGTTTATGTTGACTCAAGCGCTTAGTTTTTTCAGTACTTGGTGGCTTGCTCATAAGTATCACCCAATGCCTTGGTTAAATGCATTGAGATCAACTACGCGTTGATTGTTTGTCCAATTAAGAGGTATTTATGAAAAACATTCTCGTCACTGGTGCGGACGGTTTCATTGGCTCCCATCTTACCGAACTCCTCGTACGCGAGGGCTATCAAGTCAAAGCCTTATCTCAATACAACTCCTTCAACTACTGGGGCGGGCTGGAAGACGTGAGTTGTTTGAAAGAAATTGAAGTTCTAAGCGGCGATGTTCGTGACCCACACTACTGCAAACACATCACCAAGGATGTGGATATCGTATTTCACCTTGCTGCACTGATCGCTATCCCGTATTCGTATCTCGCCCCGGACAGCTATGTCGACACAAATATCAAAGGCACGCTGAATATTTGTCAGGCGGCATTGGAGAACGGCGTCAAGCGTGTGATCCACACCTCGACCAGTGAGGTTTACGGTACAGCTCAGTATGTACCCATTGATGAAAAACACCCCCTCCAGGCCCAGTCTCCCTACAGCGCCTCGAAGATCGGCGCCGACGCCATGGCGATGAGCTTCTTCAACGCTTTCGACCTGCCGGTCACCATTGTCCGCCCATTCAACACTTATGGACCGCGCCAGTCGGCCCGCGCGGTGATACCGACGATCATCAGTCAGATTGCTAGTGGCAAAAAGCAAATCAAGCTTGGTGACGTCACGCCCACGCGTGATTTCAACTACGTGGCTGACACCTGTCGCGGCTTTCTTGCGCTGGCACGCTGCGACAAAGCCATCGGCGAAACGGTGAACATTGGCTCGAACTTTGAAATATCGGTCGGCGATACGCTGAACCTGATCCGCGAACTGATGAATAGTGATGTCGAATTCCTCACCGACGAACAGCGTATTCGGCCAGAAAAATCTGAAGTCTTCCGGCTCTGGTGCGATAATACCAAGATACGTGAACTCACCGGTTTCGAGCCGAAGTACAGCATCCGACGGGGTCTTCAGGAGACGATTGACTGGTTCAGTCGCTCGGAAAACCTCGCCAAATACAAAGCTGACATATATAACGTCTGAGCCCAACATGTTCGCCCACCTCATCCGCTTCATTCGTGACCAATACCGCACGAAAGCCTTCATCCCGCTGCATGCCCCCGTGTTCAACGGAAAAGAGCGTAACTATGTGCTTGAAACCATCGACTCGACTTTTGTGTCCAGCGTAGGCGCCTTCGTTGACCGTTTTGAGCATGAAATGGCGGCCTACACCGGTAGCCTGCGCGCGGTCGCCACGGTTAATGGCACCGCGGCGCTGCATGCTGCCCTTCAGCTTGCGGGCGTCAAGCGCGGCGAACTCGTCATCACGCAGTCACTCACCTTCATTGCCACCTGCAATGCCATTCACTATTGCGGTGCCGAACCGGTATTTATCGACGTGGACCGGCACACCCTTGGCCTTTCGCCCACCGCACTGGATGCTTGGTTGATTGATAACGCGCGCCTGGACAGTGAAGGCACCTGTCGTACAAAAGACGACGACAAAATCATCCGTGCCTGCTTGCCCATGCACACCTTCGGGCATCCCGTTGAGCTTGATGATCTGGTGGCGGTCTGCGCACGCTGGAACCTGGCATTGGTCGAAGACGCAGCAGAATCGCTTGGCAGTTTCTACAAGGGGCGCCACACCGGCACCTTCGGTCAGCTTGGCACCCTCAGTTTCAACGGCAACAAAATCATCACCACCGGCGGCGGCGGCATGATCCTTGCCAACGAGGAGCTCGGTAAACGTGCCAAACACCTCACCACCACCGCCAAGAAGCCTCACCCCTACGAGTTTGTGCATGACGAAGTGGGCTTCAACTACCGTTTGCCCAACCTGAATGCCGCACTGGGCTGCGCCCAGTTGGAACAACTTGAAGGATTCATTGTGGCCAAGCGCACACTGGCCGCCCGCTATGCCAAGGAGCTACAGGGTAGCGACCTTCAATTTTTCCATGAGCCCCCAGACTGCCGCTCCAACTACTGGCTCAATGCCGTGATCTGCGATAGTCTTGAACAGCGCGATGCGCTAATTAAGACCACCAATGATCAAGGTGTAATGACCCGCCCGATCTGGCATTTGATGAACCACCTGCCCATCTACGCACACTGCCGCAAGGGTGATTTGAGCAATGCCGAGTGGCTGGAAGTGAGGGTTGTCAATTTGCCGAGCAGTGTGCTTGTACCAAGAGAGGGGGAAGTGTTATGAGTACATCGAATGGGTTAAGTCTGAATGAAGTTACAATCGGAATGACGGAATCATACTCGCAAACTATAACAGATGCGGACGTAAAGACGTTTGCTGGTCTATCAGGCGATAACAATCCTGTTCATATGAGTGAAGAGTTCGCAAGCAATTCGAAGTTTGGGAGAAGAATAGCTCACGGATTGATTTCGGCTTCCTTTTTTTCTGCATTATTTGGAACAAAACTACCCGGGCCAGGATGTGTTTATGTTTCACAAGACTTAACTTTCAGAAAGCCAGTTTATTTAGGAGATACGGTGACTGCAATTATTAAAGTAACGTCAATTGACGCTGTGAGGAATAGGTTATTTTTCTCTACACAATGCCTGGTTAAAGGGAAAATTGTTATATCAGGTACTGCGGAAATATTTGTGCCGCCAATTACGGAGCGCTGAGATGAAATTAATCAGTATTTTTGGAACATCAGGATTTGCTCGTGAAGTTGCTGATATAGCATTCGAAGTCGGTTATCGTGCAGTATTTATCGCGAAAGACGCAGCTGAGATAGAAAGCTGGGCTTTTCCAGATGAAGTCATGCTTGAGAGCGATATTAATCATCACCACCAGATGGATTTTGCTATCGGAATCGGCGATAACGCCATTCGTGCGAAGGTGGCGCGACTATACGGTAACGAACTTAACTTTATTAATTTGATACACCCATGCGCAAGTTTTGGTCGGTTGCAGAGACAGGCAATTGAGACGAAGAGGGGGGTAATCGTCTGTGCGGGTGTTAGGTTCACCAATAACATTCAGGTTGGTGATTTTACAATCTTCAATTTGAATGCGACCCTCGGCCATGACGTGGTTGTGGAGGACTTTGTTAATGTCGCGCCCGGCGCAAACATATCGGGTAATGTACATCTTGGTGCCCGGTGCTGGATAGGAACAGGTGCGGCTATCAACCAGGGAGCCCCTGGCGCAAAATTAACTATCGGATCAGATACTGTTATTGGTTCCTGCTCCATGGTTGGCAAAGATTGTGAGCCGAACGCTGTTTACTTTGGCGTGCCTGTCAAGAAGATCAAATGAGCACACTGATTATTGCCGAAGCCGGCGTCAATCACAACGGTGACCTTGATCTGGCCAAACAGTTAATTTCTAGCGCAGCTGCAGCTGGTGCTGACTTGGTGAAGTTTCAAAGTTTCATCGCCGGTAAAAGTATCTCCCGGGAAGCCCCGAAGGCAGAGTACCAGATGGGTACTACGTGCGCCGGCGAGAGTCAGTACGACATGGTACGCAAGCTCGAACTGTCGCGGGCCGACCACGAGATCCTCATCGAGGAATGTCGTCGCCACGGTATCGGCTTCTTCTCTACCGCGTTCGATGCCGAGAGCTTTGACCTGTTGGTGGAGTTGGGCCTCGACTGCATCAAAATCCCTTCTGGCGAAATCACCAATCTGCCTCTGCTGCGCTACATGACCCGCCTTGGACTGCCGGTGATCCTGTCCACCGGAATGGCTAATCTGGGCGAAATTGAAGCCGCCCTCGAGGTGATAGAGCAGGCGGGTACGCCGCGCAGCCTCGTCACGATCCTCCATTGCACCACCGAATACCCGGCGCCGATGGGCGATGTGAACCTGCGTGCGATGGTCAACCTGAAAGCGGCCTTTGGCGTCGAGGTGGGCTACTCTGACCACACCGTCGGAATCGAGATCCCTATCGCCGCCGTAGCCCTGGGTGCCACGGTGATCGAAAAACACTTCACTCTCGACCGCAAGCTGCCCGGCCCTGACCATCAGGCCAGCCTGGAGCCCCATGAACTCAAGGCCATGGTCGATGCCATCCGCAATGTCGAGCGCGCACTCGGCGATGGCATCAAGCGGCCCAGCCCGAGCGAGCTGAAGAACAAGGCCATCGCACGCAAGTCGCTGGTAGCCATTCGTGCCATTCGTGCCGGCGAGTTTTTCAGCGCCGACAACATCGCTGCCAAGCGCCCCGGCACCGGCATCTCCCCGATGCGCTGGGACGAGGTAATAGGACGTCCGGCGTTGCGTGATTTCGCGGCCGATGAGCTGATCGAATCATGACCCGCAAGATATGTGTTGTTACTGGCACCCGCGCCGAGTTTGGTCTGCTGCGATGGGTCATGCAGGAAGTGCTGGACACGCTAGGCCTGGAACTTCAGGTCATCGCCACCGGCATGCACCTGTCCCCCGAGTTCGGCCTGACTTACAGGGAGATTGAGCAGGGTGGGTTCAGCATCGACGCGAAGGTCGAAATGCTCCTCAGCGCGGATACGGCGACCGGTGCCACCAAGTCTATGGGATTGGGCATGATTGGGTTCGCGGACGCCTATGCGGGTCTCAAGCCGGATCTGATCGTCGTGCTGGGCGACCGTTTCGAGATTTTCGCGGCCGCCGCCGCCGCATTGATTGCCGGCATCCCCGTGGCTCACCTGCATGGTGGTGAAACCACCGAGGGCGCGTTTGACGAAGCAATCCGGCACTCGATTACCAAGATGTCTCACCTGCATTTTGTCGCCGCTGAAGACTACCGGCGGCGCGTCATCCAGTTGGGCGAGCAACCGGATCGGGTCTTCCTGGTTGGGGGACTTGGTATAGATGCTATTAAGCGCATCGCGCTGATGGACCAAGAAGCCCTGGAGGCATCCATCGATTTCAAACTCGGTCGCAAGAACCTGCTGGTGACCTTCCACCCGGTCACCCTGGAAAGTCAGAGTTCTGCACAGCAGATGGGCGAACTCCTGGCCGCCCTGGGGCAACTGGAAGGCACCCACCTGATCTTCACAATGCCAAACGCGGATACCGGCGCTCGGGAGTTGGCCGGCATGGTTGACGCGTTCGTCGTGACGCATCCGAACGCCCGCGCTTACCCATCGCTGGGCCAGATGCGCTATCTGTCATGCATGAAGCTGGTGGACGGCGTGGTAGGCAATTCGTCCAGCGGCTTGGCTGAGGCGCCGAGCATGGCTGTTGGTACCATCAACATTGGCGACCGGCAGAGGGGCCGTTTGCAGGCGACAAGCGTCATCGACTGTGTGCCAGAGCAGCAGGCAATTCTTGATGCTATCAAAAAGCTTTATGCCGAAGATTTCCGTCAGGCTCTGCCGACTATCGTAAATCCGTATGGCAACGGAGGTGCGAGTGAAAAGATTGTGCGGGTGTTGAAAGATTACCCCCTTCAAGGCATTCTGAAGAAGTCCTTTTATGACCTTGGCTCTGTAGCCGATCTGTCTTAGCAATGACCCATAGTTTTCAACCGCGTTATTCAAGTCGAATTCTCAATGCCCAACGATTCCTGGCGTAAAGCGCTTCTCCCCCGCACTGCGAGCCTGCAGCAGGCCATTAGTTGTCTGGACGCGAGCTCACAACAAATTGCGGTCATCGTATCCGACGATGGTGTGCTGGTAGGTACGTTGACTGATGGTGATATCCGCCGCGGGTTGCTGCGGGAGCTTACACTGGATAGCCCGATCGAAGGTGTAGTCAACCGTGATCCATTGGTAGTGCCGCCCCAGTGGGGTCGTGAAACCGTGCTGCAGTTGATGCAGGCGAACAAGATTCACCAGTTGCCCGTCGTTGATGAGCACGGGCATGTTGTAGGTATTCATTTGTGGGATGAACTGCTCACGCCTGCTAAACGGCCCAATGTCATGGTCATCATGGCTGGTGGTCGAGGCACTCGTCTGGGCCAGCATACCGAAAACTGTCCGAAGCCGCTGCTGCCTGTTGGTGGTAAACCGATGCTTGAGCACATCATAGAGCGGGCAAAGGCCGAGGGCTTCAATCGTTTTGTTTTTGCCATTCATTATCTTGGCCACATGATTGAAGATTATTTTGGAGATGGTAGCCGCTGGCAGGTACAGATCGCGTACCTGCATGAGCAGACACCTCTCGGGACAGCGGGCGCTCTTGGGCTGATGCAGCCGCGTCCTGATGAACCATTCTTGGTGACCAATGGCGATGTATTGACAGACATTCGCTATGGAGAACTGCTCGATTTCCACTGCCGCCATCGCGCTGTGGCCACAATGGCGGTGCGTCAATATGAATGGCAGCATCCTTTTGGTGTAGTGAAAACCAAGGGGGTTGAAATCATCGGGTTTGAAGAAAAACCGATCTCGCGCAGTCACATTAATGCGGGTGTTTATGTGATGGAGCCGCAGGCCCTTGCTTTGCTGGGTGTGAACGAGCATTGCGATATGCCCACCCTATTCACTCGTCTGCAGGAACAAAATGACCGAACGATCGTCTATCCGATGCATGAGCCATGGTTGGATGTCGGACGTCCCGACGACCTAGCGAAAGCGCGAAATGAGTATGCCCGGTAATTAGGATTAATTTGTTTTTGAAATTTTTTGAGGGAGTTAAATGAAAATCGGTCCAAGCCCCAATCTCGACTTATCCCGTTTCAATAAGTCTGAAGACCAACTCGATGTTCTTTATGGATTGCCCCGCTATGTGCAGTTTTGCACAATGTGCAATATGTCCAACCAACAGCCAATGTCGAGCAACGAGTATTTGCACAGTAAAGACTCGAAGAAGACCACACTGAGTTTTGACGACGAGGGAGTCTGTCATGCCTGTCGTTTTAATGTACTGAAGGAATCCGGCGAGATCCACTGGGCTGAGCGCGAGCGCGAGCTTATCGAACTATGTGGCCAATACCGTCGCACTGATGGCAGTTATGACTGCATCGTCGGCGGCAGCGGCGGCAAGGATAGTGCGATGCAGTCGCACCTTCTGAAATATAAATATGGCATGCATCCGCTGACGGTTACATGGTCGCCTCATCTGTATACCGACATTGGATGGAAGAACTTCCAGAACTGGCTTCACGTTGGTGGGTTCGATAACTTCCTTTACACGCCCAACGGCAAGATTCATCGTTTGCTGACACGCAACGCGACGATCAATCTATTGCACCCTTTTCAGCCCTTCATACTCGGCCAGAAGACTTTCGTTGCGAAAATGGCCGCTCAGCTGAACATTCCGTTGATTTTCTACGGCGAAATGCCTGGCGAATATGGCGAGAAGATATCCCATGAGACCTCCAGCTACGCGGCCGGGGCAGAAGAAGGCGAGGGCGAGGGTTTTTCGCTGGATTATTTGGGTGATCGCGACGTGCGCGATATCTATCTCGGAGGTAAGAAAATTGGCGAATATCTCGACGAAGGTGTGGAGATGGCCGATTTGAAAAGTTATCTGCCGATGGGCCCGGAAGCGCTGCAGCGCAAGGGCATCGACTTCAAGTACCTTGGCTACTACAAAAAGTGGGTGCCGCAGGATGCCTATTACTACGCGGTTGAAAACACCGGTTTCGAAGCCAATCCAGTCCGCACTGAAGGGACTTACTCGAAGTACAACAGTCTGGACGACAAGGTTGACGGCTTCTTCTATTTCACGCGTTGGATCAAGTTTGGCGTCGGCCGCGCGATGATGGATTCAGCTCAGGAGATCCGCAACCATCACATCAACAAGGATGAGGCCATCGCACTGATGCTCCGTTATGAGGGCGAATACCCGGCGCGCTACGAGAAGGAATTTCTTGAGTACATCAGTATGTCGCGAGAAGAGTTCCTGGCACTGTGCGATCGCTTTCGCTCGCCGCATTTGTGGAATGTTAAGGATGGTGAGTGGAAGCTGCGTCACATGCCATGGGGTGATAAGGATCCGCACGCATGAGGAATACGCGCCTCATTGCGAGACTTGATATTAAAGGAGCGAACCTAATCAAAGGCGTGCACCTCGAGGGCTTGCGTGTGATCGGCGTGCCAAACGAACACGCCAAACGCTATTACGAGCAAGGCGTGGATGAACTGATCTATATGGATTGTGTGGCCAGCCTTTATGGCCGCAACCACTTGGGCGATATCGTCAGGTCGGCAGCAGAAAACATCTTCGTACCCATGACGGTGGGCGGCGGCATTCGATCAGTTGACGATGCGACGCAGGTTCTGAGGGCTGGCGCCGACAAAGTGGCGGTCAATACCGCAGCAGTTGCCAACCCTCAGCTCATCACCGAGATTGCACGCCGCTTTGGTAGCCAGTGCATGGTTCTATCCATCGAAGCCAAGCAAGTTGGCCCGGAGCGTTGGGAAGTCTATACCGACAACGGGCGCGAGCGCACCGGTCTGGACGTCATCGAGTGGGTGAAACATGGTGTAGCCATGGGTGCTGGCGAGGTGTTACTGACATCGGTGGACCGTGAGGGCACGCGAAAAGGCTTTGATATTGCCCTAGTGAGGGCTGTGACAGCAGAAGTTTCTGTGCCGATAATTGCCAGCGGTGGAATGGGCAAATCGGAAGATTTTCTGGAGGTTGTTCGCGAGGGGGGCGCAGATGCCGTTGCAATGGCCGACATCCTGCATTACAAGCGCGCCAAAATTGGCGACATCAGGGCAGTGGCCGAAGCAGCGGGATTGGGAGTGAGGCATTATGAGCGCACCTGAAGTCGTCATTATTGATTACGACGTAGGCAATCTGCTCAGCGTCCAGCGTGGCCTTGAACACTGCGGTGGAAAGGTTACTTTAACTGCGGACCCGGAGCAAATTCTTGCTGCCAAGCGCGTCGTGCTGCCTGGGGTGGGGGCATTTGGCAATGCCATGCAAGCCTTGGAACGGTTGGGTTTGGTTGAGGTGATTCGTGAGCTTGCCCGGCGCCAGACGCCGTTGCTTGGTATTTGTCTGGGCATGCAACTCCTGCTTGAGGAAAGTGAAGAGTTTGGCAACACAGCGGGATTGGGTCTGATCCCCGGGCGTGTGATTCCTGTGCCGGCTCAAACGCTATCCGGTGAGACGCAGAAGATTCCCCACATCGGCTGGAGCTCGCTGCAGCCTTCGGGTGCAACCAGTGGCTGGCACGGTACCCTGCTGCAAGATAACCAACCGTGTGAATCGGTGTATTTCGTGCACTCCTACATGGCTGCCCCATCGAACCCCGCACATCGGATTGCTGAGTGCGTATATGGCAGTCATCTGATCCCGGCGGCTATTGGACGAGATCAGATAACAGGTTGCCAGTTTCACCCGGAGAAGAGTGGGGAAGTGGGTTTGAAAATATTACGCCGGTTTATTTTGCAATGAGAATCCTTGCCTTGATCACCGCCCGTGGCGGATCGAAACGACTCCCGGGGAAGAACATTCGTGTACTTGGCGGGAAGCCACTTATCGTCTGGTCAATTGACGTGGCGCAAGACATTGCGGAAATTTGCGATATTCTCGTTTCTACTGACGATTCCGCAATTGCTGCGGTATGCACTGCGACTGGAGCCCTTGTGCCGTGGCTGCGCCCAGCAGCGTTAGCAACCGATACCGCAAGCTCAGTCGATGTGGTTCTGCATGCTTTGGATTGGTACGAGGCAGAAAAAGGTAAAGTTGACGGGGTTCTCTTGTTGCAGCCAACATCGCCATTCAGAACCAAAGAAACTGTGCATAAAGGCATTGAATTGTTTGTGAAGCATGGCCGACAACCAGTACTTGGAATTTCTCCGACCCATTCCCACCCGATGTGGACTTTGAAGATGGATGGCGAATATCTGGTGCCGTTTCTTCCAGATCATGGAATGGTGACCCGATCGCAAGATTTGCCGCCGGCTTATGTGGTAAATGGCTGTTTTTATTTGATATCCCCTGCGGAGTTGCGGGCAACCAAGTCTTTTATTGGGGCTAAAACAAGACCGCTATTAGTTGAATCGCCGCAGGAGGCTTTGGATATTGATACTGATTGGGATTGGATAGTAGCAGAAGCCGCTTTGCCCATCATGCGGAAATTCGTTGTCCAGCCAGCCCTGTCATGACCGCACCTGTTCGAAGGTCCATCCAAATCTACGCCTGTGCATTTGCATTCGCGGGCGCAGCGCCTTTCTTGCTGCTGCCGATTTTGACGACACATCTTACGCCGCAGCAGTTCGGCGAGGTGACGTCTTTTCTTGTGCTGACTGGAATTTTAGGCAATATCGCTGGCCTCACCGCACATGGATTCGTGGCGGTGCGCTTTTTCAAAACAGCAGCAGAACAGTACCGGTTACTGGTCTCGAGCTCGATTGCCGCAATCGGTCTAATGCATATTTTGACGCTTTTGCTCGTTGCTTTGCTGTTCCCGCTATTGGCGCAAGCATTGGCGCTACCCCGCAGCTACACGATGCTGGCCGTGCTGGCGGCCTTTTTCCTGAGCCTGAACTTGGTCTTCCTCGCGATCTTCCAGTCCAGTGGCCAACCTTGGCTATATTTACAGGCACGCGTGGTTCAGGGTATTACGGAGTTAATCCTGTGTTTAGGCCTCCTGTTCCTGGTAACGACGGACTCCAGTGCTCGAATTTACTCGTACACGGTGGCGCTTGCTGCCAGCGCAATGCTGGGCCTCTATTACTGCGCGCGTCGAGGTCAGGTCGGCACACAGGTCGAGCGAGGCGCCGTCAAGGAGCTAATGGTCTTCGGGGTCCCTATGCTGCCGCACATCCTTGCCGGGACGGCGATCACTTACCTGGACCGGTTGGTAGTCTTATCATTGCTTGGCGCAGAAAGCCTGGGCATCTATATGGTAGCAATGCAGATCGGTATGGCCATGATCGCCCTGATAGAGCCGTTGAACAAGGCGCTGGCGCCTTGGCTGTTCGATCAGTTGTCGAGAGGACAGGCGGGGGTTCGGCAGATGATCGTCAAACGGACGTACCAGCTTTTCGCAATGCTGACGCTAGTCGGTACGCTGGTTGCGGTCACTGCGCAACTGCTGTTCGATCACGTAATCGGCGCGAAGTTTGGCCCCGCACGGGCGTTGATTCCTTGGATGATTGCAGGCTTTGTCCTGCAGGGAATGTACTATGCCGTTGTCAACTACATGTTCTATGCCGAGCGCACCGGTACTCTGTCGATGGTCACCGCCTCTACTGCGGTAGTAGGCTGTCTGGTCTCTTACGGGTTGACCTCGACGTTCGGCTTGCAGGGGGCGGGCGCATCCTTCCTCGTCAACAACGCCTTGTTGTTCCTGCTGGTCTGGTTTGCAGCTTCGAAGGCTGTGCCAATGCCGTGGAAGCCGGGGCAGTGAAATGAGGCAGATTGAGATACCCTTGCTTCGTGAATCTGCAGCCTTTGCCGCGAGGCTTGTTGCGGCCACTCGCAGTTTCGGCGAATCGAAGTATCAGTTCCATCGGCGAGTCAATTGGTCGCATCGTTATGAGGTGAATTTCTATGCGCTTGAGTCGGACTGTTTTCAATCAGACCCCGATGCATATCTGGCGGGGCACCAGCAGATTGCGACGAAACTTGCAGATGTCTTCGCCCTAAAATTGAGTCCGAAGCAGTTAGTAACGGTAGTGATGAAGGTGGCCGCACACTGGCTGTTCCTCTTTGTGGGCCGATTTGCCGACAAGGAGATTCGCCTGAGCGGCATTCCAATTTATCGCAAGGCCTATGTGGATGACATAGAGCTCGTTTTTGATCCGAATGAAGCTGGCGTACTACGTGCAGTCTATCCGTTCCCCTTGAACATTCATCGACAATGGCGATATCTGATTTTTTTGCATAAGACAGGATATAACTATAAATTCGCGGGGATTCCCTATCTGTTAAAGGACCTGTTGAGAGTTCTGGTACGACGTGACGTACGTTCATTACAACGGCTTGAGTCACGGGGTCAGGTGCGACATGCAAAGCAAGTACTTTCGCTTGGTGTAAAAGCTATTCAGCTTTCGGACGAGTTCGATATAGGTAGCTTGGACTTCGTCCGCACCCTTGCTCGATACCCTGCTAAAATAGTCAATAGCGCTCATGGTGTCGGAAAATATCTGCCGGTTCATGCGTATCCGGTGTTTTGTGTACTCACACACCGGCAAGCGCAGTACTATTACGCGGTACGCCAATGTGACTATAGAATACGGACCCTTAATATCCGTATCTCACCGGTACCGACCACCGCGTCGAAGCAAGGAGGTAAATTGATAAGGATCGTTTTTCTCGGGCAGACTTTCCGCGGCGTCAATGAGGTGATTTCGACGAATCAGGAACGAATACTTCGACGGTTGGATGAGGAATTCGGAGGGGATGCTGCCGTCCAGTTGTACTACAAGCCTCACCCGACAAGTAACGGAAATAATGCGGCCGCCGGATTTAATGTCCTCACAGATATCAACCTCGTAAACGGGCTGGACGGTACTGTTTTCGTATCGTTATTCTCAACATGCCAAATTGATCCCAACTTCCGAGGGCGAAAAATTTTAGTTCGAAGTCAGCTGATTCATCCTGAGATTGCGTTCGATGATTCTGAAGAGATACTGATCCTCGATAAGTTGATTACTTTAGTTCGTGATATGATACTGGCGGCCAAGACGGCTTGTCTTTGACCCCTCTTAGATTAGGGAATATAGATGAACACTCAGCTCATACCGACGGATACGTCAGAGGCCTCCGGCAAGTTTGAATGTATATGTTGCGGTGCCGACAAGTGGAAACAACACAGATATACGAATGCCATTTTTTACTTGGAGTGCCTGAGCTGCCACTATTTCGCTCAAACCAAGGATGGGGTCCATGAAAAGGCAAATCAGTTCGAACTGGAGCAGCAAAAATTCTACGATGAGAGTTCTCTATTTCTCTCTTCCAGCTACTCTCTGCTCGGTGCGGAGCTCCTTAGTCGCAGGGTAGCTACAATTCGAAAATTCCTTCAACCGGCGGCGTCCATTATAGAAGTTGGGCCGGGTGCCGGCGAGTTTATCGTCGCTCTTGGTAATCTTGGCTATTCGGCTACCGCCGTAGAGCACTCCAAGGTGCTGGCAGGCCGACTAGCAGAAAAGAAGAATCTATCTGTGATGGTGGGAGACTTTGCGGAGCAGAAGCTGCCTGAATCATCATATGATGCCTACTGTTCGTTCCACGTAATTGAGCATGTTGTTGACTTTAGAAAGCATCTTCGCATAGCGCGGGATTGTGTAAAGCAGGGTGGCTACGCATTTATTGCAACACCGAACTCACGAGGGTGGGAACATCGAATGCCGTTTACTTTGTCACCGAACTATGACTCTTCTCATTTTCAGCTGTTTTCGCCAGAGGCCCTTACTTTAGTCTTGCTGGAGACTGGGTGGGAGGTGATCTCGATAACGACGCCTTCTTATTCAATAGCCTGGCTTCGTATTGTCACAAAAATTCTGAGGCGAATCAGAAGGCAGGATGAGGGCAATACAGGAGGGCATTATGCAAGCTTTGCGAACGGTGTTGTGCCCAGAATAGGAATCTCCATATTTTCAAAAGTTACTCTTCCTTTTCGCTACTTCCAGGAGGTTGTTGATGGAGGAAATGAGCTGCTCATAGTTGCCAAGCGTTCGGGTTAGATCATGACTTTTGGAATTAGACCAACTTTCTGCCTGGCTGAAGTCGGCTTGGTGCTACTCCTCGGTGACCGGCGGGGCTGCCAGGGCAGTTACAGATTGCGCCCTTTGCAGTGGGTGGATGTTGACCAGCTTCCTTTGTTTTTTGCTTTCATTGCATGAACCAAGCTCTGCCCCATGTGCGTCTGCGATCCGTAGTAGCTTTGTCTCTGCTAATGACAATGGTCCTGCTGACCTTCGCTGCCCAACAACCAGTGGTATTGGTGGCCGGAACCTTCATGTGTGCGTTCTATGCAATTGCAAAGCATTGGCCAGTGCGCATCTCAAACAAAAATTTATTTGTCTTTCTTTGCGTGTGCACGTTGTTTCTTCCCGCTTTCTTGAAGCTTGATTACAGGTTATCGAGCATCTTTTACTTTTTTTCGACGTTATCTATGTTCTTCGCTGCAAAGGCGGCAACGAGCCAATCGCCCGCAGTGTTTCTAGCAGCTTTTCGGATTGTGTACACCGGCGCAATCGTGTCCATCGCGATCATCCTGTATGTTTACTGGGGACAGCCTGAGCCTTTCGGCCAAGTCATTGAAGGCTCTAGTACCAATGGCATTCCTACTTATTTGATTGTGGTTCAAATTGGCTTGATTCTTTCCAATTACGTCGCATGGAGGCAGATACCTATAATATCTCCTATTTTAACTGGCGCAGTTGCTTTTTTCGGCAATGGACGTGGTTCTTTGGTAGTGGCGGGACTAATCATCATCGCTTGCATCCTATTCAACCTAGCGCTGATGCGTACGCTCAGCCGAGCACGACAATTAATTTTTGTTCTATTTTTAATGATGATCGTAATCGGTATTGTTTGGCAAGGTGACGAGCTATTCGACATGCTCATTAACTACACCAAACTCAGCGTTGGGCTGGAAGACAGCAATCGTATTGAAATATTTAAGCAATACGTGGAGAAACTCAATTTATGGACGTTTTTAACCGGAGCTGATTATACTGGTACCGTGATTGACTACGAATATATGGGTAATCCACATATCGCGTACATCCGCACCCATAGTTTCTTTGGTTTACCCATAACATTGTTAGCGCTGTTCAGCCCGTTGTTCGTTTTATTTTCCAGCAAATCCTTGGGTGCCAAAATGGTTTTTCTTTGCTTCATTGCATTAGCAGCTTTACGTGCCGTATCCGAGCCCATTTTTTTTCCAACGTTATTGGATTTTTTCTATTTTTGTTACTTTTTCTTGTTCTTTCGTTACGCGCCTGATAGTCGGCCGTCCCTGATCATGCAAGCAAGGCCGGGGGCAAACGCATGATTCGGCCCGTGATTCGCTTATTTGCTAAGTTCCTGAAGAAAGCGCGGTTATCGTCCATCAAAGATTCGGTCGTTCACCCAACTGCAAAAGTCGAATCGGGTACGACTTTCTATGGTTCTAACATGGACCGCTACAGCTTCTGTGGTTACGACTGTGATATCTACTAGCTTTACCTCTATCGCCAACGGTGTGGTTCTTGGTGGCGGTCGCCACCCGCTGGAGTGGGTTGCCATGTCACCTGTATTCTATGAAGGCCGAGACAGCGTCAAGGCCAAGTTCTCAACTCACAAGCGGGAGCCGATCAAGCGGGTCGTGATCGGGAATGACGTTTGGATCGGTCGCTCGGCCATCGTCCTACCCGGCGTGGAAGTCGGTAATGGGGCTGTGGTAGGCGCAGGTGCTGTGGTCACCAAGTCAGTGCCGCCCTACGGCATCGTCGTGGGTAATCCGGCGCGGTTGATCCGATGTCGTTTCAATGATGCTACTGTTGCTCGTTTGATCGCTACCGAATGGTGGGTGACGCCTGTTGAAGAACTACGTCAGTTGGGGCCATATTTCAACAACGTTGAAAAATTTTTAGAAATTGAAGAGAGAAAATATTGAGCATGATTGCACTGAGAATCTGTTCGAAATGCGTGATGGATGAAACCGATTCGCATATCACGTTCGACGCCGAAGGCGTATGTGACCACTGCCGCACTTTCGAAACGAGAGTGCGGCCGAATTGGCACACCGACGAGCGCGGCGAGCGTGAGCTGCGTGCGTTGGTCGAAAAGATCAAGGCAAACGGCAAGGGCAAAGATTTTGACTGCATCATCGGGATGAGCGGCGGGATAGACAGCTCATACCTCACGTACATTGCCACCGAGTTTGGGCTGCGGCCGCTGGTTTTCCATGTTGATGCCGGCTGGAATTCCCAGGAGGCGGTTAACAATATTGAGAAGCTGGTCGACAAGCTTGGACTTGACCTTTATACCGAGGTGATTGACTGGGAAGAAATGCGCGACCTTCAGCTAGCGTTCTTCAAGTCAGGCGTACCACACATCGACACTCCACAGGATCATGCTTTTTTTGCGACCATGTATAAATTCGCGGAGAAACACAATATCAAGTACATACTGACAGGTGCCAACCTATCTACCGAATGCATCCGAAATCCGATTGAGTGGATGTACTACCAGTCGGACGCGATCCAGTTAAAGGATATACACAGTCGTTTTGGTACTCGGCCATTGGTGAACTTTCCCACTACATCGATATTGCGCCACAAGATATGGCTACCGTACGTCAAGGGCATTCGAGTTGTACGACCACTGAACAATGTGCCTTACGACAAAGCTGGCGCGGTGAAGCTGCTGATTGAGCGGTTCGGCTGGCAGCCTTATCCGCAGAAGCATTTCGAATCCCGCTTTACTCGCTTTTATGAAGGTTATTGGCTCCCCAAAAAGTTTGGCTTTGATACACGCAAGGTGCAGTTCTCCAGTCTCATCAACACCTGCCAGATGACGCGCGAAGAAGCGCTAGAAAAGTTAAAGACACCGCCGTTGGGCGAGGCCACCATACGTCAAGAGTTTGAATACGTGGCGAACAAGCTGGGCATCACAATCGGTGAGCTGCAGGGTTATATGGATTCGCCGAACAAGAGTTACCGCGATTACCGATCGCAAGAGGCGTTCTATATGTTTGGCGGCAAGGTTATGAAGGCGCTAGGCCTCGAACTTGGTGGAAAGCGTTGATCACCATCGTTGATTACGGATTGGGGAATGTGCACGCATTCGTCAACATCTACAAGCGGCTGGATGTGCCGGTCACGGTGGCACGAAATGCGTTGGATCTGGCTAGTGCCTCGCATATCATCTTGCCCGGTGTCGGGGCGTTCGACTGGGCCATGACCCGGCTCAATGAATCTGGCATGCGCGAAACGCTGGATGACTTGGTGCTGTACCAGAAAAAGCAGGTGCTCGGGGTTTGCGTGGGTATGCAAATGATGGCGCGCGGCAGTAATGAAGGCCAATTGGCGGGATTAGGGTGGATTGACGCAGACGTTAAGAAGTTCGATGAGAGCACTTTCAGTCAAAAGACGCATTTACCGCACATGGGCTGGAACGACGTAACGCCACTCAGTAGGAGTGACTTGTTTCGTGACATGGGGACAAGCCCGAGATTTTACTTCCTGCACTCCTATTATTTTTTGCCGCAGCACGAGGATAAGGTGTTGTCCCTGACGGACTACAACGGCCCGTTTGCGTCAGCGGTTAGATCAGTGAATGTGTTTGGGGTACAGTTCCACCCCGAGAAAAGCCATCAGCAGGGTATACAGCTCCTGAAGAATTTCGCCGAATTAGCCGAGGTATAAAGGTGCTGCGTCCTAGAATAATTCCCTGCCTGTTGGTCAAGAACGGTGGTTTAGTTAAGACGGTTCAGTTCAGTAATCCTAAATATGTTGGTGATCCAATCAATGCAGTGCGCATCTTCAACGAAAAGGAGGTTGACGAGCTAATAGTCATCGATATCGATGCCACTGTTCAGAATCGGGAGCCCAATTACACGCTGATCACCAATCTGGCCGCTGAGTGTCGTATGCCCTTATGTTATGGCGGCGGAGTCAAAACGGCTGAGCAAGTGCAAAAAATTATCAGCCTTGGGGTGGAGAAGGTGGCTGTAAGTGCTGCTGCTGCTCAGACGCCGGAACTAATCACGGAGGCGGCCGTACGTGTGGGGAGCCAGAGCGTTGTTGTGGTCATGGATGTCAAGAAGTCGGGGCTTTTTCGTCGATATGAGGTGTTTACGCATAACGGTACCAAGGGAACAGGGCTTGATCCGGTCGCGTTTGCACGGCGGGTTGAGGAGCTTGGCGCGGGGGAGGTGGTCGTGAACGCCATCGACCGCGACGGTGAAATGAGGGGTTATGAGTTAGATCTGATTGCGCAGGTGCGGGAGGCTATTAGCCTGCCCTTAACGGTGTTGGGCGGCGTTGGCTCGCTAAAGGAGATTGAAGACTTGATTCGTACATTTGGCATCATCGGCGCTGCAGCGGGCAGCCTTTTTGTTTTCAAAGGTAAGTATCGGGCTGTGTTGATCAATTATCCTAACCAAGACGACAAGGAGGCGTTGTTCCGCCAAGCGGGTGTTCAAATATGAAGCAAATTCTTCAAAGCCTTAGGACCGGCACTACCGAAGTTGCTGAAATTCCCTGCCCCACTGTTCGGCGAGGGCAGGTGTTGATACGTTCATCTCGCACGCTAGTTTCGGTGGGTACCGAACGCATGCTGGTGGAATTTGGTAAGGCTGGTTGGATTGAAAAGGCGCGCCAACAGCCGGACAAAGTGAAAATGGTGTTGGATAAAGTTAAGACAGACGGTCTGATGCCAACACTAGAGGCGGTATTCAATAAGCTAGATCAGCCTTTGTCGTTAGGTTACTGCAATGTAGGCAAGGTGATGGAAGTCGGTCCTGGAGTTGGTAGTTTCCAAGTTGGCGACCGTGTGGCTTCGAACGGCAAGCATGCCGAGGTTGTCAGTGTGCCGGTGAACCTGTGTGCCAAGGTGCCGGAAAATGTTCCGGATGATGAGGCGGCCTTTACAGTCATCGGCGCAATCGGCTTGCAGGGCATCCGCTTGGTGCAACCTACCTTAGGCGAGGCAGTGGTGGTAACGGGTTTGGGTTTGATCGGTTTGGTCACTGTGCAGTTGCTGCGAGCCCACGGTTGCCGGGTGTTAGGCATTGATTTCGACGCGGAGAAATTGGCCCTGGCACGGCAGTTTGGTGCTGAGGTGGTAAATCTTTCGGCAGGGGAAGACCCGGTGGCTGCTGCGAATGCGTTTTCCCGTGGTCGCGGGGTGGATGCAGTTATTATTACGGCTTCGACCAAGAGTAGTGAGCCAGTGCACCAGGCGGCACTGATGAGCCGCAAGCGCGGCCGCATTGTGCTGGTGGGGGTGACGGGGCTGCAGCTATCTCGCGCCGATTTCTTTGAGAAAGAATTGAGTTTTCAGGTGTCGTGCTCTTACGGTCCCGGACGCTACGACGCGAACTACGAAGAAAAAGGCGTCGATTACCCGGTGGGATTTGTGCGCTGGACCGAGCAGCGCAACTTCGAAGCGGTGCTGGATATGATGGCCGATGGGCGCTTGGACGTTAAATCGCTTATTTCCCATCGATTCGCCATCGACAATGCGGAACAGGCATACGCTCTTGTAGGCGGAGCAGGGCCATCACTTGGCATTCTATTGCAGTACCCGACGGCAGCGCAAAAGCCGGAGGTAGAACTGCGGCGGGCGAAAGTGGAACTTGGCCCTCACCCCCAACCCCTCTCCCGGGGGGGGAGGGGAGCAAGGGAGGCGGTGGTGGCTTTCGTGGGTTCGGGTAACTACGCCACGGCGGTATTGATACCGGCCTTCAAGGAGGCGGGAGCGCGGTTGAATACGGTAGCTTCGAGCGTCGGCGTCAGCGGTGTTCATGCCGGACGCAAGTTCAGTTTTGAACAGACCACCACTGATACGGACAGCATTTTTTCTGATTCGCGGATCAATACGGTCGTAATCACCACGCGCCACGACAGCCATGCACGGCTGGTGTGTCAGGCGTTAAGCGCGGGTAAGCATGTATTTGTGGAAAAACCACTGGCATTGACATTGGACGATTTGGCGTCGATTGAGCGATCTTATGCAGCAGCAGTTGAGGCTGGCCACAATCCATTGGTGATGGTGGGTTTCAACCGCCGCTTTGCCCCTCAGGTTCAGAAAATGAAGGTGCTGTTGGCGGGCGTGAAGGAACCCAAGGCCTTCGTGATGACGGTGAATGCGGGTGCCATTCCACCAGAGCACTGGACCCAGGATCCGGCTGTGGGCGGGGGGCGCATCGTCGGCGAGGCGTGCCACTTCATCGACCTGCTGCGCTTTCTCGCGGGTTCGCCAATCAGCGGATTTCAGGCGGTTTCGATCGGCAAAGTGCCTGGCATCGCGGTGGCGGAAGACAAGGCCAGCATCACACTGCGCTTCATCGATGGTTCCATCGGCACCATCCACTATTTGGCAAACGGTCACAAATCCTTCCCAAAAGAGCGGCTGGAGGTCTTCGCTGGCGGGCGCATCCTGCAACTGGACAATTTCCGCAAGCTTACGGGCTTTGGCTGGCGGGGTTTCAGCAAGATGAATCTGTGGCGCCAGAACAAGGGGCAAAAGGCGTGCGCAGCCGCCTTTGTGCAGGCGGTGGAGCAAGGCGTGGCGGTGCCGATTCCGTTTGAGGAGTTGATGGAAGTGAGCCGGGTGTCGATTGAAGTGGCAGAGGTTTTGCGATGACGGCTGTAATGAAGAGCCCTCTGATCGACATCATCGCGGGCGCCCGGCCCAACTTCATGAAGATCGCGCCAATCATCAAGGCTCTGCGGGCACGGCAGGAAGTGGGTGGGCTGTTGCGATACCGGCTGGTTCATACGGGCCAGCACTATGACGCCCGCATGTCGGGCGATTTTTTTGCCCAACTTGGTATTCCCGAACCAGACGTAAATCTGGAGGTCGGCTCGGGTACCCAGGCCGAGCAAACCTCGGCCATCATGGTGGGTTATGAAAAACTGCTGCTGGAGCAGCGAAGCGACCTGTGCCTGGTGGTGGGCGATGTCACATCCACCATGGCCTGCTCGATTGCGGCGCAGAAGCTTTGTGTGCCGGTGGCGCATGTGGAAGGCGGCATTCGTTCTGGCGACTGGAGCATGCCCGAAGAAATCAACCGCAGGGTGACGGACGCCATCACGAATTATTTTTTTACGACCAGCGAAGTTGCAAATCAGAACCTGCGACGAACAGGCGTCCCCGACGAACGGATATTTTTCGTCGGTAACACCATGATCGATACGCTGCTGGCAAACATGGATCGGCTGCGCCCGCCCGCCTTCTGGGGTGAATTGGGGCTGGAAGCGGGGCAATACTTTGTGGTGACACTGCATCGCCCCGCCAATGTGGATGGCATCGGTCAATTACAGGCGATGCTGTCAGCCATTGGCGAAGGCTGTCGGGGTCTGCCGGTCGTCTTTCCTGTTCATCCGCGCACAGCGAAGAACCTGCGGGAATTGCCTGACCTCCCGGATAACCTGCGACTGGTCGAACCCCAGCCCTATCTGGAATTCAACTTTTTGGTGAAGCATGCCAAAGCGGTGATCACCGACTCGGGCGGCATTACCGAGGAAACCACGGTGATGGGTGTGCCCTGCCTGACCCTGCGGGATACCACCGAGCGGCCGGAGACCGTGACGATAGGCAGCAATGAACTGATTGGAACTGATCCGGCAAAGTTGAGGCCTGCCCTGGACAGACTCTTTGCAGGTCAATGGAAAGTGGGCGGCATCCCGGAAAAGTGGGATGGCAAGACGAGTGAGCGGATTGTGGTGGTGCTGCAACAATTGTTTGGTCAATCCAGCGCCTGATGCCTGGTGTTCTAACCTATTGGCACACGCTTCGGCACCTGACACCAATCCAGTTCTATGGGCGGATCTGGTTCCGCTTGGTCAGGCCGCGTGTCGATTTGCGGCCAGCCCCGCCGTTGCGCTTGTTGTGTGGTCGTGACTGGGTAAGGCCAGCTCGGCGCAGGGCAAGCTTGGTTGGGCCTGAGCGCTTCTGTTTCTTGAACGAAACGCACGATCTGGCGGGTCAGGGCTGGGATGATCTTGCGCTCGAAAAGCTTTGGCGTTACAACCTCCATTATTTTGACGACCTGAATGCCCAGGATGCCATTGCACGGGCGGAGTGGCAACAGGCCTTGCTGTTGCGGTGGGTGCGCGAAAACCCGCCGACCGTGGGGACGGGGTGGGAGCCCTATCCTACCTCCGTGCGGATCGTAAACTGGATCAAATGGGCGTTGAGCGGCAATGTGCTTCAGCCGGAGTGTGTGCAGAGCCTGGCGGTGCAGGCCCACTGGCTTTCCCGGCGGATGGAGATTCATCTGCGGGGAAATCACCTATTTGCCAATGCCAAGGCGCTGGTGTTTGCCGGTTTATTCTTCGAAGGGCCAGAGGCTGGAGACTGGCTGGAGAAAGGCTTGCGCATTTTGGAGCGGGAGGTGCGGGAGCAGATATTATCCGATGGTGGCCAATTTGAGCGCAGCACGATGTATCATGCCCTGGCGCTGGAAGACATGCAGGACCTGTGCAATGTGACCGCTGTTTTTGCTGGTGCGATCCCTTCGTGCTGGCAGTCGACGATTGCAGTCTGGCGGGAACGGATCGGTCCCATGCGCGATTGGCTGGCGGCGATGTGCCATCCGGATGGCGAGATCAGCTACTTCAATGATGCGGCGGTGGGTGTTGCGCCAGCGCCGATTGAACTTGAGCAATACGCCACAAGGCTGGGATTTCCTGATCGATCCGCCTCAGTTCAGGGTCTTACTCGTCTGGCTGCCAGCGGATACATCCGTATTGAACAGGATGGAGCCGTGGCGGTGCTCGATGTTGCTCCTGTAGGCCCGGATTACCTCCCGGGCCATGCGCACGCCGATACCTTGTCTTTCGAGCTGTCGCTGTTCGGTCAACGTGTCTTTGTGAATTCAGGCACCTCTTGCTATGGTAACAGTACCGAGCGACTGCGGCAGCGCGGGACGGTGGCGCACAACACGGTAGTGGTGGATGGGCAGGATTCTTCCGAGGTGTGGGCCGGATTTCGAGTGGCGCGGCGGGCGCGGCCAGTGGACCTGGAGGTGGTCCATAACGGTGGGATTGTCGTGAGCTGTGCCCACGATGGCTACCGGCGCCTGCCAGGCAAGCCGGAGCATCTGCGGCGGTGGTTGTTCAGGGAGAACGCGCTGGTGGTGGAAGACCGGGTTTCAGGCTGCTATGGGCATGCGGAGGCGCGATTTCATTTGCATCCTACAGTAAGACTCGATGAAACAGGTATGAATTCCGGTGGAAATGCGAAGGTGACATTGCAATTACCCCAAGGCCAAAAGATTTGCCTTACAGTTGAAGGTGGCATATTGCGCAAGGAGGCTGCTACCTGGCATCCGGAATTCGGATGTAGTGTGCCGAACCTTTGTCTTGTTGTGGATTTCAACCGATCAGTGCTTCGCACACATCTCAAATGGGTCAGCGCGGTGTGAAGATTCTGATTCTTAGCTTCTATTTCCGGCCAGATCTAAGTGCAGGATCTTTTCGGACAACGGCGCTGGTCGATTCGCTTTGCAAACTCGTCCCGGCTGGTTCGCAGATCGAGGTGATCACGACACTACCCAACCGATACCATTCATTCACCGCAGAGGCACCGCAGAGAGAACAACAGGGAGGCCTGTCGATTTCCCGCATTGCCTTGCCCAAACACCAAAGCGGCATGTTAGATCAGTCCAAGGCATTCTTTACATTTTCTCGTGGGGCCATCAGGCAGGTTGCCAAGCGGGATTACGATATCGTATTCGCTACGTCAAGCCGACTCATGACGGCCGTGCTGGGTGCCTGGATTGCACGACAAAGGAACGCAAGGCTTTATCTTGATATCCGGGACATCTTTGTCGACACCATCAAAGATGTGTTGCCACGCAAGGTATCGTGGGTGATCAAGCCGGCTTTTTCAGTGTTGGAAAAGTGGGCGATCAATCAGGCCGACAAAGTGAACCTGGTCTCATCAGGATTTTCGGAATATTTCAGCTCACGTTATCCGCAACAGCGATTTTCGTATTTCACGAATGGAATTGACGATGAGTTTTTGGCGGCGGCGCCTAAACAGACATTTGCGTCTACTAAAGTTGCCGAGGACCGGCCGCTAACGGTGCTATACGCTGGTAACTTGGGGGAGGGGCAGGGGCTACATGCGATTATTCCAGCACTGGCCAAACGGATGGGATCCCGTGTTCATTTCAAGATTATTGGCGACGGCGGTCGCAAGCATGCACTTGAGGTCGCGCTTGTAGATATTGGTGTGACGAGCGTGGAGTTACTCCCGCCCGTCAAGCGAGTCGAGTTGCTTGAAGCCTATCGTGCAGCGGATGTCTTGTTCCTGCATCTTAACGATTACGATGCCTTCAAAAAGGTGTTGCCTTCCAAGCTTTTTGAATATGCGGCTCTGGGAAAACCTGTGTGGGCGGGCGTCTCCGGCTATGCAGCAGAGTTTGTCAGATCCGAGATCAATAACGCGGCCGTGTTTCATCCGTGCGATGTCGAGGGGGCAGTGCAGGCGTTCGATGAGCTGACCCTTCAGGACGCACCACGGACCGCTTTTGTCACGAAGTATGCACGGCCGAACATCAGTCAAAAAATGGCGGAAGATGTTCTCGCGGTGGCAAGTGGCGAACGCTGATATGCGGGTATTGGTCACTGGCTCAACGGGTTTTGTCGGGCGTGTAGTTTGTCGATCTGCATTAGAGGCTGGATTTACAGTTCGGGAAGCTGTTAGGCGGAGTAATCATGTAGCAACTAATATTGTAGTGGGCGATATCGGACCGGAAACAAACTGGGCCGAGGCATTGAATGGGGCAGACACGGTAGTGCACCTTGCCGCACGCGTGCATGTGATGCAGGATGCCACTGCTGACCCGCTGACAGAGTTTCGCAAGGTGAACGTGGCGGGAACGGAAAGGCTGGCTAGGGCGGCGGCTGCGGCGGGGGTGCAGCGGTTTGTCTTTGTGAGTTCCATTAAGGTTAACGGGGAGCAAACCCCGGTTTTGCGTCCTTCGAAAATCGCCTCTGCTCGAATCCCCCTTAACCCTCCTTTTTCAAAGGGGGGGATGAGAGTGGGGGTGTTTTCGGAGAGGGATGCGCCGAATCCGCAAGATCCTTATGGGGTGAGCAAGTGGGAGGCGGAGCAGGCGCTTCATCGTATTTCTCAAGAAACCGGCATGGAAGTGGTGATCATTCGCCCGCCTTTGGTGTATGGGCCGGGGGTAGGGGCGAATTTTTTGAGATTGCTGCGGTTTGTGCAGAAGGGTGTGCCGCTGCCGTTTGGAGCGATCAAAAATCAGCGCAGTCTTATCTACGTCGGCAACCTTGCCGATGCCATCGTCACCTGTTTAAAGCATCCCGCTGCCGGTGGTCAAACTTATCTGGTGAGTGACGGTGAAGATGTATCAACGCCGGGGTTGATACGGCATATTGCGCATGCGTTGGGCCGTCCCGTGCGTTTGCTCCCTGTGCCACTCGCCGTGCTGCGTTTCGCGGGTCACATAACCGGGAAATCGCCGGAGGTGGAGCGGCTGCTGGATTCCTTGGTGATTGATAGCGCTAAAATCCGGCGGGAATTGGGGTGGAAGCCGCCTTTTACTATGGGAGAGGGGTTTAGGGAGACGGCAGGATGGTATCTGCGAACATGGGTTGATACCTGAATACCTGCAGGATTAACGAATTTGCTGATTGCAAACGAAATAGGCCATCATCATACTGTGATACATATTTCTTACTTCAGGCCAGCTTCCTAATCATGCTGACAGAATCCCAGGTTAAGTCGATGCTGAAGCAGGTGATGTGGGAATGTGCCCCCCTTCTGGCCGGGCGGAAAGTGTTCCTGTTCGGTTCACGGGTGAGAGGGCAAGCCAGGCTTCGATCAGATTTCGATGTTGGGATAATCGGTGAGGAACCCATGTCGCTGAAGGATTTTTACTTGATTGAGGATCGGTTGGAAGCGTTGCCCACGCTTTTCAAAATTGACTGGGTGGATTTCAATCGGGTATCTCCCGTTTTTCGTGAGCGAGCCATGGGGAATATTGAGGTGTTGTATGAATGAACCGTGGATTCTCGCCGACTTCGAGCAGGCAGTGGCGCAGTTCGAGTCCGCGCTTTCTGTGTCCGCGACCAACGATTTGATAAAGGCGGGCTCTATTCAGTATTTCGAGTTTTGTTTTGAGCTGGCGTGGAAGTCCATCAAGATGGTTTCGAGCGATTTGGCCTTGCCTGACTGTCTTTCACCCAAAGCTTGCCTGAAACAGGCGCGTTCGCGCAAGGCTGGATTGATACTGAGGAAGTTTGGCCTGCCATGTTGGAGGCGAGGAACAGGATGTCGCATACTTATGACGCGAAGGAGGCATTGAAGATCTATGATGAGTTGTCAATTTTCAAGTCAGAATTGAGCAGGCTGCTGACCAATTTGAAAACGGAGATTAGCTAGGGGTGAGAAGAAGCGCAAGAATTTTACTGGTGAGTTCAACGCCAAGATAGCGCTTGAAGCGATCCGTGGCATCAAGTCCATGAATGAAATTGGCCATGAATTCGGGGTACACCCAGGTGGAGATTGTCGTTGGCATGGATCATGGTGCATCGCTGCTAACCCGCGATCATCACATGTTGGTTGGCCCGTATGTCGGTAGTGTTTGTGGTACTTCTTAAATACTCAGTAGCTTATATCTAGTGAAACTCACTTTGTTTTTATTTCTGTTTTTCGCCCTGTCGTGGACCTTGGTCGCGCGATTTAGGGTTTATGCGCTGCGCAGGGGACTGCTGGATAATCCCAAT
>JBKJTS010000212.1:0-2555 GCA_046590885.1 Gammaproteobacteria bacterium
TCGTTGCGCATGGCCTTCATAGTGGCGACAACGCGGGGCTTGCACAAGTGAAAAGTATGCTAAGAATTGCTGCTACTTAATTTGACCAAAAATCCCAAGCTATCAAGAAACGCATAGCACTAATTAAATCATTCCACAAGCGAAAAGCATGCTAATAAATCGTGCAACTTAATAAGTAGCAGCGCTTCTTAGAATGCTTTTCGCTTGCATTGTTTTTGCCGAAACATGCAGTCTGTGCTGCAAGATGAAGCGAGCAATCCACTTGACATTGTTATTAATCACGCTGGTCGCGAGTTTCAGTGCGCGCGGCGATTGTTGGCGCGCGGCCGCGGAGCGTTATGGCGTATCCCAACCGTTGTTGGCGGCGATCGCCAAGGTCGAGAGTAATTTTAATGCGCATGCAATCAACCGCAACGGAAACGGCAGCACTGACATTGGAATTATGCAAATCAATTCCCGATGGTGGAAAGCACTGGCCAAATACGGCATCGGCCCCGCACAACTTTTCGATGCCTGTACCAGCATCCATGTGGGTGCCTGGATACTGGCCGACAACGTGCGACGCCATGGCAACACCTGGACGGCAGTCGGTGCTTACAACGCAACATCAGCCAACAAGAGGATCATCTATGCGTGGAAGGTTTACCGTGCTCTGCATGGCACTTAATGCATTTCTCGGGGGATGTGCTCCGCTGCATGTGGCTGATCGTCCGCCTGCTGCCGCCCTTCCCGCGGCGATGGGTGGCGCCGTGATTCTACGGATCGCCCAAACCCCACCTGTCGCCGCGGGGCTGACGTCCACACCGAGTTTCATGCTGTGCGGTGGCCGCGTGCGCTGCCCTGAGCCGACCCGCAAAACATTAGATACAGCAATGCTGTCTGCGGTACCGGGGTTTTCAGTTTTGACCCCAGAGCCGGTAACAAAAAAAGCGCTACGGACCAGAACGGTGGCGATACCGATCCGCTTTGGCTTTGCCAGCGCTCGTCTCACGCCCAAGGATCTCACCCCACTCCAGGCAGTAATTGAGAACCTGCGCGCGGCGGAGCGCATCACGTTACGGGGGCGCACGGATGCCGTGGGCGGAAAACAAGATAACGACAGCCTGGCCCAGCAACGGGCGGAGGCGGTGCGCGAATACCTGATCGGTTATGGCTTTAATGCTGAACGGATCGGTATCGAGGCGGAAGGCAAGTGCTGCTACACCGCCTCGAATAGTACGTCGGTGGGCCGTGCGGTCAACCGACGAGTGGAGGTGAACTTTATCATGACAATCGAAACACACATCAAAACACAAGGAGAGCATTTATGACATTCACTAAATCTTTATCTCAAAAGTACTACCGTCTCGGCGCGTGGTGTTCCAACCCGCAGTTGATGCTGAAGGTTGCCCTGCCATTACTCTTGATCGCGATCTATCTGAGCGGCTCAATAGCCATGGGGGGTACCACCGGCACTGAGTTCAAGCCCGCCTTCGATTTCATCACGAATTCGTTCGCCGGTTATCTGGGGCGCGCCATTATTTTTGGCGCATTGGCCTACGGGGCCTTCATTGCGGCAGGCAAACAACAGCCCTCCCTGGCGGCAGGCGCCATCGTACTGGGGTTCTTCGTCATGATCGGACCCAACGTCCTGAACGGCATGGTCTCTGCGACCATCTGAGCATGGCATTGCAGAGGGCGGCTCAAGCAAACCTTGGGTCGCCTTTTTATAATTAAGGAGTGCGTATGAACGACTTGGATTATGCCATTCCCCGCCGCATCGACGACCCGGCCAAGCTGTTGTGGTGGGAGGCCGACGAATTTATCACCGCCATCGTCGCGCTGGGCATCGGCGTGATGGCGGGCTCCTGGCTGGCGGGCGTGGTGCTGTGTTTCGGTAGCGTCTATGGATTGTCTCGCCTAAAAGCCGGGGGCGGACCCGGTCATGCGCGACGGATCATTTACTGGCATCTGCCTGCCAACCATATTTTTGGTTTACAGCGTACCCCGCCATCGCATATCCGCGAGTTCGTGGGATGAACCCAGGTAAATACAGTTCCGAGCTGGTGGGGGCGGTGAGCGAAAAACAGTCCTGGCGGATTGTAGCTGTAATCCTGCTTGCCACCAATCTGGCACTGGGCACAGGGCTGGCCTTCAATGCCGGTAACGAGCGCACCATCATTGTGCCGCCGGAGATTCACAAGACGTTCTGGGTGGAGAACGACAAGGTTTCGCGGGAGTATCTGGAGGAGATGTCGGTGTGGTTTACCCAGACGGCGCTGACCGTCTCGCCCGCCAGTGCGGATTACCAGGGGGAGCGGTTTTTGCGCTACACCAGCCCCCGCGCGTACGGGGTCCTTAAAACCCGTTTGACCCTGGAGGCCGAGCGTCTCAAGCGCAACGACGCATCCCAGGTATTTTATCTGAGCAAAGGCATCGAGATAGAAGAGGCCGGCATGCAGGCGGCCGTATCGGGCACCCTGGTGACGCTCGTCGGCGATAAGAAAGTGCGTTCCGAGGACAAAACTTTCCGCCTCCGTTTCCGCCTGGAGTCAGGACAAATCCGTGTTACAGAA
>JBKJTS010000052.1:0-5780 GCA_046590885.1 Gammaproteobacteria bacterium
GAGATTCGCTCGTTTAAAGAATTGTCACCCTCCGCCGAAGCAGTGAAAGCGGCCAATCTGACTGCCAAAGAAATGAAAATGGGCGAACAATTGGTTGCAGATATGAGTACCCAGTGGAATCCGCAGGCTTACGATGATTCATTCAAGCAGCAGATCATGAAATTGGTAAAAGAAAAAGTCAAAGCTGGCCAAACTGAATCTGTTACCCCGATAGAGACTCTGGAAACGACGCCCGCCAGCGCTACTATTTATGACCTCACTGAATTGCTGCAGCAGAGTCTTAATAAGGGCAACAAGGATCACAAAGCCATTACACACGCCAAGGTAACTAAAACCCAAGCAGCTTCCCGCCCCGTGCGAAAAATAGCGGTCAAGAAAAGAGTGCTCTAGTTGCGATGGCGACATCAGATTCGCTAAAACTTTACAAAGGTAAACGTGATTTTACGGTTACGTCGGAACCAGCAGATGGCGACGAAGCCAACGAAGCTCACCGCTCATTTGTGGTGCAGAAACATTGGGCAAAACGCCTCCATTACGATTTTAGATTGGAACTGGATGAGAGCATGAAAAGCTGGGCGATACCCAAAGGGCCTAGCCTTGACCCCCGTGACAAACGCATGGCGGTTCACGTCGAAGATCACCCAATTGCTTACAATAAGTTTGAAGGCAACATCCCCCCTAACCAGTATGGCGCAGGCAAGGTGATCATCTGGGATAAGGGAATCTGGTTGCCCGTCGGCGATCCTCATAAGGGCTACCAAGAGGGTAATTTAAAATTTGTCTTGCATGGCTATAAACTTCAAGGAAAATGGGCATTGATTCGGATAAAAGGAAAGGACGAGAAAAAAGAGCCTTGGCTTCTTATTAAAGAAAGGGATGACAAAGCACAGGCCGCTGATCAATACAGCATTATCGATGCCCTTCCTGACAGTGTCGCAAAACTGAAGGAAATGAAAATATCCGCCCCTGAAAAAAAATCATCAACACGGAAAAAACATGGAACAACCCTGACTGGCGCAATCAAAGCGCCGTTACCGGTAATGCTTAAACCGCAACTCGCAACACTCGTAGATAAACCACCCCCTGATTCACCCACAAACTCTCAGGAATGGCTGTATGAAATTAAATTTGATGGTTACCGTTTGCTTACACGTGTCGATGCCAAAAATATTCAATTGTTTACCCGTAACGGGCATGAGTGGAGTCATAAACTTCCATTGCTGCTTGCGGCGCTCAAAGAGTTAGCGCTGGGGCCTGGGTGGTTTGACGGCGAAATTGTGGTGTTGAATGAGCAAGGTATTCCTGATTTCCAGGCCCTGCAAGGCGCGTTTGATCAAGGCCGTACCGGAAATATTATTTATTATTTGTTTGATTTACCGTTTTACGATGGCTTTGATTTACGTGCCGCACCACTCATTGAACGCAAGCAATTACTCGAAGAAATTCTGGCAAAACCAGCTTCTAACGCGGTTCGCTTCAGCAATACCTTCGATGTGTCATCAAGGGATGTCCTGGACTCCGCGTGTCGTTTGGGCATGGAAGGTGTGGTCGGGAAGCGCAAAGCATCAAGCTATGTATCACGCCGGTCTACCGATTGGATCAAGCTGAAGTGTACCCAGCGGCAGGAGTTTGTAATTGGCGGCTATACCGACCCCCAAGGTTCACGCACCGGGCTTGGTGCACTTTTGCTCGGCGTTTACGATGAAAAGCAAAACCTGCATTTCTGCGGCAAGGTAGGAACCGGTTTTGATATCCAAACGTTGAATAGCGTGAAAAAAAAGCTTACCCCCATCATTATCAATCATAGTCCATTTGTCAACAAAACTGGCCTCGATAATAATGCGCACTGGGTGAGCCCAGAACTGATAGCAGAAGTGTCCTTCAGTGAGTGGACCAAAAGCGGCCGCATACGGCATTCCGTGTTTCATGGATTGAGGGTTGATAAACCAGCAAAAGATATCATTCGTGAACAACCCGTTTTTTTATCCAAAGCTAAGCTAACCACTCTTCCCCGATCTTTTAAAATTACCCACCCCGATCGCGTGGTAGATGCTAGCACGCACATCACCAAACAAGATTTGATTGAGTTTTATATTCGCGTGGCCCCATTGATGATGGAACATTTAAAAGGTCGTCCGGTATCGCTGGTACGCGCCCCTGCGGGTATCAGTGGCGCGTTGTTTTTTCAAAAACATCTGGAATCTACCCAAATGCAGGGCATCAAGTTGCTTGATCCGGGATTGGATCCGGGTCATGCGCCGTTGCTAGAAGTTGCAAAACCGGAAGGCCTGTGGTCCGCTGCGCAAATGAATGTAATTGAATTTCATACTTGGAACGCGATCAAAACTAACATCGGCAAACCGGATCGCATGACATTTGACCTGGATCCAGGCACAGGCGTGACATGGCCTGTATTGCAGGAGTCAGCCTATTTAGTACGGGAATTTTTAAACCAGCTTGGGTTCGCTTCGTTTATAAAAACCAGTGGCGGTAAGGGTGTACATATTGTAATACCTTTAAAGCGCTTATATGGGTGGGATATAGTGAAAGATTTCTCTCAGGCAATCGTTAAGCATTTGGCAAAAACATTACCTCAACGGTTTACCGCCAAAAGCGGCCCGCATAACCGGATTGGAAAAATCTTTATCGATTATTTACGTAATGGATTTGGGGCTACTACCGTTTCGGCTTGGTCAATTCGCGCCCGTCCGGGACTGGGAGTTTCGATTCCGATTGAGTGGCAGGAATTGGGCACTATTACGAGCAGTGCCCATTGGACAATTGAAAATATCGAATCCCGACTAGAGATTGGAAACAACCCATGGAAAAATTATTTGAATGCTGCTCAGGGGCTTAAAGAGGCAATAAATATACTCGGATTTCAGCCTTCTACCAAAACTAAAAATCACTAACGGGTGCTGGATAAATTTTTCCCCAGTGACTTACCAAGTTCAAAAAGATCATAATCAATAATTAGAGTTGAGCGCGAGCTTGCTCGAAATTCCGTGTATTACCAAGCGATAAGTTATTGGGAATGCCACCAGGGTATTTAGCTGCAATTTCTTGTTCAATGCGTTGCGTACGATTGCCCGGGTCCGGATGGGTGCTAAGAAACTCAGGTTGTGACGAATCTCCTCCACGAGACTGAGCCAAAATATCCATTACGCGAATTAATGCGCTTGGATTGTAACCAGCGTCGGCCATAAACCGCACTCCAAGCGTGTCTGATTCTAGTTCGTCCTGCCGACCAAAACGCATGGTAACCATTTGCCCAACCATGTTTGCTATCATTGCTGCAGCTTGACTTCCTGATGGATCAGAGGATCCAGCAACACTGGCGGCCCCCACCAAGCCTTGCGTTAAGCGCGCTTTCGCCAAGTGTTCCGCAGCATGCCGGCCGATCACATGACCCACTTCATGACCAAGCACACCTGCCAGTTGCGCCTCGTTCTCAAGCCGATTAAATAACTCAGCAGTAATAAAAATTTGCCCGCCTGGCAACGCAAATGCATTGACAGTTTCGCTATCACGTAATACGTGAAAATCAAATTCGTAAGGTGTCTGCTTGGCACCACTTGTCTGTAAGATCTTCATGCCAACTTGCTTAACGTACGCCTGCACTTGGGGATCAGGATGCAAACCACCAAATTGTGCGGCCATCTGAGGAGCAGTTTGTAATCCCAGCGCCACCTCTTCTGCCGGACTTAATGCCACACGCTGTTTTTCACCGGTAACCGAGTTTACCTGCGTGTTTGTTAAATACAATATTCCACTTACTGCCGCCATAATTAGAGCAATTACAATCCGGCCGATGCGCATACTTGCTCCGATTTTAAAAAAATTGTCTTATCTTAAATGTTAAGTTTTTCAGATGCTGATTGCTCAGCCTGCTGATAAAAATTTATTGATTGTTAATATATTTCCATAAAAATATTTTATGGTCATCTGGCTATTTTAAATGCATAATAAAACTCGATAATATCTTAGTCTGTACGTAAGCGCACATAGATCACTATCGTTTGTTTTAGCTGGCGCTATCTCCTCACCAACTCTAGATTGATCTCTGAGTTTGTCGTATCATCTTTACTCTTCCAAGGTAACCGAGTCGCGACCCATGATAACCAAACCCAGAGGTGGCCTATTATTTGGCCTGGCATTAATCTTTGCATTGTTGGTGGGCTGTGCCGCAATGCCACAAAAACCCGAAGCGCCACGCGTCAGTATCACTGCGATCAATTTGGTTGAAGCAGGTATATTGGAACAGCGCTATCAGGTGAAACTGCGCGTGCAAAATCCCAATGACTTCGATTTTGCGGTTAGGGGTATTCAGTTCACAATTAAATTGAATGGACAATCATTCGCTTCGGGCGTCAGCGGCAATATGGTGAACATCCCGCGCTTTGGTTCAGCCGTGCTGGAACTGGAAGCAATAAGTACTCTTGCCGGTCTGGCCCGGCAGCTTAAGGAACTCGGCGAAAGTAACGCCCCAACTACCAGCTATGGGATATCGGGCAAAGTACATCTGGCGCGACCAGCGATATCATTACCTTTTAATGAGGAGGGGGAGATTAAACTGCCATAACTAGAGGGACAATAAGAAAGGAAACAAGCTGGACTCTGTTGGCTTAAAGGGGATATTTGGGTATGCTTTTGCATCATCTGGATATCGATCTACTAACCACCATCACTCAAATTTTGCTCCTACCGCAGTCCCCTCATTATAATCATTCCATATAATTACTCTCCTCCCACGCCCCTTTTGCAGCAGGGGCTTTTTACATGTTAGATGACGAATAAATTTGAGGTTTATTTTGATATGTGGACGTTGACACGGCTCAATTTAGTCCTTTACACTGTTTTTTATATAATAAGAACCAATGCTTTTGCCATGCCATTAAATTGCAGGCATTTACAGACTTCACTCATACCTACTTACAATTGACTTTGGATCTCTTCATTTTATAAAAAATTTTGTTAGCAGGGAATTGGCCAGCGCTACTCTATGAGTCCAAACTTCAATTTCCCTTATATTCAGCTCCCAGGCTACACATACCAGCCCCTAGCCGGGCATACTATTGCATAATCTTTTGCGCAATGAGGGCTTACCTTTGGATAATGCAGTCAATCAAAATTTGTCACGAAATGATCTTGATTCTATACTCTTATTATCCGTTTTAACGGCAGTTAAAAAAGGTGATTTTTCGACTCGTTTGCCGATCGATTGGAGTGGTATCAATGGTAAGATTGCCGATACACTTAACGATATCATTGATATTAATGATAAAACTGCGCGAGGGTTAGATCGGGTAAGCAATACGGTGGGAACCGAAGGAAGGTTAGGGGAGCGCATGCCGTTGGTTTCGATTGATGGCGCCTGGGCTCGTCAGATCGAATCAATCAATAGGCTGATTTTGGATTTGGGGCGCCCCACTACGGAAATGGCACGCGTGATCGGCGCAGTCGCAAAAGGCGACCTTACCCAAAGAATGATTATAGAAACAGAAGATCGACCCATTCAGGGCGAGTTCTTGCGCACCGCAAAAATCGTTAATACCATGGTGGATCAGCTGGGGTCATTCGCCTCCGAGGTCACGCGCGTGGCGCGTGAAGTGGGGACGGAAGGCAAGCTGGGCGGTCAGGCGCAAGTCAAAGGCGTGGCCGGGACCTGGAAAGATCTGACCGATAATGTGAACTCCATGGCCGGTAACCTCACCAGTCAGGTGCGTAACATCGCCGATGTGACGACCGCCGTGGCCAATGGGGATCTGTCGAAAAAAATC
>JBKJTS010000103.1:0-12000 GCA_046590885.1 Gammaproteobacteria bacterium
GAGCTAAGTGACATTTCGTGGAGGTTTTCCCTTATTTTTCCTGGCCAAATGTTCCGCTACCAGCACCTGTTTTCGATCTTGCGGAAGCCCTCTGTGGCGATGCACTAATTCCTTGAGCCTACTGTTCACTCCCCCTTCAACATGATTCGTCGTTTGTGGCACATGAGGATGGTCAATGAAGGTAAAAAGATGCGGCAACGCATGGCGGATGAGTGAGCGTGCGGCACGAATGTTTCGATGCGTGTACCACCAGGTTCGCTTCTTTCCGGCTTTCGGTTCGCCGTCGCTGCGCGCCTTGAGAAAGTCGGCGTGCCGCCGTTCCCAACGCCGATAGACACCTAGCCAACGCCTGCGTTGCTTGTGGGTGCGCACGTCAAATAGCCGCTGTACAAGCATCAGCAATTCCTTGCCTGCGCTTGTTTTGGGTTGTCGCGTCAGTTTGATCCGGGCGAGTCGTTCAATATGAACCAGACACCGCTGAATCGCAGCCGTTGGCCAGAGGCATTGAATGGCGGCCAACAGCCCTTTCTGTCCATCAATCACCACGGCGTCAGGCATCGGCAGGCGCTTCAGAAAGGTCTTCCAATGTGCCAAGGTTTCTCGCTCGGCAAACATCCAGGAAATCTGTGCCGTCATCGTTCTGCAAATGAGCGCGGCATTCTCTCTTCCTGACAGATACACCCCGTCGAGAATGTAGACTGCACAGGGAGTCTGCCCAAAAATAGTCGGCGTTTGGATACGTTCCCACAGCGGTGCAAACCACCGAATAAGCGTCCGTCGACTGACGCCATGATCGTCAGCAATTTCAAGCAAGGAGCGATTGCCAGTCAGCCATCGGGTGAAGAGTGCTCTATGGTGGCGTTCTCGGGTGTCAGGTCGTTTCCGCACCGTGCTTGACGCGCACGAACTGCAATACCAACGTTGTGTGCCCGCCGCCGTCAGGCCGCGTTTCTGTAGGGGATGGGTGCAGACAGAACAGTGTTTTTTTCATGGGATTAGACTATCATTTGTCTAATGATCCGGTGTAACCCAGTAAGGACGCGGGAAAGAACGTATTAAACCTCCACGAAATGTCACTTAGCTCAGAAAATTGACACTGACTACTTCATTGAAGGTTAAGACAGCTAACAACGCAATCAAATCTGCATCCCGAATAAATACATACACTTCTGTCAATGGTGTAACAACAGCCAGACAAGGCCACATACTCTGTATAGGTCGAGGTCTTTGGCGTGATGGGCAAGGACGACCAGCCAACTGCCGAACTCGTCTTTTCGCATCTACATTGGCTTCACATTGAGCTGCAGCTGCTTGAGGAAAGGTTCGCGCGGCAAAGCTCAGCAGGAAGGTACCAGGTCTTTCATTAACACATAACCCCCTCGTCGGTATGTCATCACAAATGGATGCTGTTGCAACGCAAGATCTGGTGCCGTGCATGCACATTGTCATTTCGAGCACAGCGAGAAAACCGTGGGGGGCTTCTCACATTCGTTTGAGACAAGGATGTCCCCCTGCAACTGCTCTTGGCGGTTCTTGCGTCGAATCCTGCGCTTACCGTACTTGGGCGCCCCCCCCGGCGCGTTGCTCTACCTTCCGCCATGCAGGGAAGCCCACGTGCCGCCAGAGGGCCGCGCTCCAACGCATCCTGCGTTCGTGACACTCGTCCATCCATGGACAGCGCAGGAGGCCGAAGCGGCCGCCATCCATGGCGGTCACCTTCGCTTGAAATGACCGATCAGGTATCATAAAAAAAGGCTGATGAGGTTATTCGCCTCACCAGCCTTTTTTACAGCTAATGATTAAACCGCTTAGCTATCTTTGCCCACAGCCTTCATGCTCAAACGCACGCGGCCTTGCTTGTCGATTTCAAGCACTTTCACCTTGACGACTTCACCTTCGGTGAGTTTATCGCTGACATTCTCAACGCGGTCATCGGAGATTTGTGATATGTGCACCAAGCCATCTTTACCCGGCAAAATCGTAACGAACGCGCCAAAATCCATGAGCTTGGAAACCTTGCCTTCGTAAACTCGACCCACTTCCACGTCCGCAGTAATTTCTTCAATGCGGCGACGTGCTTCCAGACCTGCGGCTTTATCGACGGAGGCAATTTTCACCGTGCCATCATCAGTAATGTCGATGCTGGTACCCGTCTCTTCAGTCAATGCACGGATGGTTGCTCCACCCTTACCAATCACATCACGGATACGATCTGGATTAATCTTGAATGTAACATAACGCGGGGCGTATTCTGACAACTCACTGCGCGGCTGTGAGATCACCTGATTCATCAAGCCCAGAATATGCAAACGTCCCTCCTTGGCCTGCGCCAGAGCAACCTGCATGATTTCTTTGGTGATACCGTTAATCTTGATGTCCATCTGCAAAGCAGTGATACCGTCTTTGGTGCCGGCAACCTTGAAATCCATATCGCCCAGGTGATCTTCATCACCGAGGATGTCGCTGAGCACCGCAAAACGCTCGCCTTCTTTCACCAGGCCCATGGCGATACCTGCGACAGGTGCCTTGATCGGCACACCGGCATCCATCAACGCCAGACTGGCGCCGCACACCGAAGCCATCGAGCTGGAGCCGTTAGACTCCGTAATTTCTGATACCACGCGCACAGAATACGGATAATCAATCATGTCCGGCATCATGGCGGCAACGCCACGCTTGGCCAAACGGCCATGACCGATTTCGCGGCGCTTGGGGCTGCCGACCATGCCGGTTTCACCCGTGCATGACGGTGGGAAGTTATAATGCAGCATGAACGGCTCTTTGCGCTCACCTTCAATGGCGTCAATCACCTGCGCATCGCGCGAAGTACCCAGGGTTGCCACAACCAATGCTTGGGTTTCACCCCGTGTAAACAATGCCGAACCGTGCGCACGCGGCAACACGTTGGTGCGCATGGTAATCGGACGGATGGAACGGGTATCACGGCCATCAATACGCGGCTCACCGACGATGACAATATTACGCACCAGTTTGCTTTCTATGGCTTCGACAGCGCCTTTGATTGCATCCGCAGTCCACAAACTACCATCAGCTTCTGCAGACAACTTGGCGACTACATCGGCACGAATCTCGGCCAGACGCTTCTGCCGCACCTGCTTTTCTCTAACCTTGTAGGCATCGGCAATCGCGGTGGCGCAGACCGCATTAACAGCATTTTCCAGTGCGACATTTTTTGCTGGCGGTTGCCAATCCCAAGCAGGGGTTGCCACTTCAGCGGCCAACTCACGAATCACATTAATAGCAACCTGCATTTGCGCGTGACCAAACATGACGGCATCGAGCATTACGGCTTCTGATAATTCTTTGGCTTCAGATTCCACCATCAACACGGCATCCTGCGTACCGGCAACCACCAGATCCAATGCGGACTCTTTAAGCTGGGTCAGGGTAGGATTCAGTATATATTGACCATTGATATAACCGATACGGGCAGCGCCCACCGGACCACTGAAGGGCAAACCGGAAATCGCGACGGCAGCGGAGGCGCCAAGCAGTGCAGGGACATCAGGATCAATCTCAGGATCCAGCGACACCACGGTAGCAATGATCTGAACTTCATTTACAAAATCATCAGGGAACAAGGGGCGTAGCGGGCGATCAATCAGGCGGGAAGTGAGGGTTTCTTTTTCAGTGGGACGACCCTCGCGCCTGAAAAATCCACCCGGAATCTTACCAGCGGCATAGGTGCGCTCCTGGTAATTAACCGTCAGCGGGAAAAAATCCCGGCCGGGCACAACTTTTTTGATACCTACACAGGTAACCATCACCACGGTCTCCCCCATGCTGCACATCACTGCGCCGGATGCCTGACGAGCGATTTCGCCAGTCTCTATAGTGACTTTATTGCCGCCGTACTGAAAAACTTTTTTTACAAGAGCCACGTCACATTCCTTACGTAGTAATTTAGCGGGGCAACGCGCGCTCCAACTTATAGCGAAACGCTACCTGTGTTTTATCAACATCCGGCAACCAGCAACTTTCAGGGCGCAGAAAAACACAAAAAATGTTACCCGCACCCATGATAGGCTGCGCCCGCCTCACATAAAACAGGGGCAGGGCATATTAAGTTGGTGGTTACTGCTTAACGACGCAATCCGAGACGTGAAATCAAGTCGCGGTAGCCTTCAACATTGGTTGTCTTGACGTAGTCAAGCAACTTTCTGCGCTGGCTGACCATCTTCAACAGCCCTTGACGGGAATGATGGTCCTTGGCATGAGCCTTGAAATGACCAGAGAGTTGTTCAATACGGGCGGACAACAGTGCCACCTGGACTTCGGACGATCCGGTATCGCTGGTGGTACGCTGGTATTTCTTGACAACTACACCCTTGTCTTGTGCATTCAGTGGCATGGGTAACTAACTCCTCGTGTGCTCAGGCAACCTAAACCGTAATTGTACCCGCCCTGCGGGACGGGTGACAAGCTAAACATCAATAAAACCTGTTGAAACCTATTATAAAGTCGCGAATAAAAATCCCAGTGGTAAACTGCGGGTATTTCTATATCATCCGCACACCGCGAGGCATCTTATACCAATCCCTCATTTCGCCCGGAATAACAATAACAAGGGGATAATAATAAGTGCTGTAATCTACCACTCAAACAAGAATGGTTGATAATTCACCGAAACCCAGCCTCGCTTTCCAATGTAAAGGTGATTATTTTTGCGGAGGTTTACGTTGCGGAGCAACCGCATTATTAATTAATGCATTGAGTGTGGCGCCCCGCTCCACGGAAACATCATAGACAAAGAGCAATACAGGGCTTACTCGCAAGTCAATGCGCTGCGCTAAGGCATGCCGCAAAAAACCCGCCGCATTGTTCAATATCTGCAATACTTCTTCGACCGGGCAAGTGTTGGCAAATACAGTGACATACACTTTGGCATTACGTAAATCAGAGGCAATTTCCACCGCAGAAACTGTGACCATACCCAGCCGAGGATCCTTCAGATCCTGCTGGATCAGTATCGCAACTTCCTTCTGGATTTGGCTGGCGACACGCTGTTTACGACTAAATTCTTTTGCCATTAGTTAAAATCTATTGATATGATATTCTGAATCTGCTGCGACCGTGCAGGGTCACGCGCACCTGTGCCCAGACCCGCGTTACCTATGCAAGCGTTCTGGCAACCTCAATCCGCTCGAATACCTCAATTTGATCGCCCGGTCTAACGTCGTTGTAATCTTTGACGCCAATACCGCATTCCGTGCCTGAGCGAACTTCATTCACATCGTCCTTGAAGCGCCGCAACGATTCCAGCTGCCCCTGGAAAATTACCACGTTGTTACGCAGTACACGGATCGGATTGTTGCGCCGTACTGAACCTTCAACCACCAGGCAACCGGCAATCGCGCCCAACTTCGGTGATTTGAATACGTCACGCACTTCTGCAAGTCCGATGATCTGCTCTTTAATTTCCGGTGCCAGCATGCCGGAAATGGAGCGTTTGATCTCATCAATCACATCATAAATAATGCTGTAGTAATGAAGCTTAACCCCTGATTCTGAGGCGAGGCGGCGGGCGCCTGCATCGGCGCGCACGTTAAAACCAATCAATATGGCTTGTGAAGCAATCGCCAGATTGACATCGGATTCATTGATGCCGCCCACGCCACTGCCCAATACCCGCACATGTACTTCTTCACTGGAAAGCCGCGACAACGAATCGCGTAATGCTTCGGCGCTGCCCTGCACATCTGCCTTAATGACCAGGTTAAGGGCGTTGGACTTACCTTTTTCCATTTGCGTAAACACATCTTCGATTTTGGTCACTTGCTGACGCGCCAACTTCACGTCACGGAATTTACCCTGACGAAACAAGGCAATTTCTCGCGCTTTGCGCTCTTCAGTAACCACAAGGGCAACGTCCCCCGCATTGGGTGTGCCGGACAAGCCCAGCACCACGACTGGAATGGAAGGGCCTGCTTCATCAATATTTTTGCCCGCCTCATCAAGCATGGCACGCACCCGGCCATATTCATGGCCGGTCAGCAGAATATCGCCTTTACGCAAAGTGCCGCTCTTCACCAGGATCGTTGCTACCGGACCCCGTCCTTTGTCAAGTGAGGATTCAATCACCACGCCTGAGGCAGGACCGTCGCGTACCGCAGTCAACTCCAGCACCTCGGCCTGCACCAAAATTGAATCAAGCAAGGCATCGACGCCTGCACCAGTTTTGGCAGATACATTAGCGAAAATAGCATCGCCACCCCACTCTTCGGGAACCACACCGTGCTGCACTAATTCCTGCTTGACCCGTTCGGGATCGACGCCGGGCTTGTCAATCTTGTTTACCGCAACCACCAGGGGCACCCCTGCCGCACGGGCATGCTGAATGGCCTCAATGGTTTGCGGCATCACACCGTCATCGGCCGCCACTACCAGCACCACAATATCTGTGATTTTGGCACCGCGCGCGCGCATCGCCGTAAAGGCTTCATGACCGGGCGTATCAAGAAAGCTGATCATGCCTTTTTCAGTCTGCACATGGTAAGCACCAATATGCTGGGTAATGCCACCTGCTTCACCGGCAGCTACTTTAGCGCGCCGAATATAATCCAGCAATGAGGTTTTACCATGATCAACGTGACCCATAATAGTGACTACGGGCGCACGTGTGAATTTTTCACCGCCACCCGTTACATCCACCTGAGCCAATTCTTCCTCAAGGGCACTTTCACTTAACAGTTTTGGCGTGTGGCCTAGCTCTTCCACAACGATGGCAGCGGTGGCCTGATCAATCACCTGATTAATGGTAGCCATACTACCCATCTTCATCATGAGCTTAATCACTTCCGCAGCCTTGATTGACATTTTTTGCGCCAATTCAGCAACCGTGATTGTTTCAGGAATGGCGACTTCACGCACGATAGGCGCGGTAGGACGTTCAAAAGCATGCTTGGCGGCTACACCACTGCCTGAACCAGAATATTTGCCTGTGACTTTCTTTTTGCGGTGTCCAAGTTTTTCAGCAGCAACGTGCAACTCTTGACGACCGTATTTGGTTTCCTTGCCATCACGATGCTTGCCACCTTTTTTGGCGGCGGCATCAGGACGCTCGGGAACAAGAGGTGCTTTGGCTTTTGCAGCAGCAGCTTCCGGCAGCTTGCCTCTCACAGCACTTGCATTTCCCTGTGCTGCGGTAGCTTGTTCGACTTTGGTCTTTTCAGCTTGCGCTGCTTTAAGCTTGGCTTCCTGCTCAATATCCAGACGCACTTGCTGCGCCTGTTTATCCAAGGCTTCCTGCTTCTGCAGTTCTTCGGCATCTTTCTGGCGTTGCAGAGTCTCGAGCGTTTCTCGCTCCTGGATGCTCTGACGATCACGCTCTTGAATATCAGCAAGCTGGGCTTCCTGGCGAACCATTTCTTCGGCTGCCACTACACTCCGCTTGATATAAGTACGTTGACTGCGCACTTCGACATTGACAGTTTTTGCCTTGCCCGGTGCGCCCGTCTGTTTTAGCTCGCTAACAATTTTGCGCTTTAACGTTACTTTCTTCGGTTCCAGCGCCACTGCAGGCGTTACTTCCCCGTGGCTTTCACGCAAATGCTTAAGCAAAGCTAATTTTTCTTTATCACTTATCGCTTCATCGGCACGTTTCACCGACAATCCAGCCGCCCCTAACTGGGTCAGGAGGCGATCAACCGGGATGCCAACGGCATTCGCAAATTGTTCAACCGTTACTTGCGACATTCCTTTCTCCCATTACCCTTAAGCCGGACGCCCTGTCATTGCATCAGCAGCGGCAAACCAAGGTGCGCGCGCCGTCATAATCAGCTTGCGTGCAAGTGTTTCATCAATGCCGTCAATATCCGTAAGCTCATCCACCGATTGCTCAGCCAGATCTTCACGTGACACCATGCCATGCTCAGCCAATAAATAAGCCAAGTCCTGATTCATACCCTCCATCTCCAGCAAGTCAGGACTTGGGGCAGTTTTTTCCAGTTTCTCTTCGCTGGCAATTGCGCGCGTCAATAACACATCACGCGCACGATTACGCAGTTCGTTAACAATTTCTTCATCAAACTCTTCAATCTGCATCATTTCATTGACGGGTACGTAGGCGATTTCCTCCACGCTTGAAAATCCTTCCTGCACCAGAATTGCAGCAACATCTTCATCCACATCCAACTGTTCCATGAACATGACCAGTAGGGTTTGAGATTCGGCTTCGCTCTTTGCTTCAGCCTGCCCTTCGGTCATGACGTTGAGATCCCAACCAGTCAACTGACTGGCAAGGCGCACGTTTTGCCCACCACGGCCAATCGCCTGCGAAAGATTATCTTCTGCGACGGCGACATCCATGCTGTGCGCATCTTCATCGACCACAATAGAGGTGACTTCTGCCGGGGACATGGCGTTAATCACAAATTGTGCCGGATTATCATTCCATAACACAATATCAATACGTTCACCGGCCAATTCATTCGACACAGCCTGCACACGTGAACCACGCATACCAACGCATGCACCCACCGGATCAATGCGTGGATCATTGGTTTTTACAGCGATTTTGGCGCGCAAGCCAGGGTCACGTGCTGCGCCCATGATTTCAATCATGCCTTCACCGGCTTCAGGGACTTCCAGCTTGAAAAGCTCGAGCAATAATTCGGGGGCGGAACGGCTGACAAAAATCTGCGGGCCACGACTTTCCGGACGCACTTCGCGCAAATAACCACGCAAACGATCTCCGGAGCGTACGGCTTCACGCGGGATCATGTCTTCCCGGGTTATCAATGCTTCAGCATTGGCACCCAAATCCAGAATCACGTTGCCACGTTCAACACGCTTCACCACACCCGTGATTAGCTGTCCAATGCGGCTCTTGTAGGCATCCACAACCTGGGAGCGCTCAGCCTCACGCACCTTTTGTACGATCACCTGTTTGGCAGTTTGTGCTGCAATGCGCCCAAACGCAATGGATTCTACGGGCTCTTCGACATAACCGCTTACTTGCGCCTTGGAATCAACCTCGAGGGCATCGCACAAGTGTAGCTCTTTCTCGGAAAACTCCAGTGAAGCGGTATCTTCAATAACCAGCCAGCGGCGAAAACTTTCGTAATCACCCGTGGCACGGTCAATGGCAACGCGGATTTCAACCTCGCTGTCATAACGCTTTTTGGTCGCCATCGCCAGTGCCGCTTCTATCGCACCAAAAATGACTTCTTTAGCGACGCCTTTTTCATTCGACACCGCATCGACAACTAACAAAATTTCTTTATTCATGGCCCTAGTCCTCAGAACATCGACTCAGTTTTCAACACACGTTCAGCCAATTACTTCGGGGCATCTGTATAATCGGAAAAACAGATCACATATTAAAAAACAGGCACCAACCGCGCTGCTTCTATTTTTTCCAACGATACAACAAGTTCCTGCATTGCTTCACCGCTTTTCTCTTGCGCTTCGACTTGCATCAACACCGAACCATCAAGCGTCCCCAAAAGCTTACCGGTAAAATTACGCTGACCATTCAAGGGCAACTTCAGCCGCACCTTGATCTGCTGCCCAACGAACCGGTCAAAATGTTCTATCTTGAACAAGAGTCGATCCAGCCCCGGCGAGGACACTTCTAAAGTGTACTGCCCCTGAATGGAATCTTCTACATCAAGCAAACCGCTTACCTGATGGCTGACTCGCTCGCAATCTTCGACCTTAATACCGTCTGGAGTATCAATATAGATTCTTAACAGAGAATGCTTGCCCTGCGGTAAATATTCAGTACCGACCAGCTCATAACCCAGCGCTGCAATAACAGGCTCGATCAATCTCTGCAAACTTACAGGTGCCTGCCGCGCCATAACTTAGAAACTCATCAAAACAAAAAATGGGCCAACGGCCCACTACTTTAAATCCATACCAGCCCAAATCAATCAATAACTGACGCGCATAGAATATAGACAACTCTTTGTATTATATCAACATCTAAAGGGACTTGTAGCATCTCGACGAGAAAGAATCGCGGCCGCTGGTGGATTAACTATCCCGCGCCATTGCATTTCATGTCCCTTCAACAAAAAACCCCGTTGTCCGGGGTTGTTGTTTGTCTGGTAGCGGGGGTAGGATTTGAACCTACGACCTTCGGGTTATGAGCCCGACGAGCTGCCAGACTGCTCCACCCCGCATCAATATCCAAGTATGATACATCAATAAGGGATAGTTTTTCAACGTTTATTATAAATTAGGTTATGTGCCGACTTAATTCGTTTTTCTCTTGCCGCATCCGGCAGCTAACCACGCATTAAGGTCACAAACGCAACGGCATAGTCACGTTCATCGGCGATGCTTAAGTGCCCTTCGCCGATATTGAGGGCATGCCTTAAGTCCTCAGCCTTGCCGTGATAAACCAGCTGGGGTTTGCCATAAACGTCGTGGGTAACGCTAATGTCACGGAGGCATAAGCCATCACGAAAGCCAGTGCCCAGGGCTTTAGCTACAGCTTCTTTGGCGGCAAAGCGTTTTGCAAGAAAATGTGTGGGATGGGGTGATACACAGAATTCTGCAAATTCGGAGGCACTCAGAATACGGCGGGCGAATTTATCGCCGTAGCGCTCTACATTGACGCGCATCCTGTCAACACGCACGATATCTGTGCCTATGCCAAAAATCACGGGAGTCGCGCCTCAAGCATCAACCGCTTCATTTCACGAACCGATTCCTGCAGCCCAGTAAATAAGGCACGGGCGATGATAGCATGGCCAATATTCAGTTCACGGATATGCGTGATTGCGGCCACTGCGGCAATATTCTGATAATTAAGTCCGTGTCCGGCATTGACCTGTAATCCGGCTTTCACCCCATGCTCTACGGCAGATTTAATACGCTGTAATTCTTGCAATATAGTTGCATGATCTCTGGCATCGGCATAATGGCCCGTGTGAATCTCGATTGCGGGGGCGCCAGCACGCGCCGCCGCATCGACCTGGGCAAGATCGGCATCAATGAATAATGATACACGACAGCCTGCAGCGTGCAGGCGAGCGCAAGCTTCGGTAATACGGGGCAGTTGCCCGACAACATCCAGCCCACCTTCAGTGGTGAGCTCTTCACGGCGCTCGGGCACCAGACAGCAATCAGCGGGTTTGATACGCTCGGCGATACCCAGCATGGCATCAGTGACGGCCATTTCAAGATTCATGCGTGTCAGCAGGATGTCTTTTAATATCTCAACATCACGCTCCTGGATATGGCGGCGATCTTCACGCAAATGCAATGTAATGCTATTCGCACCTGCCTGTTCGGCGTCAATCGCCGCCTGCACCGGATCAGGATAACGCGTCCCGCGCGCCTGCCGTAGCGTGGCCACGTGATCAATATTGACACCCAATAAAATATCGTCTGACAAAGCTTCATGGGGATGATACATAAATGCTACCTTAAAGAATTACTAGGTTGACATGACGGCCAGCATCTCATTATAAAGCTCTCGACTACGTAGTGGCTGCTGACCCAGATGCACTGCCAGAATTTTACGTAATAGCCTTTTTGCTTCATACAACACATCGCGCCGTACCAGTTCGTTATGCGCCAACCCTAGCAGAGTATGCCCATGCAATACGATACCTAGAGTGTTAGCGATATGCGCTGCAGAAATACACCCCATACGTTCAGGGCCTTTTTCCAGATGATAGCAATATATACCCCCTGCCGTTACAGGCTCGCCTGTTATCACATCACGATCCAGCACCAGGCCGTAGCCTATGTCCTGCAATAATTCCTTTTCGAAGATGCGCAATGCTTGCTGCAATATGACATCATCCTCCAGGACCAGTTTACGTAAGGCAAGATCATAGCTGTGAAACAAAGCGGGGTGCGGATCATGCCGACGTAATAAACGTAGCAGTAACTCATTGAGATAAAACCCGCTCATTAATGCGCGCTCTGCGCCAGGCAGGACGCCCAAGTAGGGTGGGCGGTCGCTCTTCTCAGTCCTGCCTCCCACCGCGACACTAGTGATTCCATGCACGTCGCAGGATG
>JBKJTS010000068.1:0-6388 GCA_046590885.1 Gammaproteobacteria bacterium
GCAATATGCAGCTGGCAAAAGAGTTTATCCGCCAGAAGTGCCTGATTATGCACCTGATAGCGAAATTCGCGCATTGATTGACTGGGTTCTGAGTCTGAAATAACTAACCAACACAGAAGGGTAAATATTTATGGCATGGAAACTGGATAACCCGATGTACTGCCTGTCTGATGAGCAAGAACAGCAGGAAATTTTGAAAAAATGGGGCGAGGAGAGGATGGGAGGTTTAATACATCCAAGTAATAACAGGCTCCCACTTCCTCTCGTTTTTTTAATTGGATTGATTATCGTGACTGCATTTTTGATAACGATGCCAATCTGGGGTCAGCGACCCACCGCAGAATTGTATAAGGTTCATGTGGAGCTGATGAACACACCGGAAGTTGAGCGCCTTGCGACCCCTGCAGAAAAGATGAAATATCTTGATGCAGAAGCCATGAAGCGCTCGGCAAGTCATCCGGATTCACGGAATAAAGGTCAGCTGGAACGTCATCCTATTGACTGGGACGATTTGCTGAATTTGGCTCCTCAAATCATTGAGTTGCAGAAGCAAACCAAATTTCCATTGGATAATTTTACCGTTGTTGGTGACAAGATTGTTATTGCCAACTTTGAAGGTAACATACGCACCGACGGAGTCTTGAAGGCGAATGGGGATCCAGAGCGGAATCGTCAGCAACCGTGGTGGGACAGGGGCTTTACCATCGACGTATTTTATGTCGGCTATTTCCTAGTATGGATGACCATCATGACCAAGCGGCTGCCGCACTACAGTATTAAGCCGCAAGTACCAGCTAAATAACACAACATGGGAGAGATAAGCGTATGATAGATATTGATAACCTTACTTACGTTAGCACCGCTATTATTACTTTTGTGGTTGTTATGCCAGCCCTGTACAGTACTATCGTAGATAAGTACTGGCGTGAGCACAAAGTAGATAAAAAAATGGAAAAAGAGGCAGAAGTCTTCAAATAAAATTAGAAACTGTTGGGTTACTGGCCCGTCAAATTGCAGCATATGATGCCGCTCCCCTAGAAAGGGGGCGGCATTTTTTTTACGGGATTCATCTGCTGATCTAAAATATTGAATTAACATTAAAACAGATACGCCTAACTTGAATTGCTTTAGGAATGATTAGGGTTTACCAGCATCCTCACGTTACCCCCTCGCTTTTACCATTGTCCCAGTCCGAAAGTGAGAACTAATAGTAGGGTAGGTAGTCCAAATCGTGTAAGATATTGATGGATGTTTGTCGAGTTGCGAAAACCAGGGCATTCCAGGAGATTATTGAGGTGACCTTGTTCCTCTAAGGTTAGGTATGATTATCGCAGTAGGTAGTGCACGTGATGTGGAACGAGTTGAAGGCAAAGTTGCCAGGGCACTTGCTAAATGCGTGGGTTGATTATCCGGCAAAGATGCTTGTAAAAGTGCAAGAGAACGTGGCTACCCCGTTCGGCATGGACCTGTCAATTGAGGGATTGAGTAGCCAACGTTACAGCGTATTTATTTTTGCGTTTTTAATAATGCAGCTCATGCTGTTCTCTTTTATGATTTATGTTTATTTAAAAAAAACTAAAGCTACTATAAAAACTGGGGAAAAGGTGATGTTCGGTGCGATTATGATGGGCATCGTGATTGGTGTAATTATCGGCTGGACGCAGTTGATCGAAGGCTATTTGTTTTAGGAGAGTGCTATGACTGAATACCTACAATCTTTACCCGATGGCTGGACCATCTGGGTGTGGATCATTGCGGCGGGTTTTATTTTGACCGCCGCCGCCTATTTCATGTGGTGGGCAGCAAAGAACGAACAGTTTGATGAAGACATTAAATACGTAGTTTTTGATGAAAATGACAAAAATAATATGTCGCCGGAAGAGTTTGCAAAAAGTGTTGAAGTAAACAAGCGGCAAGAGACGCGTCGAGCAGAGTTGCAGAGTCAGAAAAAGGACTAGCATGCGCAGAGGTGAGAAAGGCATCCTTGCCGTTGCAATACTGTCTGTAGTTATTCTGGCGGGGGTAAAGTTCTTACGGGATAGCGGTGATACGGAGTTCGATCGGGGGGTTCCGTTTTATACTACGGCGTCTCAAGAAATGAAAGTTGCCGGGTCGGATATCTATCGCCGACTTGGATGCAAAAGCTGTCATTCTTTGTGGTCGGTGCGGGATCTGACGGCGAATGTGCCCGCGCCCAAATTGGATGGCATCGGCTCGTTGCGTGATGAGCAGTGGTTTTATGCATATTTTTCTGCTGAATCACCACAGGCGATGTTACCAACCCGTCTGAAGAAAAAATATCAAATGCCGTCTTATGCTCATTTGCCAGAGCAGGAGCGAAAGCTTCTCGCGGCGTACATGAGCAGTTTGAAAGTAGAAGATTGGTATCTGGAAGAAACCAAAAAAGCAGAGTACGAGAAATTAACCGGCAAGCCGTACGTGCCAGTCGCTCAGGTTTCTAATGACCCCCAAAATCAAAAGCAGCCTCCTTGATGTAACAATGGGTTCCGTGGCAATCGCCGTGGGCGTTATTATTAATGCCCTTGGTAATTACTGGACAGGTGCGCATCTCGAATTTTTCGGCGGTATCCAGTCGTTTGATTATGACTGGGCAATTACGCTATTTTTTGTGCCGTTTGTCGCAGGTATTCCGGTCGCTTTGCTGTATGGTTTTGGCGGCAAGCTACTGGCAATGTTGCCGCCCCTTATTTTGGGTGGTTACAACTATCTGCAGGCCTATACTGGCAATGTCCCGGTTCCGGAAGGCTACATATTACTGCCGTTTATTTACTGGGTATTAGTGGTGGTAGTGGCGATGGAATTTTGTGCGGCTGGGGGCTTGGTAGGTGAGATCATTATTAAGCGCACTTATGGACGGAGTCCAAAGAATCAGGAACATTTGATTCACAAGCATCGACGCGACACTGCAGAAGATGAAACTGTTCCGATGGTGAATAAGTCCTCGGAGGTTGAAAGATGAAGGCTGTCCCCGTTACTGGGCGACGCGGTGGTGCATTGGCACCTCAGCAGATTGCGTCACGCAAGCGTTATATTGCTGCAACCCTGGTTACCTGTATTGTAGTAACAATGGTGGCAGCTACTCTCCATGTGGTCGAGTTGGGCTCGAATCGTATGGAGGAAATGCGCAGTAAAGCCTCCTACGATTTGAAGGATATGCACACTAAAATACGTGCGGCGGGCGAGGATGTTACACGCAGCCAGTTTTCAAAAAAAGGGTCGCAAGCCGCTGTGGCCAGATACACGGTTGCAGAAGTGGAAGCGATGCTGACCCCGGAGCAATGGCGTGAACTGAATTCATTGATGACAGTGCCTGAGAATGAATTTTTGATGGGCTCTAACCGTGAGCGTGACGATGAGTATAATCGTCCACAACGTAAAGTTTCTTTAAAAGCTTACCTGATTGACAAATACCCAGTGACGAATGCTCAGTACGCCCGCTTTGTGGCGAGCGGGCACCGTCCTCCCTTGCATTGGAAAGAGGGGCGCATACCCGCGGGAACCGAATTGCACCCTGTGACCATGGTGTCATGGTACGATGCGATGAGCTATGCCAAATGGGCTGGCAAACGGCTGCCAACTGAGGCTGAGTGGGAAAAGGCGGCGCGTGGTACAGATGGTCGCCGTTGGCCGTGGGGTGATCAGATGGATCCAACGCGTTTGAATACTTATTATTCCATAGGTTCAACGACACCGGTTACCGCGTATCCTTCAGGTGCGAGTCCGTATGGGGTATTGGATATGGCCGGCAATGTGAATCAGTGGACCACCGATGATTTCAAGCCTTACCCGGGAACCAATGCGTCTGCTGAGGTGTTCATGGCTAAAATTGCCCAGGCAAATTCTCCAGCTGACAGGGCGATGAAGGTGGTTGATCTGGTGGTAACCGACAAACCTTATAAGGTGTTACGTGGCGGATCCTGGAAGAGTGATCCATTTTCTACCTCGTCTTACCACCGGAATTTTTCGTGGCCTCATTATGCGTCGGATTTTTTTGGATTTCGTTGCGCTAAAGATGTTGATGGCGCATGAAGGAAGCAGCACACATATGTAAGGGGATTCCGTCATGTTAAAAACAGGTGGTTTATTAAGTGGCGCGGTGTTGATGATGGCATTTTCAAATGCTGCGTTGGCACTCGACAGTTATCGTTATCTGCATGTTACGATTGATACACCGTGGTTTATTTTTCTGTTTTTGGTGCCGCTCGTGTTAAGTCCGTTGATCATCATGGCTATACTGTATTGGTATTTTACCATCCAAAAAAGCAAGAAAAAAGGTAAGGATGAATTGGAAAGGGTGGCGGGGACATAGTTACGCATGGTGATAAATAGCGGTAGTTTCGTAGTAGTAAGTAGCAGCATTTTTGTATTATTGATTGCACTGATGACCATGCTGGTTCCCGCGCCCGTCAAGGCGAATGAGAGCCAGCAAGTTATGCAGGGGTTCGTAAATAAAGAACATGTTGTCAGTGAGCATGTCCTGATTGAAACCAAGCAAAAGCACCAGATTTTATTTTTTATGGGCATTACCTTGCTAGTTTTCATTCTTGCCACAGCGGGATTTGGTCTTGCCATGGCGGTGTTTGGCAAGCAGGTGTTTGTGCCACATATGGTCTGCGCGGGCATTAGCGTTTTTCTGGCAATGGCACATGCAGTAACTGCTATCGTGTGGTTTTTTCCTTTCAATTAAGGGTGTATTCACACGGCGCATTGCACGTCTGTTCAGTCCCTCCTATCTCTACATGCCATGCCTTCTAATTCGTCGCTCAACCCACCGCTGAGCGTTACCGCCCTTCTGAATGCGCCGCCCGGCGCTGGCCGCTGGACGTGGTTGTTGCTCGGCATTTACTTTATTTCGGGAATGACCGGACTGGCTTATGAGGTGCTGTGGGCGCGCATGCTGAGCCTGCAATTTGGTGTCAGTATCTTTGGCGTGGTGATTACTGTCGCGGCTTTTATGGCGGGTTTGGGGGGGGGGAGTTTGCTGGGTGCTTGCTGGGCACGGCGTACACTATCCCCGCTGCTGATCTTTGCCGCGCTGGAAGGTGGGGTTGGGCTGTATGCGCTGGCTATTCCTTGGTTGCAACAAACTGTGGATGCTGCATTGGGAGGCGGGGGGGCGCAAGCCAGTCTCGCGGCCTGGTATGCGCTGCAAGGGGGCGTGGCGCTGCTATTGCTGTTTGTTCCTGCACTGGCATTGGGTGCCAGTTTCCCGTTGATGCTGAAGGCGCTGGAAAACAGCGCGTCATCCGCCTCAATGGCACCGCTGGCACGCATGTACGGTTTAAATGCGCTGGGGGGCGCATTAGGCGCGTTATTGCCATTGCTGCTGTTGCCGGTATTAGGATGGTCCACGGCGATTTATGTGGTGGCAGCGATGAGTCTGTGTGTGGCAACCACGGCGCTTTTGCTCGGCTTGCTGTTGCGCCGCCGCACTGTGAACCCCGCCCCGGTACCGATAGCTGAGCCTGTTGATGGGTCCCAGCCGACCTTGCCGCTTGACGCGTTATCGCTGCTGGCGTATGGCGGCGTGGGGGCAGCGGCTTTGATGCTGCAAGTGGGATGGACGCGGTTGTTCGGTATGATTTTATTGCGTACTGAATATGTGTTGGCTGTGTTGCTGGCGGTGTTTTTGGTGGGTATCGGCGTGGGCAGCCTGGTGGCGCGTCCCAGTAAGCGGGTGGGCACAGCCACGGTTTGGTTTGCCATTTTGCCCGTGTTGGCGGGGGGCATGAGTGTATTGGGATTGGGCTGTCTGCCGTGGCTGGCCGAATGGGTGGAGCAGGCGCGCTTTACCTCGCTGGCAGATGCGTTGTGGCGTCAAGGGTTAGCGGTGGCGGTGTTGACGTTGCCCGTGACACTGGTGCTGGGTGCATGGTTGCCACTTTTAACTGCGCGTCTGGGTGGGCATCCTGCCGCCGCACCTTGGCTGTATGGCATAAACTCACTGGGAGCCGCTCTGGGGGCGATGGCGGCGGGGTTTGTCCTGATCCCCTGGCTAGGCACGCCCGCCACGTTGTGTCTTGCTGCGACACTGTTATTTGTCTGTGGCATGGTCTGGGCACCTAAAACCCTGAGGGGACGCCGAGTGTGGCTAATACCAGTCGGGGTAATGGCCTTGATTGGGGTGCTGGCCTGGCAGGGGCGGTTCTACGAGCTGCCGCCAGTGCGCACCTTATTGCCCGTTGCGCAGGCCGGTAGCCAGGATGTTTATCTGCACGAAGATGCCATCTCGATTACCCATGTCGTCGAGCGGCCAGACGGTCAGCGCCTGCTGCTGGCCGATTTGCAGCGCATGGATGCCTCCTCTGATCCGACGGCGGTCCAGTCGCAGCAAAACCAGGCGCGCTTGCCGCTGTTGCTGCATGCC
>JBKJTS010000084.1:0-13476 GCA_046590885.1 Gammaproteobacteria bacterium
ACCGCTTTTCCCCAACCCTCTAGCATTTATAGTTTTGGGGCATTTATGCCGCTATCTCATTGGGAAATAGGGATACGTAAATGCCGGTCGGAACAACATTATCTGAAGTCACGTTCATAAAACGGCACTTTCTGAATATTAATCGTGAGCGTTTGCGACGCGCGCAGAGTTCCTTGCGTCAACGTCAACGTGATTTCCTTGAGGTATTGCCGCTATTATTTCACGTGAACCATCGCTTGTTACCCGGTTATATCAGCGACCTCACGCCTGTGGGTATTTCTGATTATTCGCCTGACAAGCACGCGCAGGAAACCGCCAAAAAATTCCATAAAAAATTCACTTATAAACGCAAGGCGTTGCCGCGCTATGACATTTTATCTCTTTTTCTGATAGGCAGTAGCGGCACCATCGCCCATTCCCAAAAAAGTGATTTCGATGTGTGGGTTTGTCATCACAATAATCTTTCGCCGAACGATTTATCTGCGCTGCAAGCCAAAGCACACGCTATTGAGAAATGGGGATTAAGCCTGGAGATGGAGGTACATTTTTTTTTTATGGATCCCGACTCCTTCAAAGCAGGCAATAAAAACGTGCTTACTCAGGAAGGCAGTGGCAGCGCCCAGCATTATTTATTGCTAGAGGAATTTTATCGCACAAGCTTATTGCTGGCAGGCCGATATCCAGCGTGGTGGCTGGTGCCGCCCGCTAGTGAAGACCGTTACGATGCTTATCTAGGCATGTTAAAAAATAGCGGGGTTGTACGAGAAACTGAATATGTTGATTTTGGCGCCATCCCAAAAATCCCTGCCGAAGAATTTTTTGGTGCCGCAGTGTGGCAATTGTTCAAGGGAATTGATGCTCCCTATAAATCCGTACTTAAATTGCTTTTGATGGAGGTATACGCGTATCACTATCCCGAGAGCGATCTGCTTTGCCAACGATTCAAACGATCCATTTATGAAGGTGAAATTAGTCTGGATCAATTAGATCCTTATATTATGCTTTATCATAAAATTGCCGAACATCTGCAAAAAGTAGGTGAAAGCGAGAGATTGGATTTATTTCGCCGTTGCTTTTATTTCAAAGTGGGAGAAAAGCTTAGCACTCCAGATTTAGTCCATCCCAATAACTGGCGCCGGGAACTCATTAGAACACTGGTTAAATCCTGGGAATGGGATGATGCGTACCTGGTAACGCTTGATACGCACACCTACTGGAAAATCAACAGGGTGTTGCGTGAAAGAAAAATCTTAACCGCTGAGCTGACACAGAGTTATAAGTTTTTATCTGATTTCGCACATCGCCATGCCCAGCTCACCTCAATTAACCAGCAAGACCTAAATATTCTTGGCCGCAAACTTTATGCTGCTTTCGAAAAAAAACCAGGGAAAATCGAGGTGGTTAATTGCGGCATATCACAACATTTAGATGAAAATTATATTACTTTCCATCAGGGTGTAGAAACCAACTACCAAGATAATTGGTCTGTTTATATTGCACCGCTGCATGTGGTCGAAGCTGGCGGGGTACTTTCAACTAAGCGCTCGGCCAGCATTGTGGAGCTGATTGCCTGGTGTCATTTTAATGAACTGATCAATCACGGCACTGTGATAGCATTACATACCGAGACCAGTGCGTTGACCATGCGCGAAACCAAAGCGGTAGTGACATGCCTGCAACGCTTATTCCCATCTAATTCCCGCTCCCATCTAGGCACCGAAACTGACATGGAATGCTTTTCAAGGCCGTCGAAATCAACAAAAATCGCGTTGTTCGTAAACCTCGGTATAGAGCCCATGGCTATGCAGACAAAACTTGGTATTCACTATACCAGCAATAAAACAGATGCCCTCAGCTACGGAGGCATGGGGGAGAATCTTGTCTTGACATTTGATGTGGTCACATCCACTAATTGGGGAGAAATATTAACCGAACGCCATGCAGGCTGGGGTGGCATGATGAAATTTTTGGGCGATTATATTCATGAAATCCCGCCTTCCCAAGGGGTGCCTGCGCCCATTTCAGTGTTCTGCTTTTCGTCTGCTCATAGCAACACCATCAGCAAAAGAATAGAGGGCTTATTTCAGAACATCATAACCTGCTTTTATCGCACTTCTCATGCCCAGCCTATTCAATATATTATGGCTATCGAACACATGTATTACACTCTATGGCTTGAGAATGATGCCTTGCACCATAGGCGCATGGACACGTATCAGGACTTACTGAATCACCTGGCCACAGAACATACTTCTTATAGTCACGTGATGATTGACCAACATGCATTGCGTGGCACGCCCTTGCCGATAATATTTACACTCAATAAACCGGGTATTATTCAATTGTTCTATCACACAGACAATTATTATACGGATATCTACGTAACCGACGAACAAGGCTCGCTTTACTATCAGCACATAATGTCAACCGACAGTGGCTCACTAATAAATCAATTTACCTTGTTTTTTGATGCGCTCGCGCGCGATGCATTACATACCGCGGAAAAATCTACCAAACTTGATGGCCAGCCAAGAACCATTGAAATACATCAGCTCACAAAAGGCGACGCGAGCGATTTCGCATTAGCAAAAAGTGCCATTTCTGTGGTGAGGCAACCAAGAAATTATTTCGATATACAAGTGGCTATTGAAAAAACCCATGATGACAAAGTTGAGTTTACTGTTAATTGTGGTAAGGATACCTTCACGTCGTTAGTACATGGGAATAACGTGTTTCTGGAAGTGGCTCGCTATGTAATTAAACATCGTCAAAGTGGCGCCTATTACCCCATTTACATAACAAGAATCGAGTTGCCTACGCTAACAAGCGAACACGGGCTCAAGCATCGACAAACTATCAGCTTTTTAAATTATAAGAAAATTATTGAGAATAAACTCCAGGATGCATTAGCCATGCTTGGTAAGTTGGCTACCGAACATCAGGACACTAATATCTTGCGCAACCAGACACCAATGTCATAAATCTCCTGTGAACACAGTGAGTGCCCCATGGGATAGGTGTGCCACTCCACCGCGTAACCAGATTTTTTTAAAACTGCAGCTGAGCTTTCTGCTTCCTCAATTGAAATCACCCCATCAGCAGATCCATGTAACATCAGCACCGGCACGTTCGTGTTAGCCGGGTGCCGCTCAGCGTCCAGATTTTCTGCCAGGGGCAAATAAGTAGACAACCCCAGAATGCCCGCCAGACGTTGCGGATAACGTAACCCCGTATACAATGCTATCGCTCCCCCTTGAGAGAATCCTGCCAAGACTATCCTGGATGCGGAGATGCCTTTATTTATTTCGCGTTGAATCAGTGCCCGGATTGCCTGCTCCGATGCGCGTATGCCGACATCATCTTCATTGTCTGCAACCAAGCCAAGTATATCGGAAGTGGGGGATAGAAGATCATACCAGGCACGCATCACATAACCATCATTAATGGTGATGGGCTGTCGTGGCGCATGAGGAAATATAAAGCGCACGCCCAAGGTATGTGGCAATTGCAACTCAGGAATAATATCAACAAAGTCATAGCCATCTGCACCCAAGCCATGCATCCAGATAACGCTGGCAGTGACTGGTACAGTCGAACTCATTTCAATCGCGGGTAAAATAAAGTTAGTCGTCATTGGCGTTATGGTTCCTGGCTTTGCTGTTCTTAGAGCGATAGATTGTGACATATATTCATTCTCACAAGCTCCACAATCATGATTGCAATGCTGAAATTTTTATTTCTAAAAACAAGGTTTCCATTTAGCTACTACCATAAAATTCTAAACCCATTCTAAATCATCTTTTACTTATGTTTCTTAAGTAATTCATGCATACGGTGAATATGATTCACCGTGCATCACGGATGCAGATGCGCGCAGACGCCATGGTAAGTACCGGCAATTATGCTGTGTTAATTAACAACGATTAATGCAAACAGGGGAAAAATCAGGGCAGTCCGACGACGATCAGCCAATCGCTCAGCTAAATCACCGACCAACAGTGCTGGGCAGTTAATGCCTCCCGTGCGAGCAATAGCGCTCCGCGGGTTATTAAAGCCTGGTCGGAAGATAAGGAAATGGTGAAATTCAATAGTAAGCAAATACGTTTAAGGGTGCAACAATCCAACCGCCACATCAACCCCCCTGTTGGGGCGGTTTTTTTTCGCTCTGAATAAATCAGGGGTACCTTATTTCATTCTTTGTCGCGCCCGCTGTATTGCCGCGCGCACCTGCACCGGCGCGGTGCCACCCAGATGATTGCGCGCGGCCACTGAGCCTTGGAGAGTGAGCACATCAAACACGCCTTGTTCGATCACAGGTGAAAACTGACGTAGTTCATCGAGCGTCATTTCCGCCAGATCTTTGCCGGTATCTACCCCATAACGCACGGCCTTGCCCACCACTTCATGCGCATCCCGAAACGCTACGCCCCGCCGCACCAGATAATCCGCCAGATCGGTAGCGGTGGAAAAACCACTGCGTGCTGCGTGTGCCATGTTGTCACGTTTGACACGTACTGCAGGCATCATGTCAGCGTAAACTTTTAATGAACCACGCACTGTGTCGATAGTGTCGAACAACGGTTCCTTATCTTCCTGATTATCCTTGTTGTACGCCAGTGGTTGCGCCTTCATCAACGTAAGCAGGGCAATCAGGTTGCCATTAACGCGCCCTACCTTCCCACGCACCAATTCTGGTACATCAGGATTTTTCTTCTGGGGCATGATGGAGGAACCAGTGCAGAAACGATCTGGCAAATCAATGAAGCTGAATTGCGTCGACGACCACAAAATCAGCTCTTCGGAAAAGCGTGATAAATGCGTCATCAGCAAGGCCGCTACGGCGGTGAATTCAATTGCAAAATCGCGGTCGGAAACAGCGTCCAGAGAGTTTTCGGCAGGCGCATCAAAACCCAGCAAGTGTGCCGTGTAAGCACGGTCAATCGGGTAACTGGTACCCGCCAGTGCCGCAGCACCCAGAGGCATGATGTTGACCCGCTTGCGGCAATCAATCAGGCGCGCGGCGTCACGCGCCAGCATTTCAAACCAGGCCATCATGTGATGACCAAAAGTTATGGGCTGCGCTACCTGCAAATGGGTAAACCCCGGCATGATAGTCTCTGCCTCGCGCTCTGCAAGATCCAGCAGGGCGGATTGCAAGCGGGTTAATTCCGTGCTGATAGCATCAATTTCATCGCGCAGATACAGACGAATATCGGTGGCGACCTGATCATTTCGCGAACGGCCGGTGTGCAGTTTTTTGCCGGCGATGCCGATGCGTTCGGTAAGCCGCGCTTCAATATTCATGTGTACGTCTTCCAGCGACACACACCATTCAAACGCATCGCGTTCAATATCACGCTCAATCGCTTGCAGACCGCTGACAATCGCCTGGCATTCATCCGAGGTTAATACACCCACATGAGTCAACATACGCGCATGAGCCAAGGAACCCATGATGTCGTGCCGGTAGAGCCGCTTGTCAAACGCAATAGAGGCCGTGAATGCCTCGACGAAGGCATCAGTCGCTTCCGTAAAGCGACCCGCCCAGGGTTTGTCAATGCCTTTGTCAGATGCCACTTCGATATCCTGTCATAAATTATAAAATAATTATTTATTTAACTTAAATTAAAGCTTATATGCAGCCTATATTTAAACATAGTATAGCAGTTTACCATCCGCACCCACAGGTAAGGAAAGCCCCCCAGTAGCCGATAACCCTGTAATGACGCTCCCTGACACTACCCAACAGTTTTTGCCGAATTTCTGCGATGTCCGCATTCTGTTTTCCATGGTCATTCTGGCAGAATTGCTGGCGTTTACCCTGACGCTGGCTAACCCAGTTACACACGATCAGATCACTTGGTGGAGCCAGCTCAGCCTGGTATCACTTTTTATTCAATGGGTTGTGCTGGCCAGCGCGCTGTCACTATGCATCGGTCGCCGCTGGCTCAACACCCTCACCAACCGACAAGCGGCAGTGGTTGCGTATGTTCTGCTACTCGTAATCACCGGATTGGTCAGTGAAATAGCCTACCGGATTATACAAATCAAATCGCACAGCACCCATTTGGAATTCATATTCCGTAACCTCACCGTCAGTGGCATTATCAGCGCACTGACCTTAAGGTATTTTTACGTGCAATACCGCATGAAACAAACTGTCGAGTCGGAAACACGCGCCCGTATTCAGGCATTGCAGGCACGGATTCGGCCACATTTCCTGTTCAACAGCATGAACACCATTGCCAGCCTGACGCGCACGCAGCCCGCGCTGGCCGAGGAAGTAGTTGTAGACCTGGCTGAATTATTTCGCATGACGCTTACCGACACGCGGGAGAAAATCACGTTGAAAGAAGAGCTGGATTTGTGCCAACGCTATCTGCACATTGAAAAACTGCGCCTGGGCGAACGGCTCAAGGTAACCTGGAATATGCAGAACCTCACAGACGACACGCCGCTCCCAGCACTGATTATTCAGCCGCTGCTGGAAAATGCAATTTATCATGGCATTGAACCCTTGCCGGAAGGCGGCGCGGTGCACATTACTGGCTGGCAAGATAACAGCGAAATCAACATTACCATAAATAACCCGATACCCCCACAGCACACCCCTCACCAACGTGCAGGCCATGGCATGGCACTGGAAAATATCCGTGAACGACTCACTATGCATTATGGAGAACAGGGGGAACTGCTGCTGGAACGCAATGACACTGAATATCAGGTGCGGATCACCTTCCCTGCGTTGCACACGGATGTAGCGGTTCTTGCGCATCCCAGCGCTCACCGCACTTGGGCATCCTTCCCGGGGCAAGTGCCGCCCGAAGCAGAATGCCGGCAGCGGCCGTCGCGCAAAGAATCATGAAAATTATCATTGCAGATGATGAAGTATTAGCACGCCAACGCCTGCGCTTATTGCTCGGTGAGCTTGCCGGCGTAGATGTGGTGGGCGAGGCAGCCAACGGCAAACAGGCGCTGCTGCTCAGCAATGATCTGACTCCAGATATTATATTACTCGATATCCGCATGCCGCTGATGGACGGTCTGGAGGCCGCTCGGCATCTGGGTACGCTGGAAGATCCACCTGCGGTGATTTTTACCACCGCGTATAGCGACCATGCTCTGGCTGCCTTTGAAGCATATGCCGTCGATTACCTGCTTAAGCCGATACGCAAGGAACGCCTGGCTCACGCGCTGGACAAGGCCAGCAAACTCAATCGCGCCCAGCGCCATGCTGTCACCCACACCAGCACCCAGATCGGTAATAGCGCTACACAAAGCATGCACCGCGCGCGCACCCACATTAGCGCGCGCAGCGGCGACAAAATTCAGTTGGTGGCCGTGCCTGATATCATTTACTTTCAGGCCGACAACAAATACGTTACGGTGCGTTTTTCTGCCCTTGGACACACAGGAGAAGTATTGATTGAAGAGTCACTAAAATCCCTCGAGGAAGAGTTTGTGGGACGATTTACACGCATTCACCGCAATGCTCTAGTGGCCCAGACGCACATCAGCGGCATGGTCAAATGCAAAGAAGGCCATCACGAAATCACCCTGCGGGGCATCCCCGATCAGCTGGAAATCAGCCGTAGCCATTTTTCTGCAGTGAAAAAACTGATTACTCCCAGTGCGGCGTAAACTTTAAAATGGCGTCTGGCACCTGAAAGACGATTTTGCAGCGACCAACCCAAATTAAACCATCTCATTATCCGGAAAGGTACCCTTCTTCGCCTAGATGAATGCTACCTCTGTGGTGCTTGGCCACATACAGTGCATGATCGGCGATGCGGATCAGCTCATCCAGATTCTCCCCATGCCTGGGAAAGGTAGCAACACCGATACTCACCCCAAGTTTCTGATTCATCTGGCGTCCTGTCTCTTCCAGAGCACTGCGGATACGTTCCGCCATCAGCAGCGGCATTTCTATTTCCCCGGCGCCTACCAGCACGACGAACTCATCGCCACCCCAGCGATATACAGAATCCGATTCACGAACCACCTCGACGATTAACCGTGACACCGTTTTTAGCACACTATCGCCGACATCATGGCCCTGCGTGTCATTAATTTCCTTAAAATGATCCAGGTCGCATAACAGGAGTGCCAACCCACCACCAGTGCGTTGGCATCGGGCAATTTCCTCCCGAACCCGCATCTGCAGCACCCGTCGATTATATAAACCTGTGAGCGGATCTCGATACGCTTGCTCTTGCAGCGTCAGCTCCGCTGCCTTGCGCATTTCTATTTCCTGCACCAACAAAGCGTTGGCAATTTGGAGCTTTTTTTCGCTTTCCGCAAACATGTTCTTGGAAACCATGGTGTTTCCGAGTTGTTCAGCCATATCATTAAAATGCAGTGCAACCTGTCCCAATTCATCGGGGTTACGGGACTCTATCCGGTAACTCAGATTTCCATGGCGGATGAAGTCAGCACCTTTAACCAGCTCTGCGGCGGGTCTGGCAATAAGTCGTATCAGTATCAGCGCACACAGGCAACCAATAGTGATAAACAGCAGTGTGAGCGCCACCATCCACCACAGCGTCCTGGATAGAGCAGACTGTACTGTATTCAGCGTCTGATCAAATTCATGCATGGTTTCGGCCTGAATCTCATCGTCCTGAAGATTATCCAGCTCATTACGCTGCTGTATATATTGCACAACATTACCAGCCATTGATTTACCTAATGCCAGATCTGCCTCAGTTTGCCACAGAATACTTTGGGTCAGCTTTATCATCATCTGCGCTTGCGCTGCCTTTGCGCCGGGAATGTCTGCCTGCATCAGCTGTCTCGGCACGTCCTCGAGCGCCCCAATCGAACCAACACCCAATACTTCGCGCCCCATTTTTATGGGCAAGGCGGTGAGAAATTTGCGCTGGATGAAATCAAATGAGGGTGAAATGACTACTTTGCGGGTCCGCTGTTCCGGAAGGAATATGGCCTCCAGGCGCCTATAGTCTGAAGCACGAGTTGTAGCGAAAGCTTTACGTTGTTTCTTCTGTTCGATCAATAGTCGCCCCATTGCTCTAAACTCTTTATCGAGCGCCGCGAGCTTCTGCGCCAATACCCTACGCTGTGGATTATCGGCTAATTGCTCGTACTGCCGATAATAATAGTCAAAGTCTTTGGCATCTTTTTCGAGACGCGCCAGATAATTAGGATCGGCATCGTCGAGATTGCTTAATACCGCCAACGCCGTGCCAATGGTGTTTATTTCCATCTCATAAACGGCAGATTTGCGGGGCGCGCTTAAACCCACCAGGGTTTCCTGGGTTTGCTCGAGCAGTGTCAACTCGTAATACACCATCGCGATACTCGCAAACCCCGTCAATGCCATGACGAGAAAACTTAGCTGGATTTTTCTGCTAATAGTCATAGCGTACATGTACACCGGAGATTCGCCGCAAGGGGTGGAGGGGTTCCACTTCGAGAGGATCCAAACCATACTTCAGTATGCAGTGGAATACTTTCAGGCACATACCACAAGACGGATATGCGTTGTGCGGCGGCTGTTTTGTTTTAGCCTTTATGCGCATTGATAACATCGAGAAGCCTCCCAGACTGAAGCAAGGGGCTGATTGTTTAGTATACCACACGTCCTGGCGCACGAAAAATACTCAGTGTGCACTGTAGATCTGTGCTTTTTGCGGTCCAGGCAGTATCATAAGCAAAGTGAAAGCTTACACATAAACCATAATAATATTATGGTTTATGTGTAAGCACCGATGCCATTTTGCCCATTACTAATTCCCGGTTTACTCATGTCGAATATAGTCCGTATTGCCACCCGTAAAAGTCCCTTAGCCCTGTGGCAAGCTGAGCATGTCCGTGATGCGTTGCTTGCAGCCCATCCAGGTTTGCACATTGAGCTGCTGAAAATGACTACTCAGGGCGACAAAATACTCGACAGTCCCCTCGCCAAAATTGGAGGAAAGGGGCTATTTGTTAAGGAATTAGAGCAAGGCCTGCTGGAAGGACGCGCCGATATTGCGGTGCATTCCATGAAAGATGTACCAGCGGAGTTTCCGCCAGGATTACATCTGGCCGTAGTACTGGCGCGTGAAGATGAGCGCGATGCTTTTGTGTCGAACACCTATGCCACATTGGATGAATTACCGCAGGGTGCACGAGTGGGCACGTCGAGCTTGCGCCGACAGTGCCAGCTTAGCGCACGACGTCCTGATTTGTTGATTCTCACTCTCCGAGGCAATGTGAATACGCGTCTGGCAAAGCTGGATGCAGGCGAATACGATGCTATTATTCTCGCCAGCGCCGGGCTATTACGGTTGAATATGCCCGCGCGCATTACGCAATATATGGAACCCGATATCAGCTTGCCTGCGGTGGGACAGGGGGCGATTGGCATTGAATGCCGTGTTGAAGATGCGCGCATTCATGCACTGCTGGCGGTGCTGAATGACCAACCCACCTATATCCGCATCACGGCAGAGCGCGCCATGAACCATCGCCTGGAAGGCGGCTGTCAAGTACCGATTGCCGGACATGCAATACTTGAGGGGAGCAACCTGATATTGCGAGGCTTGGTGGGCAGTCCCGATGGCCGTGAAATGGTGCGTGGGGAGGTGAGTGGCCCGCAGCATAATGCCGAGCAACTCGGCATTATGCTGGCGGATGATCTGCTGGCGCGCGGCGCGGCGGCGATTTTGAAAAATGTCTATTCGACCTAGGTCTATAAAAAATTTATGAAGTCAGTATTTTCTCTTGCAGATACCGTAGTGCTGGTCACACGGCCGGCGCACCAGGCACGCCGCTTATGTGCCTTGATCGAAGAGGAAGGGGGCCAGGCGATTGCATTTCCTGTCCTGGAAATTCAGGATCTGCAGGATAATAGCGCGGTGCTTGACTTGGCAGGTCGGCTGGATGAATTTGATATTGCCATTTTCATCAGCGCCAATGCTGTGATTAAAGCAATGGATCTGATTCTGCCCCATCGTGACTGGCCCTCACACCTGCAAATCGCTGTGGTAGGCGCTCGCACCGCAGATGCCCTACAGGAATACGGCGTTACGGTCGATATCTGTCCTGAGAAAAAGTTTAACAGCGAAGCGTTGCTGGCCTTGCCACAAATGTCTGCTATAAAAAATAAAAAAGTTATCATTTTTCGCGGTGAAGGTGGACGCGAATTGCTCGCGGACACGTTGCGTCAACGCGGCGCAGATATTGAATACGCAGAAGTTTACCGGCGCAGTAAACCGGTCGATATCCCTGGACAAACCCCCGTGAATCTTGCAGCTCTGCTATTAACGGGCAAAATTCATATCATTGTTGTCACCAGCAATGAAGGTCTGCGTAATTTGTGGGAGCTGGCAAACACTGATGGGCAGGAGGTGTTAACGAACATGCCGTTGGCCGTGATGAGTGCGCGCATTGCAGCCGCAGCAGAAGAGTTAGGCATTAAATGTCCCGTGGTGATCGCGCCCGAAGCCAATGATGATGGATTACTTGCCGCTATCAAGACATGGCGCAGCGCCCAGGATAATTAGAACCTATGCAGCAGCATAATCCCATAATACTTACACCACCACCGACACACACAGTGACGGCAGCTGCGTCCCCGCCCCCCGTAGACGCAAACCCCGATACCCTGACACCACATCATGAAAACCTGGGCTCCCCTCCCATCTATTCTAGAGCATTGTATATAGGGATTGCAGCCATGCTACTTACTCTGGGCATAGGCGCATTCAGCTTCTACACCTGGTACGGGCAACGTGAGCTTTCCCATCAGATCGAACAAACCGTGATGGCACTGCGCGACCTTGACACCTCCCTTAAGGGCGAATTGGATCAAGGGCTAAAAGAAATGCGTGCCGAGCAGCAGGTATTGCGCGATGTTACGCAGGAAATACGTAACACCCTGGCACGCAGCCATGACTACACGGTCGCCACCGAGGCTGAGTATCTGATGCGCATCGCCCTGCACCGTTTACAACTGGAACATGACATCACCAGCGCCATTGCCGCGCTGGAAGAAGCCGATCAACGTCTGCAACAAATAGACGACCCCATCTTATTTGAAACACGGCAACTGCTCATCAACGAAATCACCGCATTAAAGCTTATCCCTCAACCTGATATCACCGGTGCTTCGGTGACGCTGCGCAGCCTGGAAAACCAGATCGAACAACTCGCTTTGCCCACCGCGCCGCAAGCCGAGCCTGTTACTGCACAATCAGCACGTAATGAAAGTTTCTGGACCACGGCATGGCGTGAGCTGAAAAGCCTGGTAGTGATCCGGCGCACCGATCAAACCACCCCACCGCTGGCACAGCCCGAGCAACGCTTTTTTCTACGCCATAATCTCCGCTTGACACTGGAAACCGCGCAGCTCGCCCTCTTGCGCCGCGACAACCAGGCGTTTCGCGCCAACATATCGATAGCGCGTAACTGGCTAGGCCGTTATTTTGCACAAAATACCGCGACCCAACTTGCCCAGGAATCCCTGGCCAAAATTGAAAAAATAAATCTGGCACCAACGCTGCCTGATACCACGGGCTCGCTCAAAACCCTGCAAGCCTGGCTGGCTCGTAACCGTGGCGCTCTGCCACTGCCGCCGACATTACCCCAAACATCTCCTGGAGCCTCACCCACCAGCACTGTCCCACCAGTCATACCACCGCGAGCCATCGCACCATGAAACTGGTGGCCGCTATACTGCTCGCCCTGCTCGCTGTGGTCGGCATTATCCTGGTTTTGCCCTTGGGAACAGGCGCAGATGCAAATGGCGGTGCTGGCCCAGGCTATATACAAATTATTTATCGTGACTGGACCATCGAAACCAGTCTGGCCATGTTTGTCACTTGTATGCTGCTCGTGCTGGTCACCGGCTATGTGCTGTTACGTATATGGAGCATGGCGCGGCGCTTTCCAAAACGCTGGCGCGAATTGCAAGAACAACGGCAACTCAACAAAGCACGCCACGGGCTGACCCGTGGCCTGATAAGGCTCTCTGAAGGTGCCTGGGGCGACGCTGAACGACTCCTCACCCAACATGCTGAGCACAGTGACGCGCCCATTCTCAATTATCTGGCAGCCGCACGCGCCGCTCAGGAACTTGGATCAGAAACCCGCCGCGACATTTACTTGAATCATGCTCAGCAAGCTAAACCGGAAAATACTTTTGCAGTAGAGTTAAGCCATGCCCGTTTACAGTTTGATTACAAACAACCGCAACAAGCACTCGACACACTGCTCAACCTCGACACCGCCACCCGCCGTCAACCGCCGGTATTAAAACTGTTCATGAAGGTCTACAGCGAATTGCAGCAATGGGCCTCACTGACTGATTTGCTGCCTGACTTACGCAAAGCTAACATTATCAATGACACGCAGAGTGACGCGCTGGAATGTAATGCCTACACTCACCTGCTGGCACGCGCTGCGACAGACCAGGATGTCACTGCCTTGCTGAAAGCCTGGCAGCAAATGCCGCAAAAAATTCGCGCCTATGAA
>JBKJTS010000241.1:0-31261 GCA_046590885.1 Gammaproteobacteria bacterium
CATTATAACCAGTGCCGGTAGCCTCGCCGCGACAGACACGACCGTCGGCTCTGCATTGAGCAATATCGCGGGCGGATTAGGTGCATTTCCAGTGACTATGGGCAGCTTGTCTGACCGTCTTAACGTAAATTTACCCGTAATTTCTCCCGCTGGTCGTATTGGTCTCTCTATTCTGGGGGCTGACTACCTGATTGATCTGGAATTATCAGCCATGCAAGCCGAAGGTCGCGGAGAAATTGTGTCGAGCCCCCGCGTCATTACTGCGGATCGAAAAGAGGCAACAATCAAGCAAGGCACGCAAATTGGCTTCATACGCCCGGGCGGTGTGGGCGCGGTATCCAGCATCGAATTTAAGGATGCTTTACTGGGCTTAAAGGTCACCCCACAAATCACCCCTGACAACCATATCATTATGGATCTGGTAGTGACTAAAGACAGCGTAGGCGAATTATTTAATGGCATACCCAGCATCGACAAAAAAGAAGTTAGCACTCAGGTACTGGTCAATAATGGGGAAACCGTGGTATTAGGTGGCGTATATGAAACAGTACGGCGTCGCCAGGTGGATGGCGTTCCCTTCCTTAGTGAACTACCGTGGATTGGCACTTTATTCAGAAAAACTGCCAATACCGACAATAAAGTAGAGCTGCTAATATTTGTTACCCCAAAAATTCTACATGATGGGATGGCACTGAAGTAATCCATCGGATGGATGGTGGCTGTTAGTCGCCTCCTCAAGTGCATGGGAAATCACTATATGCCATCGCTTTCTGTATAAAGAAATTCCATGCAACACCTAAGCAACTTACTTACGCATATCTATGCGCTTTTTAAAGTGTCATCACTATTAGATATTTTTTTAATTCATTTTTCATGTATTGCTGATTAGTAATTATCACTTTATAGTGACCTATCTTTATTAAATAATCATTCAATTGGCATCCTTCATCACATGGGGCATACCTCGTCAAAATTTCGCAAAGCAATATATGAAAACCTGAGTGACCATAAAGCAAGGGTCACTTTATATATATAGCCAACTCAATTCAATATAGAGGAAATATGTATGCTTTTTAAAAATGGTCTCGCCGTTATAATTTTAATAGGACTTTCTGGCCCAGCAATTGCCGAAGTAACTACCCAACCTTGGAAAGGTGAAGCGGAAGTAGGTATTGTAGCAACCAGTGGCAACACTGAAACCACCTCCATGAAGGCACGGGCTAGCGTGGCACATGAACAGGATAAATGGCGTCATACCGGTAAATTTGATGCACTGAACACCTCAGATGCCATTCGCACCACTGGGGAGCGTTATGCATTATCTGGGAAGAGCGATTATAAGATTGACGTGAGAAGCTATGCGTTTGGTCTTGTTAGTTATGAAAATGATCGTTTTGCTGGCTTCGACTACCGCACAAGTGAAGTGCTAGGTTATGGGTACCGGGTTATCAATCAGGATTCCCTGACATTGGACCTTGAGGTGGGTCCGGGTGCACGACAAACGCAATTACGCAACGGCACATCAAAAAATGAGTTTATAGGGTATATCGGTGGCAAGCTGCTGTGGAAGTTCAGTCCATCAGCGTCTTTGAGCGAGGATCTGGCGACTGAAATTGGTAGTGGTGCCACCATTACTCGATCAGTAACAGCACTTACAGCCCAGTTGGCAGGTAGTCTAGCGATGAAGCTTTCGTTTACCGCCAGACATATTTCTGAAGTCTCTGTTTTAGTGAAAAACCTGGATACTGAAACAGCTATGACCTTGGTGTACGGCTTCTAATTCGGAGGGTAGTGCGATGAATTTTCTACAAGAGTTTAAAGCATTTGCCGTCAAAAGCAATGTGGTTGACATGGCTGTCGGCATCATCATCGGTGCAGCATTTGGCAAGATTGTGTCTTCTTTGGTGGAGGATATAATCCTTCCACCCATTGGCCTGCTGATCGGCGGGGTTAACTTTTACGACTTGGCTGTCACTTTGCAAGAAGCCACAGCCGGCAGTGCTGCCGTAATGATAAAATACGGAAAATTCCTGCAGACGACTATAGACTTCATAATCATCGCTTTTACTATTTTTATGGTAGTCAATGCTATTAATGCGTTCAAAAAGAAAGAGGCGGTTGCACCATTGGCACCGCCTCAGCCTTCTATAGAGGAACGGCTGCTAACTGACATCCGGGATCTCTTGAAATCTAGGCAGTGATATTAATCCACCTTATCCCCGTAGGATTTTTTATCCGTATTTTTTATTAACCACTTTTTCTGGCCTGGCCATATATCATTACGCATCTAAACGGATTTTTAGCTGCGATACCCAGCATTGATACGCACGTAATCATACGAAAAATCACAGGTCCACACTTGAGTTTGATGATCTCCCCGCCCCAGCAGAATCCTTACATTGATCTCATTACGCTTCATTACTTGCTGCCCCAACTCTTCGCTGTAAGTGGGCGCGCGACCCCCATTTTGAACGATGCATACATCATCCAGATAAATATTAATCTTTTCAACATCGAGGTGGACAACTCCAGCCCGACCTACTGCAGCGAGAATACGTCCCCAGTTAGGGTCGCTAGCAAAAAATGCCGTTTTCACTAATGGGGAATTTGCAACGGCATAGGCTACCTGCGCACACTCCGCATCGCTGGCGCCGCCCCGCACGTCTATGGTCATTATCTTGGTCGCCCCTTCACCATCGCGCACCACGGCTTGGGCTAGCTCAGTACACACTTCAGTTACAGCATCACATAAGATCTTATAGGGCGCACTTGTGACGCTGGTAATGGGTGCGTCAGTTTGTCCAGTGGCAATCAGAACACAGGCGTCATTGGTAGAGGTGTCGCCATCCACGGTAATACGATTAAATGATTTTTCAACAGCATGATTCAAACATTGTTGTAATACCAGCGCATCACAGGCGGCATCAGTGGCGACAAAAGCAAGCATGGTCGCCATATCCGGGCGAATCATGCCTGAGCCCTTAGCAATACCCGTTACAGTCACCGTGTGGCCATTGATCTGCACCTGGCGCGACGAACCTTTCGCAACTGTATCGGTGGTCATAATGCCGTGAGCCGCATCGTCCCAACCGGTAACGCTCAGATTTGCATAAGCGGCAGGCAACCCTGCAATAATGCGCTGTACTGGCAGCGGCTCTCCAATCACGCCGGTAGAAAACGGCAATACTTCTGCTGTTCCACACCCTGCTAACTGCGCCATGGCTTCACAACAACGCTGCGCATCACCCAGTCCTGACTCCCCTGTGCCCGCATTGGCATTGCCGGTATTAATCAATAGATAACGCGGAGCAATGGACGTCAAATGGTTGCGTGCCACCACTACGGGGGCCGCGCAAAAAGCATTGCGTGTAAATACCGCCGCACTGTGTGCACCTACCGCAATTTCCATGACAACCAAGTCACGCCGATCAGATTTTTTAATTCCGGCACATACAGTACCCAGGCGAATGCCTGGTACCGGGTACATATCAGGCAAGCCTGTTAATCCTACGGCCATATTTTTCCACTCTGAAACTTAACCCATAAAACCAGTTATGCAAGCTTGCCATGACAGTTTTTATATTTTTGTCCAGAGCCGCAGTGACACGGTTCATTGCGGCCTATTTTACGGCCACCCCGCACAAAGGGTTCATGCTGCTCTTCACTGTCACCAGACGCATCTTCTTCTATACCTAGCACATTCGTCATGGCAGCAACCTGGGCGTGCTCAAAACGCATCGGCGCCATGGTGGCATGGGCACGTCGTTGCTCCTCAACCGCTTGCACATCTTCCTCGGCACGCACTTGTACCTTAGATAATAGACTTATAACTTCACGCTTGATCTTATCCAGCATCATGCCAAACATCTCAAACGCTTCACGCTTGTATTCCTGCTTGGGATTTTTTTGTGCGTAGCCGCGCAGATGAATACCCTGACGCAAGTGGTCCATTGCCGCAAGATGATCTTTCCAGTGCGTATCGAGCACTTGCAGCATGACTGCTTTTTCAAAGTGACGCATCACTGCGCTACCCGCCACGGCTTCTTTATCGTTATACGCTTTTTCCAATTCCTCGAAAATACGCTTGCGCAAGATATCTTCATGCAACGTATCGTCAGCGTGCAGCCAACCTGCGACATCCAGGCGCAAACCGAACTCAGTATCCAATGCGGTTTGTAACCCTGGAATGTCCCATTGCTCATCCAGGCTTTGTGGCGGGATGTACTGATCAATGACTGCTGTAAGAACATCGTTGCGGATCGCCTGGATGGTGACGGAAACATCGCCGGTTTCCATCAGCTCATTACGCTGTTCATAAATTACTTTACGCTGATCATTGGCTACGTCGTCGTATTCCAGCAGCTGCTTGCGAATGTCAAAGTTGTGACCTTCCACCTTGCGCTGCGCATTTTCAATGGCCTTGCTTACCCAAGGGTGTTCAATCGCTTCGCCCTCCTGCATACCGAGTTTCTGCATGATCGCAGACACCCTATCGGAAGCAAAAATACGCATCAGATTATCTTCCAGCGATAAATAAAAACGCGTCGAACCCGGATCACCCTGACGGCCAGAACGACCTCGCAACTGATTATCAATACGCCGTGATTCATGGCGCTCGGTGCCAATAATATGCAAGCCACCTAATGCCACCACTTCGTCATGGCGCTGTTGCCATTGCGCACGTATCTGCGCTATTTTCTCATCATCAGGTTTTTGCTCGCCCGTATCGTGGCCTGTGTTCTCCAGGGCCGCCAACTCCGACTCCAGGCTACCGCCCAACACAATATCCGTACCCCGGCCCGCCATGTTGGTGGCGATAGTGACAATGTTGGGGCGGCCTGCCTGTGCGACAATTTCTGCTTCACGCGCATGTTGCTTGGCATTCAATACTTCATGCTGAATTTTCTGTTCAGTGAGCAGCCGCGACAAATATTCCGATGTTTCGATAGAGGTAGTGCCGACCAGCACTGGCTGACCTCGGCCCTGACACTCCTTGATATCTTCAATGATCGCCGCAAATTTTTCTTTGGCAGTAAGATAAATCAAGTCGCCATTATCTTTGCGCACCATGGCTCGATTGGTAGGGATAACTACTACTTCCAGACTATAAATCTGCTGAAATTCATAGGCCTCAGTATCGGCAGTACCTGTCATGCCAGATAATTTATTGTAGAGCCGGAAATAATTTTGAAAGGTGATGGACGCCATGGTCTGGTTTTCATTCTGAATTCCCACCCCTTCTTTGGCTTCTACCGCCTGGTGCAAACCTTCAGACCAACGACGACCCGGCATGACGCGGCCAGTAAATTCATCAACGATAATAACTTCGCCATCTTTTACAATGTAAGCAACATCCCGGAAATACAACGCGTGCGCACGCAATGCGGCATTCAAATGGTGCATCAGACTGATATTGGCGGCATCATATAAGCTTTCATTTTCGGCAAGCAGACCCGCCGCAGCCAGCAATTCTTCTGCATGCCCAAAACCTTCTTCGGTGATATGCACCTGGCGCGTTTTTTCATCTACTGCATAATCCCCCGGCCCATCTTCGGCTTGCTGCTTGATCAGCTTTGGAATCAGTACATTGATCTTTTTGTACAAATCCGAGTTATCATCAGTAGGACCCGAAATAATCAACGGCGTACGCGCCTCATCAATTAAAATCGAGTCTACTTCGTCGATAATCGCGTAATTCAATTTGCGCTGCACACGGTCTTGCGGGCTAAAGGCCATGTTATCACGCAGATAATCAAACCCAAATTCGTTATTGGTGCCGTAGGTAATGTCTGACGCATATGCCGCCCGTTTGGCCTCATTATCCTGGCCGGACAATATCACACCCGTAGTCAATCCAAGAAAACCATAAAGCCGTCCCATCCACGACGAGTCACGCCGTGCCAGATAATCATTAACTGTAATCACATGCACGCCAGTACCCGGCAAAGCATTCAGATACGCCGCCAAAGTTGCTACCAGGGTTTTTCCTTCACCCGTGCGCATTTCGGAAATCTTGCCTGCATGCAGCACCATACCGCCAATCAGCTGCACATCAAAATGGCGCATATTTAACACACGCTTACCAGCTTCACGCACTGTAGCAAACGCGTCAGGCAACAACTTGTCGAGATCTTCCCCAGTTGCCAGACGTTGCCGAAACTCATCCGTCTTGGCCCGCAAGGCATCATCTGACAAACCTGCAAATTGAACCTCTAGCGCGTTAATGCGTGCCACATTGCCTTGCATGGCTTTTACCAAGCGGTCGTTACGACTACCAAACAGTTTACTTAGGAATTTTGGAACCATATTTAATGATAAAACGATGAATCCGCCGTGCCTTAGCCTTAATACGTCGGGTTGGGCCGGTTATTCTCTCGCCCTCGTTGTGTTTATGGAAGTGGATATAATCCGGTATTACCTGAAACTATGATCAGACTGTTGTCAGGATAATCTGATATTATAAGGGTCTTTGCAGAAGTCTGCACATATGAATACACAGAAAAATAGGTGGGCGTCCACTGAAGAATATCGTGCAGTTATTGTTGGCAAGTCCTGATGCTTTACAGGTAGTACTTGGCCATACTCACCGTTTAGAGATGCTCAACCGGACCTTGCGGGGCTGCATTCCGGCACCGCTGAATCAACACTGCCAAGTAGCTAACCTGCGGGATAATATACTGATATTACACGCTGACTCATCAGCATGGGCACTGAAATTGCGTTATAGCAGCCGTACGCTGGTGCAGCAATTACGCCAGCGTGGCCTGCCGGCGCTAAGCACTATTGAAGTGAAAGTCCGACCCCAGAATGCGGTAATAAATCGCCCAGAAAAGATCAGGCATGCCTATATGTCTAATAAAACTGCCCTGTTACTGGACAGCATCGCCCAAGACATTACCGACACTCACCTGAAAGGCGCGCTGCAACGTTTGGCACAGTATGGAAAAGATAAAAAACTGTGAAGCATGTGATGCGAAACCAAGTATTACGGTGGTTTTTCTAAAACTTCAACGTACTGAAGTTTAAATTCAATTTACTATGGTAATAATCTGCAGGAAAATTAATTTTATTTAATAACTGGGCTATCGTAGAGTTCAGGAAGCGGCAAGCACTTGGGAAAATGAGACGGGGGCGGATATGTTGCCTTCAAATGTCACAATTTCCCACGCACTTTCATCCGCTAACAGTGCACGCAATAAACGATTATTCAATTGATGGCCGGATTTGTATCCACTGAATGCGCCAATCAAGCTATGGCCGAGCAGATAAAGATCACCCACAGCATCCAACACTTTATGCTTTACGAACTCATCTTCATAACGCAGACCTTCTTCGTTAAGCACACGATAATCGTCAACTACAATGGCGTTATCCAGACTACCACCTAAAGCGAGCTTGTTGCTGCGTAACATTTCGATGTCGCGCATAAACCCAAAAGTGCGGGCGCGGCTCACTTCTTTAACAAAAGAAGTGCGAGAAAAATCAATCTCCACTTCCTGGCGACGGCCTTTGAAGGCTGGATGATCGAAATTTATGCCGAAAGCGACTTTAAAGCCATCAAAAGGTTCGAAACGTGCCCATTTATCACCTTCTTTAACAATTGTGGACCGCTTAATGCGAATAAACCGTTTGGCCGCATTTTGCTCTTCCACGCCGGCAGACTGGATCAGGAACACAAAGGGGCCAGCGCTTCCATCCATAATCGGCACTTCGGGTGCGCTGAGGTCAACATAGGCATTATCGATACCTAACCCGGCAAACGCCGATAATAAATGCTCGACGGTAGAAACAGTGGTAGTGCCATTACGCAACGTGGTTGAGAGACGTGTATCCCCCACATTTTCAGGCCGTGCATTAATTTCAACGGGCGGCTCAAGGTCGATGCGCCGAAACACAATTCCGGTATTGACTGCTGCAGGACGTAATGTTAAATAAACTTTTTCGCCGGAATGCAGGCCCACCCCTGTTGCCCGAATGACATTTTTCAAGGTACGTTGTCTGGTCATTTTACAAACACTCTAAATACGTATTATCCAAAGACTTAGTCAGGCGCCCAAGCCACGGTAGATGCCATATAATCAGGCTGAAAGCTACCTATTTCAGGACCTTTATGCTATCACAGCTTAAAACAAGCACCTAGAAATCTGACAGAATTACCAAAAACTGTATCAAAAAAACAACACTTAATCTCTAAGAGCCTGTTCAATATCCTGATCAAGGGATGTAGTGCACCAAAGTAGGTGCCTCTAGCTGAGGCAAAGTATCCGAAAATGCGCGCACGCAATACTTGAGCATTTTGTGGGTACCCCTATAATTATGGCAACGCTGCGCTGCGCCCTTCAGCGAGATATCGAATAGGCTCTAAGTACTATGTTTTACACTGCCAACCCTTTGCTCAACAACGAAGTAATCTCATGTGTATGAGCCCTGAAGCCACAAAAAAGTGGTCCGACCAAAGATCACCTGCAATACTCACACAGCACCTCCGTCACCGAACAAATGGGCCGCCCCTTGATTCATAGCAGCGAGCTGGAACACACACTCTCACGACCCAACTCATAAGATTTGCGGTGAAGCTGCGCGCCTTATGTTTGCTTCCTTAGTCGGCTTGACGGCGTAAAAACGCCGGAATATCCAGATAATCGAGATTGGCCTCAAGATTCACTGCCCGCGCGTGACGCCCTGCAACTACTTGTTGATTGCGTATTACTGTAGGCCGATCCAACTTGCCATAGTCGAGTTCACTAAATCCTGCCAGGGTAGCCTGCACTGCAACCTGTTCGGCTGGGGAAGTCGTTATGGCATTCTGGCCATTCTGCTGGTATACCAGCTTGATGGGTTTTTCGGCCACTTCTTCACGACGACCGCCTAGGCCCGTCGCTACCACAGTAACGCGTAGTTCACCCTGCATGTCAGGATCAATCACGGTACCGACTACCACTGTTGCATTCTCAGAAGCAAATTCTTTAATAATATTTCCTACCTCTTCAAATTCCCCAATCGACATATCCAGCCCCGCGGTAACATTCACCAGAATGCCGCACGCACCTGACAAATTAATGTCTTCAAGCAGCGGGCTGGCGACTGCGGCTTCAGCGGCCCGCCGGGCGCGGTCTGCGCCACTGGCCGAACCGGAACCCATCATGCCCATACCCATTTCAGACATTACTGTGCGCACGTCTGCAAAGTCGACGTTGATCAAACCTGGGCGGGTAATCAATTCGGCAATGCCTTGTACTGCGCCTAACAAAACATTGTTGGCCGAGCGAAACGCATCCAGTAACGACACACCCTTGCCTAACACCGACAGAAGCTTCTCATTGGGAATCGTGATCAATGAGTCAACATATTGTGTCAGCTCTTTAATTCCCGCTTGTGCAACTCGCATGCGCTTGGCACCTTCAAAGGGAAACGGTTTGGTAACCACCGCTACGGTCAGGATGCCCATCTCCTTAGCTATTTGCGCCACAATAGGCGCAGCGCCTGTCCCAGTACCACCACCCATGCCGGCGGTAATAAACAGCATATCGGTGCCACGAATCAGCTCCATAATACGTTCACGATCTTCCAGTGCAGCTTGTCGACCTACCTCGGGATTAGCCCCGGCACCCAAACCTTTGGTAACGCTTCCCCCCAACTGCAACACGGTACCTGCCGCAGAGTTTTTCAATGCTTGCGCATCAGTGTTGGCGCAAATAAAATCCACGCCATCAATATTTGCCGCAAGCATGTGTTCCACGGCATTACTGCCCCCGCCGCCTACTCCGATAACCTTAATTACTGCATTCTGACTGTATGCATCCAATAATTCAAACATGGCGATATCTCCTTATCTACTTCAAAAACTACCTGAATAAAATCCCAAAAAAAACTACTAAAAACTGCCTTGAAACCAACCCTTCATTCTTGCCCACACGCCCTTGACTCCATCACGGACCTTTGCATCTGTTCCCCGATTTGCTGCACGATTTTGACAAGCAAACAATAAAAGTCCCACACCTGTTGCATGGATGGGATTACGTACTACATCTGCCAACCCCATGACATTTTGGGGCAATCCCAAGCGTACCGGCAGGTGAAAAACTTCTTCAGCAAGTTCAATAACCCCTTCCATTTTTGCGGTGCCCCCCGTCAACACAACTCCCGCAGCAATCAATCCTTCATATCCACTGCGTTGCAACTCAGCCTGCACCAAGCTCAGCAATTCCTCATAGCGCGGCTCAATCACTTCAGCCAAAGTTTGGCGGGCTAACCGACGCGGCGGCCGATCGCCGACGCTGGGCACGTCAATACTTTCATTAACATTTGCCAACTGCCGCAGTGCACAGCCATATTTTATTTTGATTTCTTCCGCAAACTGGGTGGGGGTACGTAATGCCACGGCAATGTCATTAGTCACCTGATCACCTGCGATCGGAATAACTGCAGTATGCCGAATTGCCCCATCAATAAATATTGCGATATCCGTTGTGCCGCCGCCGATATCTACCAGACACACGCCTAATTCTTTCTCATCTTCTGTCAATACTGCATAGCTGGACGCGAGCTGTTCCAGAATGATGTCATCAACTTCCAGACCACAGCGTCGCACACATTTGATAATATTCTGGGCCGCACTTACCGCACCCGTAACAATATGCACCTTTGCCTCTAGACGCACCCCAGACATACCAATCGGTTCACGAATACCTTCCTGATGATCAATAATAAATTCCTGCGGCAGGATGTGCAGTATTTTCTGATCGGCTGGGATCGCTACCGCGCGCGCCGCATCAATCACCCGATCCACGTCAGCCGCGGTAACCTCATTATCCCGAATTGCGACAATGCCATGAGAATTCAAGCTACGAATGTGGCTACCCGCAATACCCGCATAGACTGAGTGAATCTGACAGCCGGCCATCAACTCTGCCTCTTCGACAGCGCGCTGAATTGACTGCACTGTCGACTCAATATTGACTACCACGCCTTTTTTAAGGCCGCGCGATGGATGTGAGCCTATTCCAATAATCTCCACCTGCCCAGAAGCATTAATTTCGCAGACGATAGCTACTACCTTGGATGTACCAATATCCAAGCCTACCACCAAATCTTTCTCTGATTTTTTTGACATCTAAATCTATTTATCCCGCCAAACTTGCATTTAAAATTTAATAAAATTATTTATCGCCATAACTACCGCTAAATTTCATTGGTTATGTTTTCCAGCGAACTGAAAATCCATTTGTATAGCGCAAGTCTACCTGCTCTATCTCTACCGCACGCGCCGCGAGAGCAACAGGATAAAGTCTTGCGAAACGTGTCAAGCGCGCATTATTATTGCCACGTCCCAGCAATAGCGTTACACCACTATTAAGTTCAATTTTCCAGGAGCGCCGCTCATCCAACACGATTCGGTTAATCTTCAATGCAAGCGGCTCTAATTCCTTCTTCATTTCTGTATAGCGCGTGGCCACTACAGTCTGGCTATCAACGGGTCCCTGCAGTTCAGGCAAATTCGCCGGATAAGTTTCAGGTAATGGAAAAAACAACTGTCCTTCGCCATTCACTAATCCACCCGCGCCCCAGCGTGCAACCGGTCGTTGTTCTACTACTTTTATCTGCAGTGTATCCGGCCAGACACGCCGCACTGTTGCCGCATTCACCCAAGGTATATCAAGCAGTCTATTGCGTATCGCATCAACATCCACATTCAAAAATCCGGCCACTTTCTGCTCATTCAGCATCTGCTGTATTTGCTGTTTTTCCACATAAAAAAAATCTCCTTGAATCTCTACACGGGTAATAGGCAGAGTATGTGGATCTTCTAGCTTTATACCGCCCCACACTAGCAAGGCACATAGCACACTGCCAGTTACAGCCAGCGCTACAATACGCAGGCGAAAACCCTGCATTTTACCCGCCTCTCCTGCCTGCTCCGGCTGCACAAGGCGACGATTGCTTTTATTTACCTTTTTAAACATAGAGCCAAACATAGGGTTACGACGTGCATGGAGGCACAAGTGCTGCGAGAGGCAGGATGCCGGGAGCGGCCAAGGTGGTCTCTAAAATTTTCCATACCAATTCATCAAATTCGATGCCCGCCTGGCGCGCGGCCATCGGCGCTAAACTGTGATCCGTCATACCTGGCACAGTATTAACTTCAATCAGCCACGGCTGCCCTTGCTCATCCCGCATAAAATCAACGCGTCCCCAACCACTGCAATCCAGCGCCTGAAATGCCTGCATCGCCATTTCCTGCATTGTCCGTTCACTTAAGGGGTCGAGGCCACTCGGACATAAATAACGTGTGTCGCTGGCAAAATATTTGGCGTGGTAATCATAAAAAGCATGGGGTGTCACTATACGTATCAGCGGCAGCACTTCCTTGCCAAGAATAGTGGCGGTATATTCTTCACCCTTGATACAGCGCTCTGCCAATACCGTATTATCCAGCGCACGTGCGGCTTGCCATGCAGAGGCAAGTTCATCAAGCTGTGTAACTTTGGCAACACCCAGGCTTGAGCCTTCATGCACTGGTTTAATAATTAATGGCAACCCAAGCTCTCGAGCCAGCCCTGGTAAATCAGTATATTCATCGATTATTCTAAAAGTGGGCGTGGGCAAACCTCCGTTTATCCACAAACGCTTGGCACGCAGTTTATCCATACCTAGCGCTGAACCTAGCACCTTGCTGCCGGTATACGGTATACCCAGCATTTCCAATGCGCCTTGCATTACCCCATCTTCGCCGCCACGGCCATGCAGTGCGATAAAAACCCGATCAAATCTGCCTGCGGCTAATTTCTCCAAAACATTTTTGCCTGCATCAATCCCATGTACGTCGACACCGCGCCGCTGTAATCCTTGCACTACCGCATTACCACTTTGCAGCGAGACCTCGCGCTCCCCCGACCAACCGCCAAACAGCACTGCAACCTTGCCAAAGTCCTGGGGCTGACTTATGCTCTTTGAATTGCTACTATTCATGTCTCACCTCGGCTTGCTGTACCGCTTTCTGAGCCTGGAATTCACCAATAATGTGCACCTCAGGAATCAGCATGATTCCATGCTCACGCTCCACTACCTCGGCTACCCGCACTATCAGCGTTTCAATATCGGCAGCGGTTGCCGTGCCGTTATTAACAATAAAATTGGCATGTTTGGCCGACACACAGGCGCCGCCTATACACGTACTCTTCAAACCACTGGCCTCGATCAGGCGGGCGGCGTGATCGCCCGGGGGGTTGCGGAATACCGAGCCACAACTTGCTTGATTAGTAGGCTGGGTACGATTGCGCTTCTCCAGCAGATTTTTAATTTGTGCCATGCTGGTAGCCCCTTCGCCTTTTTGCAAATTAAAGCGGGCGGCAATGAACCATTCATCCGCTGGGCCCACCACATGTCGATAACTTATTTGATAATCTCCCAATGCGCGCACGTGATGTAGGCCATTGCGATCCAGTGTTTCTACTGCTTGTACTACCGACCAGGTTTGACCGCCAAAGGCGCCGGCATTCATCGCCAATGCACCACCTACGGTGCCCGGGATTCCGGCAAAAAATTCGATACCCATCAGATCGTGACGCGCACTGAAACGGGCTACCTTTGCACAGGGTACGCCCGCCTCCGCACGTACCGTGACGACATCTTGGGCATCCACCAAGAGAGCATCCTGGCCAGAGGTGATGTCCACCTCTGGCAAAACAGTCAGGCCACTCAATGTACCGGATGTCTTAATAACAGTGCCATGAATGCCACCATCACGCACCAACAGATTGCTGCCTAAACCTATCCAGAAAACCGGCTCTGATTCAGATAACTGCTGCAGAAACACGGCTAGATCCTCCGCATCCCGTGGCTGATAAAATTGTCGGGCCGGACCGCCGACGCGCCAAGTGGTATGGCGGGCCATCGATTCGTTGTGAAGCAAGACACCTCGTAATACTGGTTGCTTCTGCATTGTCATCACGCTACATTTCCCTGCAGTTGCTGAGGCAACTTAACAGCTATCGTGCCAATATCACCTGCACCCAAGGTTAGCAAAACATCGCCATCACGCAACACACTGGTGAGGGTCTGCGCCAGATCGGCTGCGCGCTCTATAAATATCAGATCCGTCTGTCCCCGCGCACGAATTGCGCGGCACAGGGTGCGACCGTCGGCGCCCGCAATCGGCGCTTCACCTGCGGCGTAAACCTCAATTAGCACAAGCACATCCACTTCGGATAATACCTTGGTGAAATCTTCAAATAAATCACGCGTGCGCGAATAACGATGCGGCTGAAATGCCACTACCAGCCGCCGCCCCGGCCAACCCGCACGAATCGCTTGCAGGGTTGCAGCAACTTCACGTGGATGATGACCATAATCATCAATCATCAACACCGAGCCGGCCGGCGTGGCGAGCTCGCCATAACTCTGGAAGCGTCGACCCACACCCTGAAAGTTAGCCAGCCCACGCAAAATTGCATCATCAGCCACACCCACTTCATGCGCCACGGCGATGGCTGCCAGCGCGTTAAGAACATTATGTCGCCCCGCCAGATTGGAGGTGACATGTAACCAGTGAGGCCTGTCTGCGCGTGATACTGTAAACGAAGTGCGCGCCTTGGTTTGCTGTATATTGCTGGCAATGATGTCGGCATCGCCTGCACTGTTATTGTCACTATCATTAGCAATAGCATAGGTCACTATTGGGCGTGTTACGTGCGGCAAAATCTGTCTCACTACTGGATCATCCACACATAATACGGCGAGTCCGTAAAATGGCAAATGATGCAAGAATTCCACAAACGTCTGGCGTAATCGGCCAAAATCGCCACCGTACGTTTCCATATGATCCGCATCAATATTAGTGACAATAGCAATCATCGGTTGCAAATAAAGAAACGAGGCGTCACTTTCATCGGCTTCTGCCACCAGATATTGCCCCGTGCCAAGACGAGCATTACCACCAATGCTATTAAGGCGTCCACCAATCACAAAGGTTGGATCCAGGCCACCTTCTGCCAACAGGCTCGCTACCAGACTGGTGGTGGTAGTTTTGCCATGTGTGCCGGCTATGGCGATACCTTTGCGGAAACGCATCAGCTCCGCCAGCATTTCGGCACGCGGCACAATTGGGATGCGTAAACGGTGCGCCTCCAATAATTCCGGGTTGTCCTCCCGCACCGCAGTGGACGTTACGACAACATCACAATTATTCACCGCAGCGGCGCTGTGGCCGAAGCTGACATTGACCCCTAAATTACTAAGCCGACGCGTTGTGGCACTTTCATGCATGTCTGAACCGGATACTTGATAATTCAGATTAAGCAGCACTTCGGCGATGCCGCTCATGCCCGAGCCACCGATGCCTACGAAATGAATATGTTTGATGCGTCTCATGTGCGCGCCACCTCGAGACACCATTGCGCCACTTCATGCGTCGCGCCGGGCTTTGCCAATTTCCGGGCCGCCATTGCCATTTTCATTAAGCGCATCCGCCCTTGATCCGGCATCTCGCAGTAAGTATTCAGCGCGGCACTCAATGTCTGTGTATTCAACTGCGACTGTGGGATGAGTAATGCCGCGCCAGCCTGCACCAGATAGGCTGCGTTATGCGTCTGATGATCGTCCACCGCATACGGATAAGGTACCAGAATCGATGCCACACCTGCGGTCGCCAACTCGGATATAGTCAATGCACCTGCACGACACAATACCAAATCTGCCCAGGCATAGGCAGCAGCCATATCTTCAATGAAAGATTCCACCCGTGCCGCAATCCCGGCCTGTTGATATGCAGCACGCGCGGCATCAATATGACGCTGCCCGGCTTGATGCCATATTTCAGGTCGCCATTGTGCCCCCATCTGTTTCACTGTTTCAGGCATCACTTGATTAAATACCTGCGCACCCAAACTACCGCCGACAACCAATATATTTAATTTACCTTTACGTCCTGCCATACGCTGCTCAGGTGAGGGTACAGTCATAATTTCTGCGCGTACCGGGTTACCTGTCGCAATAACCTTAGCCTGTGCGGGGAAAGTTCCAGGAAATGCTTCCAGCACTTTAGTAGCACAATGAGACAACCAGCGATTAGTCATACCCGCCACAGCGTTCTGCTCATGAATCACCAATGGTTTATGTAACAGCCAGGCGACAAAACCACCTGGCCCAGTAACAAACCCCCCCACTCCCAACACCATCATCGGACGGCGGCGCATAATAATTGCCAGCGATTGCGCCATTGCCCATGTCAATTTAAAAGGAGCTAACACCCAACTCGATAATCCTTTACCGCGCAACCCACTGACAGATACCCACTCCATGTCAAAACCCGCACGTGGAACGATATCGGCTTCCAATCCCTTACGGGTGCCCATCCATATCACTTCAACACCTTGTGCACGTAATGTTTCGGCAACGGCCAACGCAGGGAATACATGCCCACCAGTACCCCCTGCCATAATCAACACCCGCTGCACATTATGCAATTCAGAGACTCCATTTGACATGATTTTATCTGTCATGATTTCACTAACGGAGGAACATGCAGTGCAGTAACAGGCATATGCATGTCCGCACTTGTGAACTGGGTTTCGTGAGCAATGCGCAACAGCAATGCAATCGCAATACACATAACCACAATACTGCTGCCGCCATAGCTCATCAGCGGTAATGTCAAACCTTTAGTAGGCAACATGCCCATATTCACACCGATGTTAATCAAAGCTTGTAGGCCAATCCATAAGCCCAAGCCATACGCCAGATAAGCCGCAAATAAATTACCTCTTCGTTCTGCTACGCGACCAATCATATAGGCGCGCATCACAATCAAACCAAATAAGGCAATTACTGCCAATGAACCAAGTAAGCCTAACTCTTCAGCCAACACCGCAAACAAAAAATCTGTATGCGCTTCTGGCAAATAAAATAATTTCTGAACACTGGCACCCAAGCCTACGCCCCACCATTCTCCCCGGCCAAACGCGATCAATGCCTGAGTTAATTGAAATCCGGTATCAAAGGGATCTGCCCACGGGTTCATAAAACCTGTCATACGTTCCAGGCGATACGGCGATGATAAAACCAATGCCGCGCCTGCAGATACGGCCAGCGCTACCAATGCCGCAAAGGGCCACAAACGTGCGCCACCCAGGAATAGCATGCCCATCACAGTGGCCGATATCACCACAGTCGCACCAAAATCCGGTTCGGCCAATAACAACACAGCCACCACGGTCAGCAACAGCATGGGCTTAAGAAACCCCAATATAGACGTACGCACTTCTGCACCGTGTCGTACTAAATAACCAGCCACGTAAATCACCACAAACAACTTGACTGGCTCAGAGGCCTGCAGATTAAACAACCCCAAAGGTATCCAGCGCTGACTGCCATTAATCGGATGGGAGATACCTGGCAACAGCACCAACGCCAGCAGCAACATGCCAAAAAGCAACAGCATGCTACCGCTTTTTTCCCAGTACACGAGACGGGTTCGCGCTACAGCCAGCGCGGCAATAATACCCCCTATCACAGACATCACCTGCCGAATTAAATAATAAAAAGGATGGCCAGCTTGACGCTCGGCAATACTGGTAGACGCAGAGCTGACCATCACTAGCCCTAACAATAACAAGATTAGCGCGGCGCCAAATAACCATGGATCACCGAGCGGCAAGGACCTTTGATTAGCTGACGCGTTTGCACGTACGCTTCCACCAGAAGAAGTCATACGTGCACGCGGCATAATCACCATGCCTGTGCTGCTAGGTTTCTTATTCCATCGTGTCCATATTGTCATGGCGCATGTCCCGCAGTTAATATACTTGCCGCCAAGCCCAACACTGCATCGGTAAATATCTGTCCACGTTCTTCATAGCCGCTGAACATATCAAAGCTGGCACACGCGGGAGACAACAGCACCACATCGCCTGATTGAGACAGATGACGCGCATGCAATACCGCATCCTGCATTGTTGTGGCATAAGCTACGGGTACTACCCCATTCAGCGCAGCTTCGATTAACGGTGCATCACGACCAATCAAGACTATGGCCCGCGCTTTCTCCAAAGCAGCCTGGCGTAATGGGGTAAAATCTGCGTCTTTACCCAAGCCACCGGCAATCAACACTACCTTGCCCGGCATCCCTTGCAAGGCTGCCAGTGTGGCGCCCACATTAGTTCCCTTCGAGTCGTTATACCAGGCTACGCCATCAAGATCCGCTACCCATTGGCTACGATGCGCCAATCCTGGGAAATTTCGTAAAGTACTCAGCATCGCATCCATGGGCAAGCCCACTGCATTGCCCAACGCAAGTGCCGCAAGTGCATTTGCAATATTGTGCAACCCTTTAATACGTACGTCTGTCACCGCCATCAAGGGTTGCGTACCCTGGGCCAGCCATGCCTGCCCTGCAGAGTCGATTACGCCAAAATGATTAGCTCCTGATTCATAGCCAGGTCCACTCAAACCAAAACTCACGATACTCCTGCCTGACTGTGCCATGGGCATTACCGCTGCATCATCCGCGTTGAGCACCATGATTCCAGTACCACGATAGACACGCTCTTTTGCGGCAATGTATTCATCCATATTATGATAGCGATCCATATGGTCAATACTGATATTCAAAACCACTGCTGCCGTTGCATTCAATGATGCAGTGGTTTCCAGTTGAAAACTGGATAGTTCCAACACGTACAAATCTGGTTCGGAGTCGTCCAGCAAATCCAGCGCAGGCATACCCAGATTGCCACCCGCCCGCACGCGGCGTCCGGCATTTTTCGCCATTTCAGCAACCAGAGTCGTGACCGTACTCTTACCGTTGGAGCCGGTAATTGCTACTACCGGAGCCTTGGCGTGACGCGCAAATAATTCAATGTCCCCCAAAACTGGCGTGCCACGTAAGATTGCCTCGGCGATCAATGGCTCACGCAATGATACGCCTGGACTCACAATCAATTGTTGCGCGGCGGCAAAAGCCGTCGGATCAAAGCCACCCACAAAAACCGCAATGTCGGGCAGGTTTCGCTGCAATTCAATCAATCCCGGTGGCTGCGCTCGGCTGTCAGTCACTGCAAGTGGCACACCTTTGGCCGTCAAAAAACGTGCGCATGACAGCCCGGTCTTACCCAAACCAACAATCAACGTATTTGGCTTTGTGCTGCCCATTGCGTTAATACCTATTACGAATCTAACGAATCTTCAGTGAACCCAGACCAATCAACACCAAGATCACCGTAATAATCCAAAAGCGCACAATCACACGCGGCTCGGGCCACCCTTTAAGCTCAAAATGGTGATGTATGGGCGCCATACGGAAAATCCTCTGCCCAGTCAATTTGAAAGATGCTACTTGTAGCATTACCGAAAGCGCCTCCATTACAAAAACGCCGCCCATAATGAACAACACTAATTCCTGCCGCACTACAACAGCCACAACCCCCAAGGCTGCGCCCAATGCCAATGCACCCACATCGCCCATGAAGACCTGGGCAGGATAGGTGTTGAACCATAAAAACCCTAGCCCCGCACCCACCATGGCGCCGCAGAATACGGCAACCTCACCCACTCCCAGTACATGCGGTACACTAAGATACGTAGCGAACTTCACATTGCCTGCCACATAAGCAAAAACCGCTAATGCACCCGCCACCAGTACCGTGGGCATGATCGCCAACCCATCCAGGCCATCGGTTAAATTCACTGCGTTACTGGCACCAACAATCACTAAATAAGTGAGCACAACAAACATAACACCTAGCTCGATGGAAAAATTCTTTAAGAATGGAATCAGCAAGCTGGTCTCTGCGGGGGTTTGCGCTAATGAATAAATAAATAATGCCGCGCCTAAACCCACCATGGATTGCCAAAAATACTTGGCGCGCGCGGACAAGCCTTTAGAGTTACGCAACACTAACTTCTTATAATCATCTATCCAACCAATTACCCCAAACAGTAAAGTAACCGCCAACACCAACCATACATATCGGTTACTTACATCAGCCCACAATAAAGTGCTTATCGCAATGGCCATCAGGATCAACACACCTCCCATGGTAGGTGTACCTGACTTGCCAAGATGCGTCTGCGGCCCATCGCTACGCACACTCTGACCCACATTATAGTGGGTTAATTTGCGTATCATGATAGGTCCAATTATCAAGGCTATCACCAGCGCTGTTAATGTTGCCAATACCACACGCAATGTTAAGTATTGAAATACATTAAAGCCACTGTAGTAATGAGAAAAATGCTTTGCAAGCTCAAGGAGCATAGTGATTAATCCTTCCTTGCGCCTTGTATAACAATGGCTTCAACAACACGCTCCATACGCATAAACCGTGATCCTTTTACCAATACAGTGGAACCCGATCCCAACCTGGTTAATGCCGCAGTCAATGCGGCAATTAATGCTTCATGTGAAGTATAATGATGCCCGCCATTACCGAAACTCTGTACCGTCAGCAGGCTCAATTCACCCAATGCATAAAGCTGATTAATACCGGCCGCTTGTGCTTGGGCGCCGATCTGCGCATGAAATGCCGGCGCGTCATCTCCCAGTTCACCCATATCACCCAACACTAATATTTTTGGTCCGGTGGCTGCGGCTAAAACATCAATCGCTGCACGCACTGATGGCGGATTAGCATTGTAGGTATCATCAATAACCCGCGCCCCATACGCGCCCTGCTTGATTGTCAATCGGCCTTTGACTGGCTGCATGTCCTGCAAGCCATTACGTATATCATCCAGGGTTGCACCTGCGGCCAAGGCCGCAGCACCCGCCGCCAAGGCGTTCATGACATTGTGCGTCCCCAATAGTGGCAATGCTATCATCACATCACCGACCGGCGTATGCATTTTGAAGTCTGTAGTAATAGCCTGGTAGCCCATGTGACATTTAATCGCATCCATATCTGCATGCACATCGGTGGTGGTGCGCATGCCAAATGTAACGCAGCTGCGTTCGTTTACAATGCCACGCCACATACTGGCATACGCGTCATCTGCATTAACTACGCCCACGCCCGTATCTGACAATGCCTCATAAATTCCACCTTTGGTGCGTGCCACTTCATTGAGACTGCCGAAACCACCTAAATGCGCTACGGCTGCATTGGTAATTAATGCAATGGTGGGACGCGCAAGGCCACTCAGGTAGGCAATTTCACCAGGATGACTAGCGCCCATTTCTATGACTGCATAACGGTGTTCCTTGCGCAAACGCAGCAACGTCAATGGCACGCCAATTTCATTATTCAGATTACCTTGCGTCGCCAGCACATTGCCACGCTGTCCAAAAATTGCCGCCAGCATTTCTTTGGTGGTGGTCTTGCCATTACTGCCCGTTACTGCAATAACCGGAATTGAAAATTGCATCCGCCACGCTGCGGACAACTGACCCAACGCCAGGCGTGTATCTGCAACGCGCAGTGCTGGAATATTTATTCCTATATTAACTGACTCGATACTTTCAAGAGGCGCGCTAATCAATATTGCACAGGCACCTTTTTCGATGGCTTGCGCAACGAAAATATGGCCATCAAAATTTTCGCCCGTCAAAGCAACAAATAAATCACCCTGCTGCAGGGTACGCGTATCAGTACTCACTGCCTGAACCATCAGATCATCACCCAGCAGGGTGGCATTTACTGCGCGAGCGGCTTCTGACAAAGTCATCATTACGCGGCATCCTTTAATAGATTTCGCACGCACAAACTGTCACTGAATGTTAATTTAGCATCGCCTATCAATTGATAATTCTCATGGCCTTTACCAGCAATTAACACTACATCATGCTGGGCGGCACGGGTTACTGCCCAGGCAATCGCCTGACCGCGGTCACGCTCAATGTGTATAGACTTGGGCGCATGCAGCCCGACACAGATATCAGCAATAATTTCCTCAGCATTTTCATAACGTGGATTATCATCAGTCAGTACCACATGGTCAGCATGGCGTTGCGCAATTTCGCCCATCAGTGGCCGCTTACCACGATCACGATTTCCCCCACAGCCAAATACTACCCATAGGGCATTCCGACAATGCTCACGCAACGACTGCAACACTTGAGACAAAGCATCAGGGGTATGCGCATAATCGACTACTATCAGGGGCTTTCCAAGACGGCCACCATAACATTCCATACGCCCCGGCACAGGCTGAAGTCGACTCAGTTTCCTTATAGCGCCATCAAACGGGACACCTAATATCACTAACGTCGCCAGCACGGCCAGCAGGTTACTGGCGTTAAAGCGTCCCAATAAACGCGTGGTAAAACATGCCTCGCCCCAAGGCGAAATTACTTGCAATGTCAAACCATCGAGCCCTTGAGATTGCAGTGTTCCCCGAACTATCTGGTTATAGTCTCCGTCTTCTACATTACCCAAGGTATAGCCAATGACCTGCACATCGCTTGATAGTGACTGTAATAATTCGCGGCCAAAGCTGTCGTCCGCATTGATGATCGCATAATGTAATCCAGACATGGTAAACAAACGCTGCTTGGCACGACCATATGCAACCATGTCCCCGTGATAATCAAGGTGATCGCGGCTCAAATTAGTAAAAACCGCCGCATCAAAAACTACGCCATTCACCCGGCCCTGCTCTAAGCCATGCGAAGACACCTCCATGGCTACACTCGTGACTCCTGCTGCACGCATCTCTGCCAAGAAGCCGTGCAGGGAAATCGCATCCGGGGTGGTATGGCTGGTCTCCTGCAACCTGCCATACACACCATTGCCGAGCGTGCCTATTACACCTGCTGGAGTGTCTTCATTCAGCGCCTGCGCAATAAACTGGCTGCATGAGGTCTTGCCATTAGTGCCGGTAATACCCACCACAAATAAATCCCGCGATGGATAATCATAAAAGCGCTCGGCAATTGCACCTGCCTGCTGTCCTAACTGGGCAATGCCAAACATAGGCAATTTTACTGGGTCGTCAGTCACCGCAATGGCACCCTCATTACCAATGGCACTGTCAAGAGCATAGGCCACTGCAACTGCGCCGGCCTGAATTGCATCTGCAATAAATTCACGGCCATGTCGCGCTTGCTGGCCCGCGCAGGCCAGAAACAGATCGCCCGCCTGCACCTTGCGGCTATCCATGGACAAACCGTGAACTTCTCGATCATCAGCCTCATTGACCACGGCATAGCCTGCAAGCAATGCGCTCAGTTTTTTCTTGCGCTGCGTAATGCGGAGAGAAGTTGATGCCATCACAACGCCCCCGCAGAAACACGTTTGATATAGGACTTGCCAGGTGCAAGATCATGCTCAGGCACCGGCTGAACCGCAACGGGATTCAATGCTGCAGGCGGTGCGCTACCATTGCCATGCACCAATTGGGTCCGCAGTGATTGCACATCATCAGGTGCGATATCCAGCAAACGCAACGCGCCTGCCATAACCCGGCCAAACACCGGGGCAGCAATCTGGCCACCATAATATTCACCACCGGCAGGCTCATCAATCATCACCACGGTCACCAGACGTGGGCGGCTGATGGGCGCCACACCGGCAAACAATGCAAGATAACGATTCTCCGCATATCCCCCCATTTCAGATTTATGTACCGTACCCGTTTTGCCACCCACACGATAACCCAACACATCTGCTGCAGTGCCAGTGCCACCCTCATTTACTACCGCTTCCATCATCGCACGTACCTGCGCCGCAATTTCCGGACGCATGACTTGCTCGCCAGCAGGTGTTACATCGGTTCGGACAAATGAAATTGGTTTCATTTGTCCGTTATCTGCAAGCACGCGATAGGCTTGGGCTAGCTGCAATGGAGTAACCGAAATCCCATAGCCGTACGCCAGCGTAGCGCGATCAACTTCACGCCATCCTTGATAATCTGACAGCATTCCGGTCATTTCACCTGGAAAACCACTATGTGTACTTGATCCAAGCCCGACACGCGAAAAAATTGACCACAACTGTTGCGGCGCCATCGCCAACGCCATTTTAGTCGCGCCAATATTACTGGATTTCTGCAGCACAGTAGACACGTCGATCACACCATAATTATGTATATCGCGTACTACATGACGACCTACCTTATAAAACCCAGGTGTTGTATCAATCGTGGTATACGGCCGGTACCTGCCCACTTCCAATGCCGCAGCAATGGTAAAAGGTTTAATAGTTGAGCCCGGCTCAAACACATCTGTCACCGCACGATTTCTATAAGCATCGCCGCGCAATTTAACGCGATTATTGGGATTGAACGAAGGGTAATTGGCCATCGCCAGTATTTCACCAGTAGTTACATCCAGCATCACTATCGAACCCGCCTTCGCACCACTGCTCTGAATGGTAGCCTTTAATTCGCGGTATGCGAGATATTGCAAGCGCCGATCTATACTGAGCGCCAGGTTTTTTCCATAGAGTGGCTCACTGATACCCTCTACGTCCTCCACAGTGCGCTTCAACTTCAAGTTATAGTTATCCTTGATTACCCGCTTACTGCCCGGCACACCACGCAACCACTCCTCATAAGCCAGCTCGATACCTTCTTGCCCACGGTCATCAACATTGGTAAACCCCAGCACATGCGCTGCCACCTCGCCTGCTGGATAATAACGGCGGTATTCCCGTTGCAAGGCCACTCCCGGCACACCCAATACAACCACCTGCTGCGCTAGCTCCGGGCTGACCGCGCGCTTCAAATAAATAAATTCACGATCTACCCGCCTGGTAAGATCACGATGCAACGTATTGGCATCCAGTTGTAGCAAACGTATCAAGCGTGGCCACTGTACGCGTGCTGCCAGAAGTTCACGCGGGTTAGCCCACACCGAATCAACTGGCGTACTGATCGCCAGAGGTTCACCATTACGATCGGTGATCATGCCGCGATGCGCGGGCATTGCCACCACCCGCAAATGACGCGCATTACCTTGCCCCTGTAAAAATTCCCGGTGCAACACCTGAAGATCTACTGCGCGCCACACCAGCAATACTGCAACTCCACCCAATATCGCCAACACTGATAAAAGCCGGATGCGTGGTGTCTTGAACACCGCATGGTTATGAGTCTGTTTCGCCGGGCCGTGCTTCAGGGCATCCAACTTCATGGCTTCGCCCGCATTAATTTCATGCCTGCACCGGCATTAACTTCATGGCTTCACCATCAGCATCGCATCACCAGGTGGCAGCGTCATGCCCAATCTGACATGCGCGGTATATTCAATACGCCCGTCTGTCGCCAAGGTACTCTGCTCTAACTGCAACTGCCCCCATTCAATCGCCATATCATCCCGGCTTTTCTGCAGGGTCTGCAATTCAATAAACAACTTGCGACTCTGATGTTTTGCATAGACCACCGCAAATGCCGACAACATCACCGCACCAATCAACACACCCATTCTCACATAGCGATTATTCAGCATCGTCAAATCTTCTCCGCAATGCGCAGCACCGCGCTACGCGCCCGTGGATTGTCGGACACCTCCTGTGCGCTGGCATGTATTGCCTTGCCCACCAGGCGCACCCGCGGCTGGCATTGCGTTGCCAGCACCGGCACGCCGACAGGAAAACGATCACCACGCGCCTCTTCTCGCATGTAACGTTTAACGATACGATCTTCCAGAGAATGAAAACTGATAACCGCAAGACGCCCGCCCGGCGTTAAAGCGTCGAGCGCCTGGGGCAAGCAGGTTGCAACATCTTCAAGCTCACGATTAATAAAAATACGTATTGCCTGAAACGTACGTGTTGCAGGATCTTTACCAGGTTCCCAAGCCGGATTGGCAGCAGCCACAATGGCCGCCAGCTGGCGTGTGGTGATAAGCGGGGATTCATTACGCGCCGCAATCAGGGCACGCGCAATACGTGGCGCATAACGCTCTTCGCCATAATTACGTAACACCGAAATAATTTCAGCTTCTTTGGCATTCGACAGCCATTTTGCTGCATTCATGCCAGCTTGCGGATTCATGCGCATATCCAAAGGTCCATCATGCCGGAAACTAAAACCACGTAAAGGATCATCCAGTTGCGGCGAAGAGACGCCCAGATCGAACAATACCCCATCGATCCTGCCTTTCCATCCGCGCTCTTGAACGTAATGCTCAAGCATGGCAAACGTCCCCTGCTCAATAGAAAATCGCGCATCATCTGCAAACATTTTTTGCGCTGCCGCCACAGCCTCAGGATCCTTGTCGATGGCTAACAGCACACCTTGCGCATCGAGACGTTGCAATAACGCCCGGGCATGGCCGCCACGCCCAAAAGTAGCATCTATATAAATACCTGAAGGCCTGATAGACAGCCCTTCAATCACCTCAGCAAGCAACACCGGGCGATGGGCATAAGGCGCAGAAATTGTGATGTCAGAATCCATGCCAACTCTCACTACCTGCTAACCTGACGCCCCACTCAACAGCCATATAAAACAAATTATTTCAAGGTTACTTACGGCGGTACCTACAACTTTCTCACAATGACAAAGATTCCAGCTCCGTCGCTAATTCTTCTTCGCCCTCAGCTTCGTTCAGCCAGCTCTCGCGGCGCGCATTCCAGGTAGCTTCATCCCATAGCTCAAATTTATTACCCTGACCAATCAACATTACCTGCTTATCAATGCCGGCAAAATCTCTCAGCAACGGCGATAATAAAATCCGTCCCGCACCATCCAGCTCACATTCAGTAGCATGGCCAATTAATAAACGCTGCAGTCGGCGCGCCTGCCGGTTGAGGCTCGGCAGCTTCACCAGTTTGCGCTCGATTTCTTCCCACTCGGGTAACGGGTACACCAGAAGACAGTGATCGCGATCAACCGTGATCACCAATTGACCGTTGCACAACTCCTGCAGGCGATCGCGATACTTGGCCGGCATTGCCATGCGGCCTTTAATATCCAAACTCAGTGATGCCCCCCCCCGAAACAAATTCTCGCCCCCTGTTATTTAACCTACTCTGGTGGCCGAGCCCCACTTTTACCCACTTCCACCCACTTCGCGACACTATAGATATCGAGAGGGATAAATGTCAAGAAAAATCATAATAATGATGGCGCGTTCCTGCTTTAGGGACAGGGACTTAGCGCAATATTGAGGGCACAAGAAATGTGAGAAAGAATAGACGGGGTGGCGATGAAAATCATGGGGTTGCGATATATACTTACAGTCATATATCTTAAAAAGAAAATAATGCAGGCGAAATTAAAAAAGAGTTGGCCGATAAGCCGGGTTCTGTCATGGACAGCCATTCATCTGGGATGCACGTCACCGTACACCTCAAGCAACCTACCCGGGAACAGTGCGGGCCGCACCATCGTTCCCCTATTTGGTCTTGCTCCGGGTGGGGTTTTCCCTGCCACGCCTGTTGCCAGTCGCGCGGTGCGCTCTTACCGCACCATTTCACCCTTACCTGCACCTAACGGCACATCGGCGGTATATTTTCTGTGGCACTTTCCATAGGCTCACGCCTCCCAGGTGTTACCTGGCACCCTGCCCTGTGGAGCCCGGACTTTCCTCTATCACCTTGCGGCAACAGCGGCTGCCTGGCCAACTCCACGATTATTATATCATCAACAGAACCTTTGGGGGGCTTGCGTCATCCACACAAGTATTAAACCGACGACCCAACTACCATCACCGCATCCATTTCAACGGCGGCACCGCGTGGCAATGCGGACACGCCAATTGCCGCCCGGGCCGGATATGGTTCCTGAAAATAATCGGCCATGATCTGATTAACCATCGGGAAATGACTAAGGTCAGTAAGAAACACATTGAGCTTGACCACGTCAGCGAGATTACCATTGGCCGCTTCCGCTACTGCCTGCAGATTATCAAACACGCAACGGATCTGTGCTGATATGTCCCCTTGTACCAACTCCATGGTGTGCGGTACCAACGGAATTTGTCCAGATAAATACACCGTGTCACCCACTTTCACTGCTTGGGAATAAGTGCCGATAGCTTTAGGAGCTTTATCAGTATAAATAATTTTCTTCAGCATAAATTCAACTATCCTTTAGTTCTATTAATGCGTGCCACAATATCAAGGGAATGAATACGCCGCATGATCTTTGCCAGATGCACTCGGTCACGCACCTCAATGACAATTGTCAAGGTGCTATATTTACCATCACGCTCTTCTAGTTGAAGGTTATCAATATTCGCGCCCATTTCCGCAATAGCGGCTGCCACTGTGGCCAACGCGCCGCGCTGATTCATCACATCAACCCGCACCTCCACCGGAAACTCACCGGTAATTTCCCGCGCCCATTGCACGTCAATCCATTTTTCCGGACGACTTCGGAAATCCGCTACGTTCTTGCATTCTTCTGAATGAATCACGATGCCCCGCCCAGCGGAAACAAAGCCTAAAAGCGAATCTCCCGGAATGGGGTGGCAACACTTGGCAAAAGTAACCACCATGCCTTCGGTACCCTTGATCAACAAGGGCTGAGAGGGAGAACGTTCACCCCCTTTCAACCAAGCTGGCACATAACGCGTTAACACATCTTTTATGCCGTTGCGACCACGCTCCCTTTCCATGTCATCGGCGGGTATTAAACGATGCGCGACTAATGTCGCCATCCGGTTACCCAAACCAATATCTTCATATAAGCTCTCAAGATTTTTAACCTTGAAATCTTTCAGCAAAGTCGTAACGCGCTCTTGCGGCAATTCTGCAATAGATAGCGATGCTTCAGCCAAGGCCTTGTCAAGCAGGCGCTGCCCCAAACTGATGGCTTCTTCGCTTTTAAGATTTTTAAGATAATTACGAATATTGGCGCGTGCTTTGCCCGTCACTACAAAATTAAGCCACGACGGATTAGGCTTTGCGCCAGGGGCGGTAATAACCTCTACAGTTTGTCCATTACTTAAGGCCGTACTCAATGGCGCAAGATGCCGGTCTATTTTAATCGCCACACAACTATTACCCACATCGGTATGCACTGCATATGCGAAATCCACACCCGTCGCGCCTCTCACTAACTGCATGATTTTACCCTTGGGGGTAAACACATACACCTCATCAGGGAACAGATCAATTTTGACATTTTCAATAAATTCCAGGGAATTTCCGGCGTTTTTTTGCATCTCCAGCACTTCCCGCAGCCATTCACGGGCGCGCCCATGAGCACCTCCTGACTTGTCGCCGGCTTTATATAGCCAATGGGCGGCTATTCCGGCTTCCGCTACTTTATTCATGTCCTCAGTGCGAATCTGCACTTCAATGGGTACACCATACGGACCAAACAACACGGTATGTATTGCCTGATAGCCGTTTGATTTTGAAATAGCGATATAATCCTTGAACTTGCCCGGCACTGGTTTATATAAACCATGAACAACACCCAAAACGCGGTAACAAGTATCAACTTTATCAACAATAATGCGGAACGCGTATACATCAAACACTTCCGAAAATGACACGTGCTTGCCGCGCATTTTTTGATAGACGCTGTAGAGATGCTTTTCACGGCCAAGAATACGTCCGGTTAAACCTTCTTGCGCAAGACGACCTTCAATGGCAAGTTGAATTTTCTGCAATACTTCTTTGCGATTACCGCGTGCTTTTCGAACCGCCTCAGCGAGAACGCGGTAACGCATAGGGTAAAGCGCTGCAAAACCCAGCTCTTCTAATTCCAAACGTAGTGTATTAAGCCCAAGGCGATGGGCAATCGGAACGTAAATGTCCAGCGTTTCGCGCGCAATACGGCGTCGTTTGTCCGGTGCCATGGGACCCAAGGTGCGCATATTATGCAGGCGATCTGCCAGCTTCACCAGGATAACGCGAATATCACGCGTCATAGCCATCAGCATTTTACGAAAATTTTCGGCTTGAGCTTCGGCTTTGGTTTGAAATTTTATCTGGGTAAGTTTACTTACCCCATCCACCAGTTCAGCAACTTCATTACCAAACTCTTTCACCAGATGTTCTTTGATGATACCGGTATCTTCAATGACATCATGCAGCAACGCGGCTATGATGCTGTGATGGTCAAGATGCATCTCAGATAAAATGCGGGCAACCGCTAACGGATGGGAAATATAGGGTTCGCCTGACAGGCGCTGCTGGCCTTTATGCGCTTCAGCGCCGAACAAATAGGCACGCCGTACTTGATCAACCTGATCTGGCTCAAGATATTGAGCCAGCATGCCACATAAATCATCAATCGAAAACACAGGAACGCCACTGTGTTTGCCAGCATCATTACCGCCCGCAGACAGAGAAGTGACATACGCAGATGATTCAGAGGCAGCGCTCATGGCTCACCTAAAACGACAAGCGGGATAGTAGGAGGGGTGCTATGCAAGGGCGCGCTAGCGCCATATTGTGCTTTATTCCACGCCGCGTAAATCTTGCAGCTCTTCATCCTTGACATGGGATTCAATCGCGTGCTCCTTGGCAATCACCGCATCCAGAATGGAGCGGTCCACGTGACCTGCAGCAATTTCACGTAATGCTACTACGGTGGGCTTGTCATTTTCCCAAGCTACGGTGGACTCGCTGCCGGCAGCAAGCTGGCGCGCACGCTTGGCTGCTACCAGTACTAACTGAAAACGGTTATCAACATTGGCTAGACAATCTTCTATGGTAACGCGCGCCATCAGATAAGGACTCCTAAATATAGTGGGGGGCTAAATGACTCGCAGCTAAACAGCAGCGCGTTTTATCAAGCCCCGATAATGGGTTAGAGTATTATACTACGAATCGCATGTTAAAGGAGTCTCTCGATTTTTACACTACCAAATCACAGGAGGACACTTGATTAGGGCCTGAGTTAAAACCGACAAATGCAGCAACGCCCCTTGGCATTTAAACATACCACGAACGGTGGCTAATAATGTAGGCGAGAATAATCCGCACCTTTCAATAGAGCTCAATATGTTGAAAATTATTAATATTTTACTTTACTTGCCGGCCTAACCAACACAACGATACGCAGCCTAATCTTATCAATCTACTGATAAAGGCTGGCCCATACCCGGGCTCCCGCATGTTTATTGCGCGGAGAAAAGAAAATCTATTCTCATGCCAGTAATTCCTGTAACTCTTCACGTCCCACTGCCGGTGCTCTGCATGATAATCCCGCGCACAGTTGCGCTATCGGTCCCTATGTGGCTTTGCGCTGTGCCACCACGTCCGGCAGATCGGTGCATCATCAGGAATAGCCAATGTCAGTCAACGTGGTGCATATATTTCTGTGCATAACGTGCCGCCGCCATCTTTATAGTTGGCAAGTATCCGGCCATTCATCCAAGATGCTCACGAATAAAATCCAGCGCACGATGCGCTGAATCAATATAGTC
>JBKJTS010000088.1:0-6425 GCA_046590885.1 Gammaproteobacteria bacterium
TCGGCGGCAAGGTCGGTGGTAACACGATCAATGACTGAGATGACGGTATACAATGTGCCACCATTAACGCCCCCCTGTGTGTCGCAAGCTAGAATGGCGGTTTCGCCGCTGGCATCACTCATGGCATCGCCCATTTTGTTGCGGATGTCCTGGGTGTTTTCCAATAATGCACGGCGCATTAGGGTCAGGCCGGGCACAATTAATCCGCCTTGGTGTTCGCCGCTGGCAGTTAACACGTCCAGCGTGATCGCTGTGCCGCAGCTAATCACGCACACGGAGCCTTTGACGTTACGGTGCGCGGCAATCATGCTGGCCCAGCGGTCTACGCCTAATTTTTCCGGGTCAAGATAGGCGTTGTGTATGCCACATGCGCTGCGTTGTGGTGTTACAAATTCGGTTTCAATATCCCATGCCTGTTTTACCCACCCTGCCAGTGTTTCACCAAAGTCCTTGCCGGCGACATTGGCAACTACGACGCGTTCAGGCCGTATCAGGGGTGTCCAATGCTGGGCGGCAAAGGGTTGAAAGTAGTCTGTAGAATGTGGCAGTTCTTGCGCATCTTGCGCCGTGCATGGAAGTACGAGTGCCGCGGAGGGCAGGGATGCCGGGGGTGGCTGCTCACCGCATTTGTGCAGCCTGTCCGGCGTCGGTCGCTCGGTTTGTCCGGCATGATCCAGCACTCCGGCGGCAAATATCGCCCATTTAATGCGGGTGTTTCCGGCATCTACTACTAAAATGGTCATCAATAATCCTAATATGAGTGCAAGCGCCACACGGCTAAAGTTTAACATTCCCTGTCGGGGTGTTTCTTAAAATAATGTGGGGATGGTGGGTGATAGTCTGCTAAGTGATCAGGCGCAAACTCACTTCCCCGTAAGGATAATGATGCACCCCGTTTTGATTCTCCAGCAGCAGCGCGCCGGAGGAGTCAACGCCACGGCCGATGCCATTGACCATGCTGGTCCCTGTAAGGTTCGGAAGGTGTAATGCTATGGCCCGGCCGTTTGCCAAGTCATACTGTGTCCATTCTTGATGAAAACCATAAAATCCCATTGATTCAAATTCTTGTAACACATATATAATATGTTGCACTAACTTTGCCGCAAGCTGATTACGTGAGACGGGGTGGCCTAAAGCTGTTTCCAGATCCACCCACGGTTGGTCTATTGGAGGGGTTTGGGCCTGCACCACTGAAGCGGGCATACGCACATTCACACCCACACCAATTACCACCGCGCAGGGGCCAGACATTTCACCGCTCATTTCCAGCAGAATGCCTGCCAGTTTACGGTTTTGCCACAAAACATCATTGGGCCATTTCAGACCCGCGTCAGTTAAGCCTGTTTCGCGCAGCGCGCGGTTCACCCCCACACCTACCGCTAGCCCCAGGCCCGTTAAAGATTCCGCATTGAGCGTGAAGCGCCACAGCAGTGAAAGATAAATGTTCGCGCCAAAGGGTGACGCCCAGCTCCGACCTCGCCGACCCCGCCCGGCCTGTTGGCGCTCGGTAAGACACGCCTGCCCCGATGGCGCACCGAGCCGCGCCTTATTCATTAAATAGCGATTGGTGGAATCGATGTCTTGATGAATTTCAAGCCCTGACAACGCGACGGCAGTTGTAGGTGGCAATGCATTGAAGATGAGATCATGGTCTAATAATTCCACGGGACGTGCCAGGCGATAACCTTTGCCGGGCACCGCGTGCAAATCTATATCCCATTCAGCAAGTGCGTGCAGATGTTTCCACACGGCGCTGCGCCCCATGCCTAAGGCGACACCGAGTGCTTCGCCGGAATGAAACTGGCCGTCGGCAAGAATACGAAGAAGTAAGTAGCGCTGCTGCATCCTGCAATTTTAACAGATTTTTACGGGTGCCTTTATCCGATTAGTTCATAAACAACTTTTCCCCCCACCACGGTGTGTGTGACGCGGCCTTTGAATTCCCACCCCATAAACGGGGTGTTTCGGCCACGGCTAAGCAGGGTTTTCTCAGTGACTGTCCAGTAGTGGTTGGGGTCAAAGATGCAAATGTCAGCGGGCGTGCCGATGTTCAGGGTGCCAGCATTAATGCCCAGAATTCTCGCGGGTTGATACGTCAGGCAGGCGATGGCATCGCTCAGGCTCAGCACGTCTTCATCGGCAAGGCGTAAGGTGAGCGGCAGCAAGGTTTCGAGTGCTGAAATGCCCGGTTCGGTGGCGCTGAAAGGTGCCAGCTTGGCGTCAGGTTCATGTGGTTGGTGATCAGAGCAGATGGCCGTTACTGTGCCGCGTGCAAGACTGGCGCGCAGGCCGTCACGGTCGCGCTGCGTGCGCAAGGGCGGCTCAACGTGGCACTGGCTGTTGAAATCACCTACATCCATTTCCGTGAGATACAAATGATGGGCGCTGACATCCGCGCTGACCGGTAAGCCTTCGTAACGCGCGCGTGCCACCATGCGTGCTGCGCGTGCGGTGGATAAGCGGCAGAAATGGGCGCGTACGCCGGTTTGTTCAATTAATACCAGATCACGCGCCACGGCGGCGATTTCAGCAGACTCAGAAATGCCGGGCAGACCGAGACGGGTGCTGACCATGCCTTCATGCATGCAACCCTGATTGCGCAGCCAATAGTCTTCAGAGTTTAAAAACACCGTAAGATTCTGCGTGGCCGCATATTCCATGGCACAGCGCAACACATGGGCATTGGTGATGTGGCGTGAGGCATTGGATACGCCGACACATCCCGCTTCTTTAAGCGCAGCCATTTCACTGATGCGCTCACCCTTCAGCCCTTGGGTCAGCGCACCGAGTGGTACGATACGCGCATAGCCCGCAGCTTCAGCACGACTGCGAATCAGTGCAGCAACAGCTGGCGTGTCAATGATGGGGTCAGTGTCGGGTGGGCAACACAATGTTGTAATGCCGCCACTGGTTGCCGCGCGTGTTTCACTGGCGATGGTGGCCTTGTGTTCATAACCAGGTTCTCGCAAGCGCGCGCTGAGATCGACGAGGCCGGGGCATATGATTAAATTGGTCGCGTCTATTTCACGGTCTGCGGTGAAATCGCGGGATGTTGCAGTGATATCACGTGATGTTGGAGCGAAATCGCGGGGTGTTGTGCCAATAGAGTGAATGATACCGTCAGCGATACAGATATCCTGCACACTATCAATTGAATTAGCGGGGTCGATGACGCGACCATTGATAATACGCAGGCGCATCAGATAATTTCTCCTGTAGAGTCGGCCCTGATTGATGATGGAATTGATGATGATACAGACAGTATCATTGACATAATCGCCATGCGCACGGCAATGCCGTGCGTGACTTGCTCGAGAATGACGGAGCGTGGCCCGTCGGCGACCGTTGAATCAATTTCTACGCCACGATTGATTGGCCCCGGGTGCATTACGATAACATCGGGTTTGGCATAGGCCAGCTTTTCTTCGGTTAATCCGTAGAGACGGAAATATTCATGTTCGCTGGGCAGTAACGCACCTTTCATGCGTTCATGTTGCAATCGCAGCATAATGATTACATCTACATCACGCAGACCTTCACGCAAGTCATGGTGCACATGCACACCCAGGGTTTCTACTTCGCAGGGAATTAGTGTTTCCGGGCCAATAACCCGCACCTCGTTCACGCCCAGTGTGGTCAGCGCATGAATTTGCGAACGCGCCACACGTGAATGCAGGATGTCACCGACTATCGCTACATTGAGTTTTGCAAATCCTTTTTTGTGGCGGCGAATGGTGAACATATCCAGCATTGCCTGGGTAGGGTGCGCATGGCGACCATCGCCGGCATTAATAACGCTGATATGGGGCGCTACATGCTGGGCAACAAAATGCGCGGCACCGCCACGGTCATGACGCACCACGAACATGTCGCAGTGCATGGCTTGCAGGTTGTGCAGGGTATCGAGCAGGCTTTCGCCCTTTGTGGTGGCAGAGGCCGTGACGTTGATGTTGAGTACATCAGCGGAGAGGCGTTTGGCTGCCAGCTCAAAGGTGGTGCGGGTGCGGGTACTGGGTTCAAAAAATAAATTAACCACAGTTTTACCACGTAATAATGGCACTTTTTTAATGCTTTGTGCTGTGATGCCAGAGAATGATTCAGCAGTGTCAAGTATGTCTACCAGAAGCTGGCGCTTTAATCCTTCGATAGTGAGGAAGTGCCGCAGGCGGCCATTTTTATCAAATTGTATATTATAATTTTTCATGTTTTATTGAATTTATCTTGAGCCTATCAAGGTGTTTTTTAATCGTAGTGCCAACGGTTCCGGGCCGGTTAATTTAATATGTGTGTGAGGGGGTAACTCCACCTGTTGTCCGACGATGTCGGCCTGAATAGGTAATTCACGGCCATTGCGATCAATCAGTGCGACGAGTGTAATAGCGGCAGGACGGCCATAGTCAAAAATTTCATTGAATGCAGCGCGAATCGTGCGGCCGGTGTAGAGCACATCGTCAACCAGGATGATGTGGTGGTCATCAACATTGAAGGGCAGGTGTGAGGGTTTCACCTGTGGATTGATGCCGATGCGCACGAAGTCGTCGCGGTAAAACGAAATATCCAGACTGCCCAAAGGTTGGTGCAAGCCGAGTAAGGCATGTAGACGTTGTGCAATCCACACGCCTCCACTGTGTATGCCCACCATGGCAGGATCTTTAATGTGATGTGCTTCTAACCGTGTTTTTAGATTCTGCGCCATTACAACAATGAGTTCTTCTATATCAGTAGCGAGTAGTCGCTCGACATCAGGAAGCTGGGTCATGGGGTTACCTATTAGGTTATCTAATGTTACACATTTACTCCCCTCTGCCATCTGAGGGAAAGGGAGCGGGGGAGAGGGTATGTTGTTCTGTGAACCATGTTTCAAGAATAACTTGTGCAGCCACACTGTCAATCTGCTGTTTGCTGGCTTGGGTATGCGATTTTGGCCGTTTTTTACCTCTTGTTGCTAAAATCTGCTCGGCTGCCAGTGATGATAATCGCTCGTCGATCAAGTGTACAGGTACATGGTATCGCTGTTGCAATTGTGTGCCAAACGTGCGAGCCGCATGAGTCATATCGTGTTCCGTTCCATCCGCATTGAACGGTAAGCCAACCACCAATGCGTCCGGCTTCCAGCTGCTTACCAAGTGGGTGATAGCGGGCCAATCGGGGATGGTCTCGGTTACACGCACTGCTCCGAGCGCGGTGGTGGTCGCCGTTAAGTCCTGACCGGCGGCGATACCGATACGTTTCATACCAAAGTCGAATCCAAGAAATGTGCAGGGGCGTCTGGTAGTCATTTGTTACCAACTGTTGAGCTGCATGCGCTCACGCAAGTGTTTATATAAGTGGGCACAAGAGAAGTGATAAAGATGGTCATGCATGACCAACGTCATTTGACAGTCTGTTTAAATCAATACCAGTTAAGGCTGCTGCGGCATGCCAGCGTTGCTCGCGGGATAGATCAAAGGGTAAATCAAACAACACACGGGCACTGGCTGGCCCATTCAGCCAGTCGTTACTGGCCAACTCTTTTTCCAGCTGTCCCGGCCCCCAAGCTGCATAGCCCAAGGCAACCAAGGTATGTTTTGGCCCAGTACCCCGCGCAATAGCTTCAAGGATATCACGCGAGCTGGCAACGCCGATATCAGCTATGTTCAGCACGCTGTCCCACGAGCCTATGGGAGAGTGAATGACAAAACCACGCTCACGCTGCAGTGGCCCACCGAGAAACACTGGCCGATTCAGGATGGCTGGCGTCTCCGCCTCGATATTCATATGTTGTAATACTTCACTGAGCTGAATATCCAAGGGATGATTAATGATGATGCCCAATGCGCCTTCCTGGCTGTGTTCACAGATATATGTGACACTTTGGGAAAAGTTAGGGTCTGCCAGAGAGGGCATGGCAATGAGAAATTGATTGGTCAGCGAGAGGGTTGAGCTCATGGGGATAGTATCATGCACAAGGGTGTCCAGTGGCAAGAGTATGTAATTGACTTTAGGCACCCCTGAAAATTTTCAGAAGTCACAATGACGGCGTTATGTAGCTGAAATACTCATGTGCTACTGCTTAGGGATAGGCGAATACCACAGGCACAGGCTGAGTCGCGACCGCTTTTCGGCCACTTTACGCTTATGATTTGGATTAAGGGGTACCCTATTTAGTGGGTTACCAGCCCATCTTTATCAAGAAATTGCCAAGTTCGGATTATATGCAAAATATCAGTTTCCTTGCGCATTTCCACAGGCATTTGCCCAAAAGGCGAGGCCAGGCGCACAATTCGTATCGCCGCATCGTCAAGTAACTTGTGCCCAGACGAACGCATCACGTTAATACTGTTAACGCTGCCATCCGGATTAATCGCCACATCCAGGCGTAAACTGCCAGATATATTGCGTCGGCGAGCTTCTTCGGGGTAGTTGAGATTACCAATCATCTCAAT
>JBKJTS010000163.1:0-4874 GCA_046590885.1 Gammaproteobacteria bacterium
CTGCAACTCAATGGCACAAGCATTAGTAACGGCGGTATCTTTGGTCCCGGCTTAGGCTCAATGACGATGTTTCCCGGAGGACCAAACGATCCTTTTAATTTTACATTCGGTAACGGCCCTCAAAACCTCATCGTCACATCCGGCTTTCTCGCGGGTTTGAATACGCTAAGTTTGATCGTCAACGACACCAATAGTGGAATTTTCGGATCGCCGCTGGCGAACGGCGTCAACATAAGCGGTTTTATAGTCGTCGCGAATGTTAGCTTCGACCCCGCCGCTAACGGTATACCCAACGGCGTACCCGAACCCGCTTCGCTGGCCCTGCTGGGTATTGGCCTGGCCGGTTTCGCGGCATCCAGACGCCGTAAAACCTCCTAAATTTTTACCCATCACGCCCAACCCTACGCCCTAACGTGCGTAGGGTTTTTTATTGCGTGTCGAACCATTTACAGAGTAGCCATGTAGAGTAGCCCAGATGGAATGAAATGGAGTCCGGCAATGATTAAATGATTAGGGGTTCCCGGATTCCGGTTCGCTGGATTCAGGCTACGCTTGCTAAATTGGCTTTCGCCCTATACAGGGAGGCCATTACTTTTCAATATTTTACACTCTGATGATGACCATGGGGTGACGGCTTCGATGCAGCTAAATCGATCCGTCGCGTTTGCGTCTTCTTAGACGCGTATTCATACCGCCTAAATCCCCCATTTTCCCCCAAAACCGCTGGACGAATTCTTCTCCAAGCCCTACGCTTACATCACACGATACCCAACCTTAAGGTGCTGCCCTATGAAACTGCTCGTAATCCGCCACGCGCCCGCTGAAGACCGGGAGATTTTTGCCAGCACCGGTGAACCTGATGAGGCGCGCCCATTGACTGATTATGGTCGCAAAAAAATGCGCAAAGCGGCGCAAGGGCTGAATACAGTAATGCCGTATGTGGATTTGCTTGCCACAAGCCCACTGAGACGCTGCGTGGAAACTGCCCAGATTATTTCGGAGGCTTATAGCGGACTGGAGATTCTCGAAGCCCCAGTGCTGGCGCCGGGACACACCCCGGAAAAAGTTACTGCATGGCTGAAAACCCAGAAAAAACACGGCGTAATTGCTCTTGTTGGCCATGAACCTGACTTGGGTCGGGTTGTCAGTTGGCTGCTTACCGGACGCAAAAAACCGATACTGGAGTTCAAGAAAGGCTCGGCATGCCTGCTGGATTTTTCTGACACTGCATCCATAAAGGTCGCGCATGGCAAAGCACGCCTGATCTGGATGCTGCATCCAGCACAACTGCGCGCACTACGGGCACGGGGATAAAACACCCTTTGCCATCCCGAGCGTAGCGACGACTGCGACCGCCACAAATGGGACTCCAAGAGTAGAATAAGGATTTAAAAAATGGCTGACGCCAATACCTCCGAACCCGTCGTGGCCGCTGTAGACCTGGGCTCCACCAGTTTTCATCTGATTATAGCGCGCATCATGAATGGTCAGTTGCATGTGGTAGATCGCATGCGCGATATGGTATTGCTCGCTACGGGCCTAGATCACAAAAACCGTCTTAGCGAAGATGCACAAAAACGAGCTGTCGAATGTCTGGCACGCTTTGGTCAGAGGCTACGGGATATGCCGCCCAGCAATGTGCGCGCGGTGGGCACCAATACACTGCGCCGTGCCACAAATGCTGATTCATTTTTATCTATTGCCCAACACGCCTTGGGCTTTCCCATTGAAGTGGTGGCCGGCCGTGAAGAAGCCAGGCTGATTTATCAGGGGGTGGCGCACAGTGTGGCACCGCACGCAGGTCGGCGGCTGGTAATAGATATTGGCGGCGGCAGTACTGAGCTTATCATCGGTGAAGGCTATGAGCCTCTTTCAATGGAAAGTTTGCATATGGGATGCGTGAGCATGAGCCGCGCGTATTTTGCCGATGGGGTGATTCGTGCGCGTGATATGCGGCGCGCAGAAATTGCGGCGCGTCTGGAGTTGCAACCGATTGAGCGCCAGTACCAACGACTGGGATGGCAAAATGCTGTCGGCGCGTCGGGCACGATTCGCACCGCCGACAAAATAGTGCGCGATAATGGCTGGAGCGATAATGGCATTACGCAACAGGCGCTGCATAAATTGCGTGATGTGATGCTCACGGCAGGCCATGTGCAACGTTTGAAATGGGAAGATGTGAGCAACGATCGCATCTCGGTATTGCCCGGCGGGGTGGCGATCTTGCTGGCAATCATGGAAGCATTAAATATCGAACGCATTGGTGTCGCTGAAGGCGCCCTGCGTGAAGGTACATTGTATGACTTACTGGGCAGAATTGCGCATGACGACGCACGTGAAACCAGCATTCATGCGCTAATGGCACGTTATCAGGTAGATGTTGCACAAGCGACCCGCGTCGAAAACACTGCCGTTACCTGCTTGGGACAGGTCAAACAAGACTGGAAACTGACCGAAGAAGAGCACGCCCACTTGCTCTGCTGGGCAGCGCGTTTGCATGAAATTGGCTTGGCCATTGCTCACAATCAATATCATAAACATGGCAGTTATATTGTAGAAAATTCCGACCTTCCCGGGTTTTCGCACCAGGATCAAGTCCGTCTGGGGGGGCTGATCCGCGGTCACCGCCGCAAATTCCCCATGGAGGTTTTTTCACAGCTTTCCTCCGCACAAATAGACCAGCAATGGCGCTTATGTGTACTGCTGCGTCTAGCCGTGCTGCTGCATCGCAACCGCACGGATGCGGAGCTGCCTCAATTTATTCTGGTAGCAGGCAAGAAATCGTTGCGCATCCAGTTCCCCCCTGTGTGGCTGGCGCAACATCCCCTTACTGAAACCGAGTTAGGGCACGAAGCTGAGTATCTTGCTACGGCTAACATAAAACTGGAATTCGCGTGATGCGGCTCCCTCACGTCTTCAGCATTAAAGCCTCGCCTCATAAAGCACCGAATTGAATGGTTGCTAGGAGGAATGCGCCCAAGTTACAAAAAATAGCCTGCGGCGGGGTGAAATGTTAGAATTATCCATATAAATTTTAATCAATTTTAGGCGACAACGACGTTGAGAATTACTGGCGGTACTTGGCAAAACTACGCCATGCGGAGATGGCTGTGGTGGGTATGTGTGGCCTGGATGCCCGTGGTCGCGGCGCAGGAGGCAATGGAATTTCCTGCCGTGTTGGTGGGTGAGCAGTTTCAATATACGGTACAACCGGGTAATTCCCTGCATCGCATCGGTGCCCGTTTTGGCATTGAGGAACGTGTGCTAGCGCGGGCCAATCGCCTTAAACAGGGCGCTATACTGCACCCGGGGCAAGTGTTACAAATCGACAATCGCCATATCATTCCGGAGTGGTTAGAGGGGGGCGTACTCATTAACCTGCCGCAGCGCCTGCTGTATTATTTTCAGGGGGGTAGTCTGGTGGCCCATTATCCGGTGGGGCTGGGCCGTCCAGACTGGCCGACGCCCGAAGGCCGTTTCAAGGTGGTTAATCTGCAGGAAAACAAGACCTGGTATGTCCCCAAATCCATTCAGGAAGAGATGGAACGTGAAGATAAAGTGGTGGTGACCCAAGTGCCACCGGGCCCGGAAAATCCTCTGGGCAAGCACTGGATTGGCCTGAGCATGCCGGGCATTGGCATCCACGGCACTACCGCCCCGGCAAGTATCTATCGGTTTCAGAGTCATGGCTGTATTCGCCTGCACCCCGATGACATTGCCAAGCTTTTCAGCCAAATAACAAAAAACCAGCCAGGCAAGGTCATTTATGCCCCAATCTTGCTCGCGCGCCTTGCGGATGGCCGCATTTTTCTTGAGGTGCACCGGGATATTTACAAAAAGGGAATTATGCCGATAAAGACTGTAGAGGATTTAGCCAATACTCGCGGACTAACTAATATGATAGACTGGAACAAGGTGCAGGACATCATTAAACTCAAGGACGGGCTGGCGCGTGAAATCACGCTTGATGGAGACACACAATGACAGATAGAAGCCGCCGTCAGTTTCTGAAAATAGGCATGTTGGCCCTCGCAGCAGGGCTACTACCCTCTCCAGCACGTGCGACGCTGCGTCAAATTATTATGGTGCCGGAACGCACCCTGGCCTTTCATAACACTCACACTGGCGAAAACATCCAGACCGTATACTGGGCAGAGGGTAACTATATTCCTGAGGCACTGGCGGGCATCAACCACATCTTGCGCGATCACCGCAATAACGAGACTCAAGATATTTCTCCCGCGCTGCTTGACTTGATTTACGGCATGAACATCATGACTGATGCCCGCCAGTCCGTGCACATTATTTCCGGTTACCGTTCACCTGCCACCAATGCCATGCTTGCCGCGCGCAGTGGTGGCGTGGCAAAACACAGCATGCATCTGGAGGGCAAGGCGATCGACATTCGTATGCCTGGCTGTGAACTTGCTCAAGTGCGCCGCGCGGCGTGGATGCTGCAAGGCGGCGGGGTAGGCTATTATCCCGGATCTGATTTTGTCCACGTTGACGTGGGCAGGGTGCGGCAGTGGCAGGGTTAGTGTCTGCCTATTGACATTCAACATCTAAGGTCGAAAATATTTACATATTGTTCCTCCTTGATTCCTCCGGTTTTTATGGGTGACGCTCCTCCAATAATCAAAGCGGTAGTGATATCTTTTCCAATTAAGCATGACTTGGGATTATTTCACATCTGCCATCGGTCGCGATCTTAAGGCACCTATTCAAGATTCCTCCTTGCGTTCAAAACGACAATGAACACCCCTTCCGTACAACCACAAGAAAGCTAAGGCATTTCTCTCTGCCGCACCAACATTCTCCATTGAATGCCATCGCATAGAGCGGTATACTTTAATGCATTTCCCCTGCGATTTTGT
>JBKJTS010000153.1:0-11143 GCA_046590885.1 Gammaproteobacteria bacterium
CTGTTCCACCCGTGGCTACTGACTGTGAAGACAGCGCCTTTACCATTGCCAGCCATGCCTCACGGCTGGGCTTCAGGGGCGATGAAGACATTGGTGGTGGTCTGAAGGTGCTCTGGCAACTGGAGCAGCAGTTCGACTTTGACTCAGGGTTGTTTGGTGCCGTCGTGCGTAACAGCTTTGTTGGTTTATCAGGTGAGTTTGGCAAACTGCTGGCAGGCAAGCATGACACCCCGTTGCGGACAGTGACGCAACGTCTGAATATCTTGGCGGATAGCTGGGGTGATTACAATTCCATCATCGGCAACCTGGCTGGGGTGCGGGTGTTTGATCAGCGCAGCGATAATAGCTTGACTTATATATCACCCGATTTGCAGGGGTTTGGATTTTCGGCAGCGTACTCGGCCAGTAGAAAAGATGACGATCTGCCAGTGACCAAGATTGATGGTGGTAAAAATGTGGTCAGTGTTAGTGGCTCCTATAGTAACGGCCCGTTGTATCTGGGCGCAGGATTTGAGTCGTTGGGCAATTATACCGGAACAGATGACGCGAGCGCTGTCAAGCTGGGGGGCTCGTGGACATGGGCTCAGGCGACTACCTTGGCTGGTGTGTGGGAACGTGCTGACAAGGGTGGCGTGAACGGTGAACGTGATGCTTGGTACGTGAGCTTGGCGCACAAGGTTGGTGCGAATACCTTTAAAACCGATATTGCGGGTGCCGGGGAGCTGGGCAGCCTTGCGAATACTGGCGCGCTGCAATATACGCTGGCATGGACGCGGATGCTAACCAAGGCTACGGAGGTGTATGTGCTGTACACAATGCTAGAGAACGATGCGGCCGGCACCTATGGTTTGTGGACGGGTACACAAGCCATCCCCGGATATCCTGGTAATAGTGTATCGTCCTTGTCCGTGGGTTTGAATCACAGGTTTTCATCCAAGTAAATATATTCCGGCATAATTCATCCCTGTCGGCTATTTCGATCCACAAATGGGCGCCCCCTTATCTGAAGGGGGCGCCCATTTGTTTTTCTGCCCCGATTTCCCCGCTTTGATTGACAGCGCAAAACCCCGTGTGTTAGAAAGCTAAAGACTAGGGGTGGAAGAATGACAATTAAACAGTCCAGCCAATCGGCGGCCGGAAATAATTTAATCATTGCTATGTTGCTCTTATTGGCGACAGGCGGTGCGCTGTTTTTTATTGCCGACAGCGCGCGGGCGGGTATTTTCAATACCAAGCATAATCTGGGTAGCACGGGCATCAATGCCGCCAGCCAGTTCAGTGGTACGCGTGAGATCTGCGTGTTTTGTCATACCCCGCATGGCGCCAATGAAACTGCGGCGGTGCCGCTGTGGAACCGCAATCTTGACCCCAATGGGTTTCAGACCTACGATCAGATGGGTACTACCACGCTGGATGCTCATGTCGAGCAGATAGGTTCGGTGTCGCTGGCCTGCCTGTCATGCCATGATGGTACCCAGGCAATGGATTCCCTGCTTAACGAGCCGGGTTCAGGGCGTATTGTGCAGGGTTTTAACACGGGCCGCTGGAGTGGCCAGGCGTCTACGGTGGGCGGGCGCATTGGCCCGCCCAATGTGGTGACCAATCTTAGCAAAGACTTAACCAATGACCATCCGGTAGGCATCCAGTATGCTGGAGGAGGCTATTCATCGGTCAACCCGTCTGGTCCCGGCGCGGACAAAGATTTCAATCAAGCCAATACCGCCATTGTCGGTACCGAGCGCGTATGGTGGGTCAATACACCTGTAGAAGGGTCATTGGCATTCGAGAAAACCGATATGAAGCTATATACCCGGGTAGGGACCCGTGGCCGGTTTGCCGGGGAGCCGCAACCTTATGTGGAATGCGCCTCGTGCCACGACCCTCATGTTGATTATAATCCTACATTTTTGCGGGTGGATCCCAAAGGAAGCGTGGTGTGCTTGACGTGCCATGCTAAATAGAGAGCGGCGCAGTCACCGTTGGTGCGAGATGCTGCTGGTTGTGGGGGTACTGATGGCGGCGTCGGTCGGCTATGCCGAAGTCGGCTCGGGAATTGATGTGGTGAGTACGCCGCCCGCATCGGTTACCCCATTTGCCGTTATTGGTGCAGACAGCATTTCCCGTGAAGAATTTCAGGCGGCACTGCATGAGGGTATGCGCCGCACGTTTTTTCATGGTGCGCCGCAGCCGGAGCAGTTAGCCGCCTACCGTCGTGAAGTCACGCAACGCCTCATCGATCGGGTGTTATTGCGGCAGGAAATCAAGCGCCGCCATCTGGTGGCTGATGCGGCGGTGGTCGATGCCGGGTTATTGAAAATTGAACAGCGGCTGGGGGGAAGCCAGGAATGGCAGCGGGATCGCGAGCGTGCCGTGCCGCTGCTGCGCATGCGCCTGGAAGAAGAGAACACGCTGGAGCAACTTGAGGCGCAGGTACGGCAGTCCGTTGGAAAGGGCGCCGGACAGGATGCTGGCCCAGACAGGGCGGAGATAATTAAATATTATCAGGATCACCCTGAGCAATTCACTACGCCGGAGCGAGTGCGCGTCTCATTGATTCTACTGAAAGTGGAGCCTTCGGCATCTGCGCAGACGTGGCAGGCGGCAGAGCGGGAGGCGGCCCAGTTAGTGAGCAAGCTGCATAGCGGTGCAGATTTTGCCGCGCTGGCGCGACTACATTCTGCGGACACGTCAACGGCCAAAGGGGGAGATTTGGGGTATATCCATCGAGGCATGCTGGCGGCGGAGGCGCAGCAGGTGCTGGATAAAATGGTGTCCGTAGGCGAAATATCCGCGCCAGTGATGTTGCTGCAAGGGGTAGCCATTTTGCGTCTGGATGAGCGCATTGCTCCGGCGTTGAATGCAATGAGTGTGGCTGAGCCACGGGCGCGTGAGCTCTTAATACGCAAGCAGGCCGATGCCGCGTGGAAGGGCTTGCTTGAGGGGTTACGTGCGCGTACCCCGATTGTAATCAATGATCCTGATTAATTAATGATAATAATTAAAGGCTTGCAAAAATGAAACAAAGAGGGTGGGCGCATCATGCCTACGCTAAAGGCGGGGTGAGGCAAGCAGAGGCGCGACGCGGCTCATGCTGCGTGTTGTCTTCTCCGGAATTGCTGCGCCGTCCAAGGATGGGCGAATACCTCAAGCATAGGATGTGCTCGAGCGGTGCTAATGCAACACTTTTCTCTGTGCAGTGGACGTGGCGTTTATGAGTGTGAGCCGGTCTGACGTCGTCTTGGTCCTGCTGGTGCTGCTGACGTTGAGTGGTGGTTGGCCCGCACGAGTAATGGCCGTGTCTCTGGGGCCTGCAGAGATCTCCGGCAGTGTGGGATACAGCTACCGTTGGTTAAGCGGTGTCAACAATACAGATACCACCAGCAATCAGTGGCAGGCCACTGTGCGTGCCAGCTCGTATATATGGCGGCCGTGGTTGGCGACTGCAGAAGGTGGCGTGACATTCGCCCAGGATAGCACCGAATTTGGGGACGTCTCCACCCCCAGCGCCGCTGATGCAGGCCTTAAAGATAATAAAGCAACCATTGTCACGGGGGAGTTTAACCTCAATGTATTGCCGCAAAGTAAAACGCCGTTTGGCTTGCGCTATCTCGCAAGCAACAGCCGTATTGATTCAACGCGTATTGTCAGCGCCCCAGTGCTATTTACAGACATCGAATTTGAAACCACCCGTCTCGAACTGCGGCAATCTTATCTGAACGATAAAAATGATCGTTTTATGTTGCGCTATGATAGCTCGAGCTGGAGCTCGGCACGCGACGGTAGTTATGATGACGCCTTGTGGGGCGCAGAGGCGGATATACGGCGGAGCAGGCAAAATGTGCTGGTGAAACTTAGCCAGGGTATTACCGAGCATTCATTGACCAAGCTGCGTAATGAAAACCTTATTTTCGATACCAGCCATTTTTACCTGCCCTCCCCGTCGTTGCGAATCGACAGTAAGGTCAGTTACTACACGTTTGATCGCTCATTTCGCGTTACCAGCGCCAGCGCCACCTCCGGTAGCAGTACTACGGATATAGCTCAGGCCTCCAGTTTCTTTTTCTGGCGACCGGGGTTGGATCATACCCGGCGACCGTGGTCAATGAGTGGGGGGTTACGTGTCTATGATCTGCAAGGCGAAGCTCCCGCTGCGTCCAGTGACTCGCTCTCTATCAGCGCCTCCGGTGGATTTTTTTATCAATTAAGCAGAAAATGGCGTTTTGATGCCAGCGCAGCTTTTACCTCCACCCAAGGCAACGGTTCTGAGACGCAATTGATGCGACAACAGGGCGGTGTGTTATATCAATCTGATTTATATGAAAAATCAGGATTTATATATCGTTGGTTTGCAACTGGCGCACTGGATAACCAGTCAGGGGTAAATGCGGCGCGTCAGACCCTTTCCTCCACGTGGTCGCATAGTGGGCAGAAAAGCTGGTTTTTGAGTGATATTTCTTCGGTGAATGTCAGTCTGGGGCAGTCGCTTAACGCTGCTTACCGGATTAATGACGAATCTATTACTCTTTATCAGGATCATCAGGGCTCGCTGGCGGTGCGCCAATTTGGTGGTATCAATGCGGCCAATGCGCGGTTGGATCATTCTGGCACAGTGGCATGGAACCAAGTCGCGGGCGGGGGTAATTCTACAGCGCAACTTACTCTTTCGGACTCCCGCGCCCTGACCGATACAGAAGATGAGCAGCAACTGATTAATTTTCAGGTTTTGCGTGTTCAGCCACTGAATCGGTCCAGTTATCTGTCGGGTAACCTGACAGTGCAGTACGTGCGCCAGGAGTTTCCGCAACTAGGAATAAGTTCGGATGTGGCGACCGCCACGGGCCGGGTGGATTATCAGCATTCAAATATATTTGGCTTGACAAATCTGCGTTTTCTGTCAAATCTGTTTGTCTCGCGTGCCGCAGTGGCGGAGGGTATTGACCGCGCCGAGTGGGATAATCGACTGGATTATACGATTGGTTTGCTGGATACTAGTTTAAGCTTGCGTTTTATCCAGATTGATGGGCAAAATTCAAATCTGGTTATGGCGCGTATTGCCCGGCGCTTTTAAGCTAGACAAACGTGATGCCAGTTGACTGTAGATACTTGAATTTAACAAGCCAGTGTGCTTTGGTGATGCGCTTTGCCTTGCCTCCGTGTAGGTTTGTGGGGGAAGATTAGGTAGTTCAAAGGATTTGTGAGTTTAGAGTGATTTTAAAACAAGGGGAGAGTGCTGTATGTTACCTAAAATGAAGGGTCGAATTACGTGGAGGGCGATTGCGCTGGGTGCTGCGGCATGGGTAGCCATGTTGATTGCCCCTGTGACGGCGCAAGCTGAATACGGAGATGTGGTCATCAATAACTATGCGGATGCGGCGGGCATGCGTCCTGCGGTGTTTTCGCACTGGTTTCATCGAGTACGTTTTCGTTGTAAAGTGTGTCATGCGGACTTGGGGTTTCAGTTTAAGGCTGGGGGTAACAAGATTACCATGGCCAAAATTATTGACGGCAAGTTCTGCGGCGCCTGTCATAACGGTGAAATCGCCTGGTCAGTAGAAAACTGTGGTATGTGCCATTCTGGTGTTCCGGGAACCCCCACGCATATCCACGGTAGTACAATGCAGACGTTGGTGGCTCCACCACATCAGCCATTAACAGCTCCTGTGGCTGCTCCGGCTCCCGCTGCTGCTCCCAAAAAGTAATGGACAAGAGGAAAACCTATGAATTGGCATAAAAAAACACTCTTTATGAGTTGTGCTCTGGCACTGTTTCTGGCCGGGTCCGCATGCAGTGCGCAGCCCCAAGTGGCGCCACGTCCCGACGGTTCGGTTCCGGTCAAGGATTTATCCTATGCGCCGGAATACAAGGCTGTCGATGAAATGGCCCAGTCAGATCTGCAGGTGATCCATATTGCACAAGTAGATGACATCAACAGCTTCAATCGCAACCTGAAGAAGTCCAAAGGTGTCCATTTGCCGCCGGCTGAAGACGGCCTGCGTGACCCGCAAAATGAAGCCACGCACATTCTCGCCGCGCCCAAGCCGGCCTTTGAAGGGCTCCCCCCCACCGAATTTGGTAACCGGGTGGATTGGGTGAAAACCATGGATGAAAAAAAAGTGCGTCCACGCTGGGAAAAAGATGATCCAGATGCTGAACCATTTGTGATGGATCTGGATATCGTGCGCCCGGTAAAAGCATCGGTGCCGGATGTGGTGTTTCCTCATCGTCAGCATACTGAATGGCTATTCTGTTCCAATTGCCATCCAGCAATTTTTATTCCACAAAAGGGCGCAAACCAGATCAGCATGTCTGCCATTTTGTTGGGGCAGAAATGTGGTGTGTGTCATGGTAAGGTAGCGTTTCCGATTACCACCAAGTCATGTCGCAAGTGTCACTCCAAACCCAAGCCGGATGACTGGAAGCCGCCACTAAGTGAAGCAACGCTGAAGAATCCCTGGAAGTAACCCTGTGGGATGATGCCTGCGCGAGACGCGCGCAGGATATTATTAAAGATCGATACCGGTTTATGTCCGGTTTATGTAATGAGTCCCCAAGGAGTCTCGCGCCATGGGAAAGCGGAACTTAAAACAGGCCAATCAGTCATTGAAGTTGCGGAATTCCGGGGCGCAAAGGGTGCGCTCGGTCGGGATAACGGCATTGCATATGGAGTCCATGCTGGTTTTCTGTAACGCAATATTTTACTAGGGAATGATAATGAAGCTCACGGGCCGGTACATTTTTTTTTTATTTCTGGTGATTTCTGTAGGTATTGCGGGGGTTCAGGCCAAAGCGCTGGCCGCTCCTACAGATAAAGGTGATAAACGGATGTTTGCGATTACTGCTGCTCCGAAAGACCAAACCCATCCGTTTTTTGGCCAAGGCCATAAAATCGGCTTGGTAGTTGATGGCGTACAAGGCAAAGAGTTGATGATGATGCGTGGGGTGGAATATACCTTTAATGTCGATACTGGCCCCCAGCACGATTTTTATTTTTCTACCAGCGCAGTGGGCCAAGGCGGCAGCACGGTTACCGAAGGCGTGGATGGCCAGTTTACCTTTCGCGGCTCGGTTACATTTACGCCTTCAGCCGCGACGCCGGATCTAGTGTATTACCAGTGCCGTAACCACAGAAGTATGGGCGGGATGCTCAAGATTGTGGATAAGGGTAAGGCGGATACAACACTGACTATAGTAACCCCCAAAGCGCCGGGCATGGCAGCTGTAGAAGGGCATTCAATGGGAGATCAGCCACCGGCAACGGAAGTGCAGGTCAAGCAGAAGATTGACTACGCCAACATGCTCATGAACTCATCCAAAGGTGCGCAGCGTGTGGCAGCCAGCAGCAATGCGCCGGCCAAAGAAATGCTGAGCAATGCACGCGCGCGTTTGGAATCTGCACGCAGTATACTTGGAACGGGCAATTTTGCCAAAGCACAGGATGAGGTAGATGAATCAATCCGCCTGGTGACGTCGGCAGCGCGTCTGGTGCCCAGTGATGCTCCGGAATCCGGGCTTGACCCCAAGTTTCGCTATACGGAATTACTGGATTCGACCACGACATTTGCATCATCTTACAAGCAGCATAGTGAACGTTTAGCAGGGAAGAAAAAACCTGCGGCCGCACTGGATGAGAAAAAATTCCAGGATTTGATGAGTCAGGCGAAAGGGCATGGTGATGCCGGGCGTTATGAAGAGGCGAACAAACTGCTGGCCACCGCACAACGCATGGTGACCCGCGCCTTGGGTGCTTTGCTGGATCATGAAACAGTGGTGTACGATAAAAACTTTGCCACTGCCGCAGCTGAATATGAATTTGAAGTGGCACGCTATATAAGCTATGAAGAACTGATCCCCCTCGCGCTGGAGCAGAAAAAGCCCCCGGCCATGACCGTTGACAAAATAGCGGAGTTGGAGCAAAAGAGTAAAGTATTGCATATTGAAGCGGAGAAACTGGCAGGTAAGGGCGACCATGCAGCGGCAATCAGCGCCTTGCAGGAAGCGACCTCGTATTTGCAGCGGGCATTGATGATTGCGGGTGTGAATTAATTTTGCAATGCAGGCACGCTGAGGTCGAAACGTTTTAAACAGGCGATTAGCTTGGGTTGTCCTTGGAATGTAGGCCCGGTTTTTGCTCACCTTGGTTGATGGACAATCTGGGATTAAGCTAGTGGCCCTTTAATGCGGGACGGTGGTGGTTTGGAGTATTCATGAACGATAACAAGCGTTTCCGATTTGATCGTCAGTTTACGTGCCCCCAGCTCGATAACAGAGTGAGCAGGCTAAGCAACGTGCGGTGGTTGGGTGTGGTGATGGCCGTACTGTGCTGGATGGTCGGCGTAGCCATTACCAGCAATGTAATGGCAGATGAGCCTGTCTGGTCGCGCGGCCGTCATTTTCAGACCCAGGGTGAGATCGTGCCGTTGGCCGAAGATGGTATTCGTGACCCCACCAACCCAGCTATCAGTGCATTTCAGGAACCCTCAGAAGCCCTGGCCAGTTTTCCACGTGATGCTAAAGGCTTGACGGATTGGGTACAAGCATTGGATCAAGGTTTGATTGACCCGCGCAAGGGGTTAAATGGCGAAGCTCAAATGTTTCCTGTCGATTTTGATATCATTTTCAAAAATACCGGTTCGATGCCTAATGTGCGTTTTCCGCACCGTCAACATACTGAATGGTTGACGTGCGCTAATTGTCATCCGCTGATTTTCCTGCCGCAGCAAGGTGCGAACCCAGTCAATATGTCTGCTATTATCCAAGGTAATTATTGTGGTGTATGCCACGGCAAAGTCGCTTTTGCGCCAACCATGAATTGTGGCCGATGTCATTCAGTTCCTCGGCAAACCGCCGGTTTCCGTTAATTATTCTGGTAGGCACCCTCATGTTAGTGGGGTGTTCCCTGCTGGGTAAAAATCCCCCCCAGCGGACCCCGCCGCAAGATAAGCTACTTGCAGCGCCGGCTGTTTCTACGCCAAGCAGTAAACCCACCAATAATGATCCCGCAATCCTTATAGCTCAAGATGCATCTTCGGAGTTGCTGCTGCCGCTGGAAATAATTCGTGGCGGACCGCAAGGTAATGCTCTCACTGGTGTCCGGTATGCGCAGTTTATTCGTCCAGTTGCGGTGGCAGCCCGTGGCAATGATGTATTTGTGATTGATGCCGGTCAGGAGCTTTTATTTAAATATAATCGCATTATGCGCAGTATTGACGTGGTGATGAATCTACGTGGGGTACTAGTGGGTGAGGCATCCGATATTTATGTGGCCCGAGATTTGTCATTTTATATCGCTGACCCTATGGGCAGTCGCGTTTTGCAGTTTGACAGGCACGGTCGCTTGATAAGAACCTATAGCAATACCATGAATCTGGCTCGGCCGGTGGCGGTGAGCGTGGAAGAATCCAGCGGTCGCGTGTTGGTGGCAGACGGGGTGTATGACCATATTCTGGTGTTTGACAGTTTCGGCAATCTGGTGGCATCAGGCGGAGGGCGAGGGAGTGATCTCGGTCAGTTTCTGAATATTACGGCGATGGCATCCGGGGTCGATGGGCTTTATATCACTGCACGTTTTGGTCAGCGTACCCAGGTTCTGGCTGATGATGGTAGATATCGGTATTCCTTACCGCAAGGGGATGTAACGTTTCCTACCGCCATTGCAGTCGATAGCGAGGGTCGAGTGTATGTAAGTGATTTTATTGATAATTCAATAAGAATTTACGGTGAAGGCCGTCTCATTGGGCGTATCGGTATAACAGGTTCAGGCCTGGGGGAATTTCGTCATATTACCGATTTATGGTTTGATGAAGGCCTGTTATATGTGGCAGACAGTCTGAATGGGCGGGTGCAGGTATTGCGCGTCATGGCCGCGGCTGCCGGTGGCAAGAATTAGAATGGGATGGGAGCGCGTGCGCCACGACGGTGCTGTAGCAGGGTTAGTCCTTGCGCTGTTGGCCCTCCTGTTGCTAGGTGGATTGTCTGGTTGCGCCCAGACACAGACGAGCTTGCGTTATGCAGGGGCGCCCACTACGTCGGGCACCCAAGCGATGGTGTGGCCTGCGGCACCCGAAATTGCGCGTTATCGTTATGTAGGTGAGTTGACCGGAGAAGAGAATATCCAGCGCAACAGCGGTGGTATTGCCGAGTCGGGTCTCAAGACTCTAAAATGGTTGGTAGGGCTGCTCTCGGAAGCCCCGCCGACTGTTATTTTACAGCGACCGCAGGCCGGTGTAGTGGACAGCAACGGCAGAATTTATATTACCGATGTCAGTCGTCAGGCGGTGTATGTATTTGACGAAAAAGCCGGCACACTCCAGGTGTGGGAGATGGCCGCAGAAAACACCCGCTTTGAAATTCCGATTGGTATTGCGCTGGGAGCCAAAGGCGAGGTGCTGATCGCAGATGCCGGATTAGACGAGGTGTTTCGCCTTGATAGTGCCGGAGTGCCAGTCGGCCGCTTTGGCAAGGGGGTGCTTAACCACCCCACCGGTCTGGCGCGGGATGCCCTGCATGGTCATATCTACGTGGCTGATACCCATCTGCACCAGATCAAGGTATTTGATGATGCCGGTAATGTGCTTGCCACTATTGGTAGCGGCCAGCGGAGTGAAGCGCCCGGTGAATTCAATTCACCCACCCATCTTGCGTTTGCAGATGGTAAGCTGTACGTTGCAGATACCCTCAATGCGCGGATTCAAGTCTTGGGTATTACAAGCCCGGCGCCTGCGCCTGGGGTAGGTGCAGCGCTTAGGCCGGGTGTTGTAACCCAAGCTATAGGGTCTGTGGCTGCCCAGTCCGCAGGGCTTGAGACTAAGGTGTTGCAGGTATTTGGGCGGCGTGGCCTGTTTTTAGGGGATTTAATCCGGCCGAAAGGTGTCACGGTAGACGCAGCGGGTAATATCTATGTAGTAGAATCTTACTACGATCATTTGTTAGTATTCAATTCGCAAGGTGAGTTCTTGTTGCCAATGGGTGGTGCAGGTGGGGGCATAGGCCAATTTTCCTTGCCGGCGGGTGTATGGAGCGATCAGCGCGGTCGCATTTACGTGGCTGATATGTTTAATGGACGCGTGGTAGTGTTTGAGTATCTGGGAGAGGGGGTATGAGTGTTCAGGTTCTGACGCCTCGTCGGGTAGCCGCCCTGTTGTTG
>JBKJTS010000236.1:0-11787 GCA_046590885.1 Gammaproteobacteria bacterium
ATCGGCGCGACGGTGGGCTATAACTACATGCGCGGTGAATTCTGGGAACCGTATGAGCGTTTCGAGGGTGCGTTGGAAGAAGCGCGTCGTGCAGGCTTCCTTGGCCAGAACATTATGGGCTCAGGTTTTGATTTTGAATTGCATTCCCATCTGGGCGCAGGCGCGTATATTTGTGGTGAAGAAACCGCGTTGCTGGAATCTCTGGAAGGCAAGAAAGGCCAGCCACGTTTCAAGCCACCGTTTCCCGCCAGTTATGGTTTATATGGCCGTCCCACTACCATTAACAACACTGAAACCCTGGCGTCAGTGCCGTTGATTCTGAAAAATGGGGGGCGCTGGTTTCTGGAGCTGGGTAAGCCGAATAATGGTGGCACTAAAATATTTTCCATGTCGGGCCATGTCAATAAGCCTGGTAATTATGAAGTGGCGCTGGGCACACCGTTCTCCAAATTGCTGGAGATGGCGGGAGGCGTGAGCGGTGGGCGCAAGCTCAAAGCAGTGATACCCGGTGGTTCATCCGTGCCGGTGATGCCCGGTGATGTCATGATGGGTGTGACCATGGATTATGATTCCATCGCCAAGGCCGGTTCGATGTTGGGTGCAGGGTCTGTTATCATAATGGACGAAACCACTTGCATGGTGCGGTTGCTGGCACGCATCGCACATTTTTATTATGAAGAGTCATGTGGCCAATGCACCCCGTGCCGTGAAGGCACAGGCTGGCTGTCACGTGTGATACATCGTATCGAGCATGGGCATGGCAAGCAGGAAGATCTGGATATGCTGGTTGATGTGTCTAACAAAATACAGGGGCGTACTATTTGCGCTCTTGGGGATGCAGCCGCAATGCCGGTGATTAGTTTCATCAAACATTTCCGTGAAGAATTTCAGTATCACATTGATCATCGTCAGTGCATGGTGGGGCAGCAGCCAGCCAAAGTCACTCATGCACTTGAGGCGCTTAGCGTTAGCGCGGCATGATGGTTTGGCGTGACCCAATCAATGAATGGTCAATTAACGATTAATGGCAGACAGGCGGCTATGGTAAACATCGAAATTGATGGCAAGCAGGTGCAGGCGAAGGACGGCTCAATGGTTATTGAGGCGGCGGATGACGCAGGTATACCTATTCCGCGTTTTTGCTACCACAAAAAATTATCTATCGCCGCCAATTGCCGCATGTGTCTGGTAGAAGTGGATAAGGCCGCCAAGCCATTACCGGCCTGTGCGACACCAGTGACTGAGGGTATGCGGGTTTACACCAAGTCGCCGCGCGCTTTGGATGCACAAAAAGGTGTGATGGAATTTTTATTGATTAACCATCCGCTCGATTGCCCTATTTGCGATCAGGGTGGTGAGTGTGATTTGCAGGATCTTGCGCTGGGATATGGCGCCAGTAATTCGCGCTTCATGGAAAAGAAACGCGTCGTAAGAGACAAAGATATCGGCCCATTAATTTCCACTGAAATGACACGTTGCATTCATTGCACGCGCTGCGTGCGCTTTGGTCAGGAAGTGGCAGGTATTAAAGAGTTGGGTGCGACAGGCCGCGGTGAGCACATGGAAATTGGCATGTATGTGGAAAAGGCCATGGCTTCAGAATTGTCCGGCAACGTCATTGATTTATGCCCGGTGGGCGCGCTGACCTCCAAACTGTTCCGCTACACTGCTCGGGTTTGGGAATTGGCGCAACGTGACACGATTGCCCCCCATGATTGCATCGGCTCCAATCTTAGTGTGGATGTACGCGGTAATAAGGTAATGCGCTTTTTACCGCGTGAAAATGAAGACATCAATGAAACCTGGATTTCTGACCGGGATCGTTTCAGTTATAACGGTCTCAACAGTGATGATCGCTTGCGTTCCCCGCTGATTAAAAAAGAGGGCAAGTGGCATGAAGTCGACTGGACTACGGCGTTTGAATTTATGGTGAATGGCTTAAAGCCAATACTCCAGCGTTATGGTGCCACTCAGTTAGGTACGCTGGTTTCGCCGATGGCGACCGTTGAAGAAATGTATCTGGCGCAAAAGCTGGTGCGGGCGTTGGGTGGGGACAATATTGATCATCGCCTGCGTCAACAGGATTTCAGCGACCAGGACGCAGCGCCGCTTTATCCATGGTTAGGGCAAAATATCGCCGATCTTGAAAAACTGGATGCTGCGTTGCTGATCGGCTCTAATGTGCGCAAAGAGCAGCCCATTGCGGGGTTACGTTTGCGTAAAGCTGCATTGCGCGCCGCCAGTATTATGTTTGTGAATGCGCAACGCCATGACTTTAACTTTCCGGTTAAAGCGCAGTTGGCTTCCGGTGTGGCGGGCATGGAGCATGACCTCGCGGCGGTGGTGAAAGCGCTGCTGAGCATTACTGGCGCATCTGCGCCGCAAGGTCTTGATGCCCTGCTGCAGGATATTACCGTCACTGATGCACATACCGACGTAGCCAGGCGGCTGCATCAATCGCCGCGTGCAACAGTGCTGTTAGGCAACCAGGCATTAGCGCATCCCGCCTTGTCGACGTTGCGTGCGCTGGCGGGAGTTATCGCACAGTTGAGTAATGCCGTGCTCGGCTATTTGCCCGAATCGGGTAACAGTGTTGGTGGCTGGTTGGCCGGTGCATTGCCGCACCGTGGTGCGGGCGCCGCCAAGCCGTCGTCCAACCAGGGGTTGGACGCGCGCGCCATGCTCGATGCCAATCTGAAAAGTTATTTGTTGATGGGTATTGAGCCTGAGTTTGATTGCGCCAATCCCATAGCTGCCATGGAAGCCTTGGCAGATGCTGATTTTGTGGTATCCCTTACGGCTTATAAAACCGATGCCATGCAGCAGTATGCTGATGTATTACTGCCGATAGCGCCCTTCACTGAAACGTCCGGCACGTTGATCAATGCTGAGGGGCGTTGGCAGAGCTTCGCGGGGGTGGTTGCTCCGTTGGGGGAGGCGCGCCCCGCTTGGAAAGTTTTGCGTGTGATAGCCAATCTACTGGATTTACCTGGTTTTGAATACATGTCGTCGGACGAAGTGCGCGGTGAAGTGCGCGCGTTGGTTGCAGTCAGGCTCGATAGCACCAAGCCTGACAACAGGATGCCATGGCGTTGCCCGGAGACCTTGAGTGCTGATTCAGATGCTCGTATTACCGCTGCTCCGATCTATGCGGTGGATGCGATTGTGCGTCGTTGTGACGCGTTGCAGCAAACCGTCGATGGACAACTGGGTGCCTATTGCTTTGAAGAGGCGACTAACGCGCGTCAGGTGTTGCACAGCAACGTACGTAGCAGGGGTAATCACGCCAGTATTCATGAGGGCAAAGCGCACTTGACAGGTGCTGGTGTGGTTAGCGCTATATCCAGCAGCAGGGTAGCTTCTCATGTTTGAGGTGGTGCAGGGCATCTGGAGCGATCTTCCTGAGCTCCTGAGAATAGTGTTGAAGATAGTCGCGATTGTTGTGCCGATCATGCTGTCGGTAGCTTATCTTACCTTGGCGGAGCGCAAAGTAATTGGCTTCATACAGGTGCGCATCGGCCCGAATCGCGTGGGGCCAGGCGGTTTGTTGCAGCCGATTGCCGATGGTTTGAAGCTTGCCCTCAAGGAAATCATCATTCCTACCAATGCCAATCGTTTCCTGTTTATATTGGGCCCCATCGCCGCACTGGCGCCCGCGCTGGCGGCATGGGCAGTAATCCCGTTTGATGAAACCCTGGTGTTGGCGAATGTCGATGCCGGGCTACTGTATATTCTGGCCATGACCTCCATGGGCGTTTATGGCATCATCATTTCCGGTTGGGCGTCCAACTCCAAATATGCCTTTCTCGGCGCGCTACGCTCTGCCGCGCAAGTCGTGTCATATGAAATTGCCATGGGCTTTGCGCTGGTGGGGGTCTTGATCGCTGCTGGAAGCATGAATTTGAGTGAGATTGTGCTGGCTCAGCAAGGCAGTTTTCTGCATTGGTACTGGTTGCCGTTGTTGCCGCTGTTTATGGTGTTTTTTATTTCAGGCGTAGCCGAAACTAACCGTGCGCCCTTCGACGTAGCCGAAGGTGAGTCGGAAATTGTGGCTGGTTTCCACGTTGAATATTCGGGCATGACGTTTGCGCTGTTCTTCCTCGCCGAATATGCGGCCATGATTCTGGTGTCGGTGCTCACTTCGCTGATGTTCATGGGGGGGTGGCTGTCCCCATTCCAGGGTATTCCATTGCTGGAAGATGCTTTTGCATGGGTTCCGGGCATAGTCTGGTTATTAGCAAAGACTGCCGCGTTTCTGTTCATGTTCTTATGGTTCCGCGCTACCTTTCCGCGTTATCGCTATGACCAGATCATGCGTCTGGGTTGGAAAATATTTATCCCGATCACGATTGTATGGCTGTTAGTGGTGGGTGGATTGGTATTGGCTGAAGTTGGGCCCTGGTTTGATTGATGTGGGGTGCATATTATGAATGCCGTGACTAATTACTTTAAGAGCCTGATGCTGTGGGAGCTGTTCATTGGCCTCAAGCTGACCGGCAAGTATTTTTTTGCGAAAAAGATCACCGTTCAGTATCCTGAAGAGAAAACGCCCCAGTCACCCCGTTTTCGTGGCTTGCATGCGTTGCGCCGCTACCCCAATGGCGAAGAACGCTGCATTGCATGCAAACTCTGCGAAGCGGTATGTCCGGCACTGGCCATTACCATTGAATCTGCGCAGCGTGAAGATGGCACGCGCCGAACCACCCGTTATGACATTGATTTGTTCAAATGTATTTATTGCGGATTATGTGAAGAATCGTGTCCGGTTGATTCTATAGTCGAAACGCGTATTTACGAATATCACTTTGAAAGCCGTGAAGGGACAGTGATGACCAAGGACAAATTATTGGCGATTGGCGATCTCCATGAAAAACAGATAGCGGCAGACAGGGCTCAGGATGCCGCGTATCGTTAAAAGAAGTCTCTTCCTGCGGTCGAAATGACCGACGATGAGTAAATTCTAGTGGCTTTAATATTCAGTGGATCAAATATTTCATAAATTACCAGGATATTGCTAAAGTAATGGAACAAATCGTTTTTTACGTTTTTGCGGCACTCCTGGTGAGCGCATCCGTGTTAGTGATTACGGTACGCAATCCGGTGTACGCGGTGCTATTTCTGGTACTGGCTTTCTTTACCAGCGCGGCATTGTGGCTGCTGCTTGAGGCCGAGTTCCTGGCTCTTACGCTGATGCTGGTGTATGTCGGCGCAGTGATGGTGTTGTTTCTGTTCGTGGTGATGATGCTGGATATCAACGTTGTCGTTTTGCGTGAAGGGTTCATGCGCTATCTGCCGGTTGGTATTATCGTGGCCCTGATAATCGTGGCCGAAATGAGTATAGCAGTAGGCCCAAAATATTTTGGTCTGGAACATTTTGCTGAGCCAGCACGCCATATGGCGGACTACAGTAATACCAAAGAATTGGGCCGCGTACTGTATACCGTGTATGTGTATCCTTTTGAGATTGCTGCCGTGATTCTGCTGGTTGCTATTGTAGCTGCCATCGCTCTTACAATGCGTAAAAGGCCACACACCAAATATCAGGATCCAAGCTGGCAGGTGGCTGTGAAACGTAATGACCGCGTGCGTGTGATTAAAATGGAATCGGAAAAAAAAGAAAACCAGAGTTAACAATGTCATTCCGAGTGCAGCGAGGAATCCTGGAAGATCTCTCACGTTCGTTCGAGATAAGGATTTCTCCCTTTGGTCGAAATGACAAGACGAGCGGTTGTTGGAAATACAGTATCGACCAGCTTCCCGTCGGGATTAACAACTTTTAAGTAGAACTAGAGTAGGTGGGGTTGCATGGTTGCGTTATCTGATTTTTTAATTCTGGGGGCTATTTTGTTTTGCATTAGCCTGGCCGGAATATTTCTTAATCGTAAAAATGTCATCATTCTGTTAATGGCGATAGAGCTCATGCTGCTGGCTGTCAACATGAACTTTGTTGCTTTTTCTCGTTATCTTGGCGACAGCGCCGGACAGATCTTTGTCTTCTTCATCTTGACCGTGGCCGCTGCTGAAGCCGCTATCGGTCTGGCAATATTAGTGGTGTTGTTCCGCAACAAGCGCACCATTAATGTTGAAGATCTTGATACATTGAAGGGATAAAAGGGACGTCTGACGTTATGCATACACTTTCCCTTGTTATTGTCCTGGCACCACTGTTGGGCGCGATTCTTGCCGGTTTTTTTGGCAAGGTCATTGGCCGTGCCGGTACCCACTGGGTCACAATTATGGGCGTCGCAGTGTCATGCCTGTTGTCGGTGGTGGTATTCAAGCAAATAATTTTTGACGGCGTGGCGCCCTACAATGCCTCGGTTTATACCTGGCTGATAAGCGACGGCATCAAATTTGAAGTGGGCTTTCTGGTTGATCAATTGACCGCACTCATGATGGTGGTCGTTACCTTTGTATCGTTGATGGTGCATATCTATACCATCGGCTATATGCGTGATGACCCTGGCTACCAGCGGTTCTTCAGTTACATCTCACTGTTTACCTTTTCCATGTTGATGTTGATCATGGCCAACAACTTCATGCAGTTGTTTTTCGGTTGGGAAGCGGTAGGTCTGGTCTCGTATTTACTGATTGGCTTCTGGTATCAGAAAGAATCGGCAATTTACGCTAACCTCAAAGCGTTTCTGGTGAATCGCGTTGGTGACCTGGGTTTTCTCCTGGGCATCGCTGCGGTACTGATGTTTTTTAATACCCTTGATTATGCCGAAGTGTTTCACCTGGCGCCCTCCATGGCGAATCTCACTGTTGAAATTGTGCCGAATGAGCAGTGGTCAGTGATGACGCTGATCTGTATCCTGCTGTTTGTGGGTGCCATGGGCAAATCGGCGCAGGTGCCATTGCATGTATGGCTGCCGGATTCCATGGAAGGCCCGACACCGATCTCCGCCCTGATTCACGCGGCGACTATGGTGACGGCGGGTGTGTATATGGTGGCGCGCATGTCGCCGCTTTATGAGCTATCCCAAACCGCCTTGAGTTTTGTGATTGTGATTGGTGCTATCACCGCGCTCTTTATGGGGCTGCTGGGTATCGTGCAGAATGACATCAAGCGCGTGATTGCATATTCCACCTTATCGCAATTGGGCTACATGGTAGTGGCATTGGGTGCTTCAGCCTATGCGACGGGTATCTTTCATTTGATGACGCATGCGTTCTTCAAGGCGTTGTTGTTCCTGGCGGCAGGCTCGGTGATTATCGCTATGCATCATGAGCAGAATATGATGAAGATGGGTGGTTTGAAAAAATACCTGCCCATTACTTACTGGACATTTTTAATGGGTGCGCTGGCCTTGATCGGGTTTCCTGGATTTGCCGGGTTCTTCTCGAAAGACAGCATTATCGAGGCGGTGCATATCTCGACAGTGCCGGGCGCCGGGTTCGCTTATGCGGCGGTGTTGATCGGCGTATTCATCACCGCATTGTATACCTTCCGTATGTTTTTTCTGGTGTTTCATGGCAAGGAACGCATGGATGAACATACCCGTCATCACTTGCATGAGTCCCCGCCCGTGGTGACTGTGCCGCTGGTGCTGCTGGCGATACCTTCTGTCATTATCGGCGCACTTGCGATTGGGCCGTTGCAGTTTGGCGATTTCTTCGGCCACGCTATTAAGGTGCTGCCAGAGCATGATGTATTGGAGGTGCTTGCGGCCGAATACCACGGCGTGTTTAATTTCATTTTGCATGGCTTGATGGCGCCGGCGGTGTGGCTGTCGTTGCTGGGTGTGGGTGTGGCATGGTTTGTCTATCTGAAACGCCCTGAGATTGCGGGCGAGATAAAGGAACGCTTCCCCGGTATTTACCGGCTGCTGGATCGTAAATACGGCGCGGATGAGTTTAATGATGCAATTTTTGCGGGAGGCAGCCGCAGCCTGGGGCGTTTCTTGTGGCGATTTGGGGATATTAAATTGATTGATGGGGTGATGGTCAATGGTACGGCCTTTAGCATAGGCAAGTTTTCCAGCGTCATACGCCGTGTGCAGTCTGGTTTTCTGTATCATTATGCTTTTGCCATGATTATAGGTTTGCTGGTGATGCTGACCTGGTTTGTCTTTTAAGGAAGCTCTGAATAAGTCCATCCGTGACTTCTTAGAGCACGAAAAGCAAAAACGTGTTTTTTTTTCTTCATTTTAAAACACTGACATGTTTTAAAATGGCGGTGCGTCCCTGCACCGCAGGAACCTCTGAGACATCAGAGATTCCCTAACTAATAATTAAGCAGGATAGCGTTTCATGTTTTCTGATTTCCCGCTTCTGAGCCTCGTCATCTGGCTACCCATTATCGGTGGCCTGGTGGTGTTGGCGGCTGGTAAAAATGATGTTCTGGTACGCTGGCTGGCACTGGCTTTTTCGTTGCTGACCTTTCTGGCGTCGCTGCCGTTGTATACCGGCTTTGACAGCAGCACATACCAGATGCAGTTTGCCGAAACCGCATCCTGGGTGCCTACCTTTAATATCCATTACTCGCTGGGTATTGACGGAATTTCCATGCCGTTGATATTACTGACCAGTTTTACCACTGTGCTGGTGATCATTGCGAGTTGGGAAGTTATTCAACGCCGTGTTTCCCAGTACATGGCGGCCTTCCTCATCATGGAAGGTTTGATGATTGGCGTATTTTGTGCGCTTGACGCGGTGTTATTCTACGTGTTCTGGGAATTCATGCTGTTGCCGATGTTCCTTATCATTGGCATCTGGGGTGGTCAGCGGCGTGTTTATGCGGCGATTAAATTCTTCCTTTATACTTTCCTCGGGTCAGTACTGTTGCTGGTGGCAGTTTTGTATCTGTATTTCCAGTCAGACAGCTTCTCGATCCTTGATTTCCACGATTTGCGTATCAGCATGAATGCACAGATCGTATTGTTCTTTGCTTTCCTCATTGCGTTTGCGGTAAAAGTGCCCATGTGGCCAGTACACACCTGGCTGCCGGATGCTCACGTCGAAGCGCCCACTGGCGGTTCCGTAATTCTTGCGGCCATCATGTTGAAGCTCGGAGCCTATGGTTTTCTGCGTTTTATATTACCGATTGTACCTGATGCCAGTCACGAGCTGGACTGGCTCATTATCCTGCTGTCGCTAATTGCTGTGGTATATATTGCGATGGTTGCACTGGTGCAGGAGGATATGAAAAAGCTCATAGCCTATTCTTCCATTTCGCACATGGGCTTTGTGACACTTGGTTTTTTCGTAGTGTTCGATATCTTTGATCGTACTAACAGCGTGGCGGGTGCGGCCATGGGCGTGGAAGGCGCGCTGGTGCAGATGATTTCCCATGGTTTTGTGTCCGGTGCATTGTTCCTGTGCGTGGGGGTGATGTATGACCGCATGCATAGCCGCAACATCAGCGATTACGGCGGCGTGGTAAATACCATGCCGGTATTTTCTGGATTAATGGTATTTTTCGCCATGGCAAATGCCGGGTTGCCCGGCACATCTGGTTTCGTTGGTGAGTTCATGGTGATTCTCGCTACCTTTAAGGCCAACTTCTGGGTGGCGGTGTTGGCAAGTACCACATTGGTGTTGGGCGCGGCATACACCTTATGGATGGTGAAGCGCGTCATTTTTGGCAAAGTGGCCAATGCCCAGGTGGCCGAATTAAAAGACCTGAATCCACGTGAGGCATTGGTGTTGGGTTCGTTGGCGGTAATGGTGTTATTGCTGGGTTTATGGCCCGCACCCTTGATTGATGTCATGCACGCCTCTGTAGGGCATTTGCTTGAACAAGCGGTTAGTTCGAAATTGTAAAATAGAAATTCCCTGCAGCAAGTTACGGGCGATTTACATGTCATTCCGATCATGGCGAGGAATCCTTGACTTGAGTCTCGAACGAAGGTGAGAGAGCTTTGAGTGATCTTGCATGATCCTTCACTTTGTTCGGGATGACAATAAACGCAGCACCAGAAGTAGGCGCCTGGCCTAAATGCCCCTTATTCTGGCCAGGCGAGCTGGGGGAATCAACCCTGAAGAGATTGAAGGTTAATGGTAAGTATGAATTTTGAGATGCCCAATTTTGCGTTAGCTCTGCCAGAGATTTTTGTGCTGTGCATGGCCTGCATTGTGTTGTTGGTCGATCTCTTCGTCAGCGAGCGCAATCGATTTCTAACCTATTTAATGGCCCAAGCCACGCTGGTGGGGGCTATGGTGCTGACGCTGGGTTTATCTTCCAGCGAGGCGCAATATACCTTCGGCGGCAGCTTTGTCAGAGACACCATGGGCGATGTGCTCAAGGCATTTATTTATCTGGCGATTTTGATAGTGTTTGTTTATTCGCGTGATTACCTGCGCGTGCGCCAGCTATTTAATGGCGAATATTTTGTGCTGGGTTTGTTTGGTGTGTTGGGTATGATGGTGATGGTGTCGGCGCATAGCCTGCTGACGCTTTATCTTGGCCTGGAACTGTTATCGCTGTGCTTGTATGCAATGGTAGCTTTGCAGCGTGATTCGATTGCCGCCACCGAAGCGGCCATGAAATATTTCGTGCTTGGTTCGTTGGCCTCCGGCATGCTGCTGTATGGCATGTCGATGCTGTATGGCGTCACCGGCAGCCTAGACATTGGCGAGATCAGCGCTTATGTCGCGCAGAATATTGGCCATAATCTGGTGCTGGAATTCGCGGTAGTGTTTGTAGTGGTGGGACTGGCTTTTAAGCTAGGCGCCGTGCCATTCCACATGTGGGCGCCGGATGTGTATCACGGCGCGTCCACTAGCGTCACGATCTACATTGGTACCGCACCCAAGATCGCAGCTTTTGCGATGGTGATGCGCTTATTGGTGGATGGTTTGGGTGGGCTGCATGTCGAGTGGCAGGGTATGCTGATGATGCTTGCGATTCTGTCGATGGCCGTAGGTAATGTCATCGCTATTGCCCAAAGCAATCTTAAGCGCATGCTGGCGTATTCAACGATTGCCCATGTCGGATTTTTATTGTTGGGTGTACTCTCTGGCACCGAGAATGGCTATGCCTCGGCGATGTTTTACATCATTATTTATGCGCTGATGGGCCTGGGTGGCTTTGGTATGATTATGCTGCTCAGCCGTGCCGGTTTTGAGGCCGACCGCCTCGAAGACTTCAAGGGGCTGAATGAGCGCAGTCCGTGGTTTGCCTTTATCATGATGATTCTGATGATTTCGATGGCGGGTATCCCGGTGTCCGCCGGGTTCTGGGCAAAGCTGGCGGTGTTGCAAGCTGTGGTACGTGCGGATATGGTGTGGCTGGCAGTGGTGGCGGTAATTTTCTCGGTGATCGGTGCGTTTTACTATTTGCGTATAGTAAAACTGATGTATTTTGACCAACCCGAGGACACCTCCCCCATCAAACCAGCCTTCGACATGCGCATTGTATTGAGTGCGAATGGTCTGGCGGTGCTTGCATTAGGTGTCTTCCCAAGTGCATTATCAGTATTATGTATAGAGGCTATGAAATAGTATTTTCTTGCATACGTGATGCCCCCCGCGGCCTTTAATGGTAAATAGTGTTGAAACTCACCTATGAAAAAACATTTATTTATATTGTCTATGGTTGGTTTGTTGTTAGGTGTTAAACCAGCATATGGCTTTGTAACCATGGACTTCGAACCATGGTATGGTTATGTGGGCACTGTTAGTTATGCCAGTTCTGAGCAATACGGTAATGGGTTTGCAGTGAGTGCTAATGCTGCGCTGGTGGTACTAAATGGTGGCTTTGAACATAAATCTTTAAACGAGAAGTCTATCAATAATGTTTATTTGGGAGTAGGGGTAGGCGGTGCGCTGCAATTGCAGTTCGGC
>JBKJTS010000008.1:0-2567 GCA_046590885.1 Gammaproteobacteria bacterium
ATCCCTTGCTCGCCCACCCATTTTAATAAAGCGTTACCGCCCAATGAAACACCGGTTGCAAATAAAGGTATAGTCGGATATTGCGCGCGCAACCGGCGCAGAATCCAATCTATCTCGGCACTGTCGCCCGCGAAATAGGCCCGCGGCAAACGATTTGGCTCACCACTGCACCCCCGAAAATTTACTGCTACGCCTCGCCAGCCTTTGCGCTGTAATTTATACATAAGACTGCGTATATAATGTCTATCGGAATTACCTTCGAGCCCATGAAAAAATACCACCACTGGACTATCAGCCCCGCTAATGTTGGCTTTGTCGGGAGCCAGCCAATCAACATCAATAAAGTCACCATCGGGCGTCTCCCAACGCTCACGGTTATAACTCACCTGAGGAACAGCCGTAAATAACGCAGAATAAATGGTTTGTAGATGCCCCCCAGGCAACCACCAGGGGGCGTCATACGATTGTGCATGGACCGGCATGGCCATTAGCATGAGGAATGTCACCAAGAGGTGGGGAAATGGCACGAGAGAAAATAGCGTATCACGATTATTCATTAATTCTGACACCCTACACAAACAGTTGCATGTTGAACGCTCTTTCGAGAAACCACATAAACCCCATCGCCGCAATCAGCAGCGAACCCAAGCCCAGCACCAGACGTTGGTAAAAAACCGAACGGCATAACCAGTACGCAAGTGGTACAAACACGATCACAATAGCCATCTGACCTGTTTCCACGCCTACATTAAACGCCACCAAGGCCAACCACAGTGAGCTGTTCTCCAAGCCAAGATCCAGCAATGCACTGGCGAAACCCATGCCGTGGATTAGACCAAAAATAAAAGCGACAATCCATCGCTGCCGCTGGAACAACGGATAGATATTATTCAGTGCCGCCAAAACAATGGAAATAGCGATAGCTGACTCCACCCAGCGTGTAGGCAGGAAGATTATCTGCAGTGTAGCCAGGCTGAGGGTAATGGAATGGGCAAATGTAAAGGCGGTAACGATTTTGAATACATCCCATAAGGCAGTACGGAGATGGGTGACCGCATGCCATTGTCCATCCTCACGGCGCAGTACCGAGGGCAGTAATAATGCCAACAGAAATAAAATATGATCAAAGCCAATGCTGATATGCCATATTCCCATTTTTGCATAATCAATAAACTGGCGAAGTAGGTCCGTGCTATTCAAATTAAATTTTTGATTAGACTGCTCTGGGCTGAATATTGCGCTTTGCGTAACCGGGGTATCTGCATTAGGAAAATTAAGTCGCATCAATCCCCGGTGCTGAGGATCAATATCAAAAAATAAATTATAGTCGATTGCCAGGGTGCGGGGCTGGGTTGCACAATCTGCCACGAAACGGACTACAGCATAAGCACCATCGCTGTGATTATTCACTAGATGCTGTTTGATTCGAGTTGGGCAGGATACCCCATCTGCATACAATCTGAGTCGCGCAAGTGCATAAGCTGCGACATCAACATGATGTTCACGCAGCTCCCCCCAGGTGATCGCGCCGTCGCCATTTTCATCCAGGCCAATAGCATACTCCAGATCACGCACGGCAATATCCCACTGCCCTTCAATTACTGTCTTCTGAATATCCAGGATGAGATAGCTATCACTGGGCTTGTGGGCATACACCACATTAGAAAATAACAACGCGACCAACAACATTAACCGCCGCATCAGAGTTTAGTACCGTTTAATAGCTGGACATGATGTGCAATTTGAATATCTTCTAAATGATTTTCCGCAAGCCAGGTCAGCACAGAACGGGCCTCATCAGAGCGACGCGCCTGAATTGCTGATTCAAGAACGATACGAGCGTCCCATGGTTCCCGCTGCACCATCCAATTTTCCTGCGCCAGTTTAAGGGCTCGCTGGGGAGCTTTTAACAACATTAAGGTAAATCGTGCCTCTTCACGCCGATGTACTGTATCACCCCGCAATCGACTTGCTCCAAACCGCGCGCGCAGCGCCTCCACATGTAAGGGCAGGCTGGGCAATTTAAGCTGCTGCTCTGCTAAAGCCAGACGCAACAACAATCCATCGGCACGTATTTTGTCCTTCAATAAAGAAATAACTTCGCCAGCCCGCCCTTGATCCAGCAAGAAATCACTATAGGCCCCTAACAGATAGCTATCATTGATATTCAGCTTCAAAGCTTCTTGAAAATGGAGTTCAGCTGTCGGTATTCGGCCTGCCCGTGCTGCCATCTCAGCAAGATCAGTTAATACCCATAATTTTTCGCCAGGTGAAATTCCAGTCACTACCGATTTTTTAAAAACTCTCAACAATACATCATAACTCTTTAATAAATTTCCATTCTGCGCCCCCACACCACTGACGCAACTAGTAAAAACGATTTCCGTTGCAAGTCGCGCCAGCTTGAGACAATCACTGTTAGCCTTATCATAGTTTCCTTGTACCCGGAAAATAGAGGAGCGCGTAAGCCATGCCTGCGCATTGTTTGGTTCTCGTTGCAAAACGAGCGATAGATCTGCCAAAGCCTCTTTAAATTTGTGATTACTTTGATTAATAGTAGCCCGCAA
>JBKJTS010000067.1:0-12391 GCA_046590885.1 Gammaproteobacteria bacterium
CAGGCGCAATGCCTGGTGCATGCGTTGCGCAAGATTTTGCTGCTTTATACGCAGTTGATCCAGGCGATGTGAGGGAATATGGCGATACAAGCGCGATGAAAGTTCAGCAAGTATGGACTGCTTATGTCGTGTCAAAACACGCTGGGCATGATGTAGACGCTGCTCCAGTTCATCAAGGCGTTGCGCCTGGCTGCGTAAACGCTGGCCAGGATGCTGCTGTCGCAAGCGTTGTGTCAGCCAGCGCAGCAGATGCTGTTTGGCCGTAACACGATCTTGCATGAGTGTTACAAGACGGCTACGCTGACGTACAAATTTTTGCAGCCATTCTGTTTGATCCGGGCTTATCAATTCGGCCGCTGCAGATGGTGTGGCAGCACGTTGGTCTGCCACAAAATCCGCAATGGTGAGATCAACTTCATGACCGATGCCGGAGACTACGGGTATTGCGCAGGCATAAATGGCGCGTGCCACTGCTTCATCATTAAATGCCCATAAATCTTCCAGTGAACCGCCACCCCGTGCCACGATTAATACATCGCATTCGTTGCGTTGCGATGCCAGATGAATAGCCCGTACAATTTGCGTGGGGGCGGCATTACCCTGTACTTGTGTCGGATAAATAATTATCGGCAGCGCGGGAAAGCGTCGCTGTAAAATGCTGAGAATGTCATGAATGGCAGCACCCGTAGGTGAAGTGACTACACCAATACACCGTGGTAGCGTGGGCAAGATTTTTTTGTACGCAGCATCAAACAGACCTTCTGCCGCCAGACGTTGTTTCAGCACCTCAAAGGCGCGGCGCAACGCGCCATCGCCGGCAGCTTCCATATGTTCAGCGATCAACTGAAATTCGCCACGCCCTTCATACAAACTAACCTGAGCACGGATTAATACATGCGTGCCATTTTCTGGGGTAAAGCTGAGGAGGCGATTGCGTTGACGAAACATCGCGCAACGTACTGAAGCGACTTCATCTTTGAGAGTGAAATATACATGACCTGAAGACGGTTTGGCGAGATTGGAGATTTCGCCTTCAATCCAGATTAAAGGGAAATTGCCTTCCAGAAGCGAACGTGCTGCACGATTAAGTTCCGAAACACTGTAAATTTCATGTGCAACATAGTCTGCTTGGGAGGAGGCTTGATTATAGGGCATAATGCTTTGCATGCCCTGATCATACCGCAGCTTGCGTGGTAAGCCTAATGCCGTAAGCAAGGGTTAATAAAAAAGCAGGAGTGGCGCTCGCCTTCTCGTACCTGAGAGAGGGTGGGAGGGTATCGCATCACGAAGAAGCGAGGGAGGTATTTCCGCTCCTGCAAACTGGTTAACTGCTGATATTCAAGTCCCTCTTCAGCGACGTACGTAAGATTGGTTTGTATGTTAATGCGGGGGCAGGGGCGTCGGAGTGACCGAATATGCGCAATACCACTTCAATAACATAGCCTGCCGGATCCCATTTCATAATCGCCGTTAGCACAAGGTAGGCTGCAATAATTGGAAAAACACTGGGGTGAATATCAGGTATGACGTCGGTGAGAGCCGCCAGTAATAATAACGTACCTGTAAATATTCTCAGTATTTTGTCTGTAGTGCTGATATTTTCAGTGATATCGAAATAGCTCATGCTCAGTACTCCTGTTTAAAATGTGTCCCACGTCATGTGCAGCTATGAAGAGTGTGTGAGTAGCCGCAAGAGACAATTTACATGGGCAATGTGACAGGCTTGGGTCATTACGGTGATATTACTATGTCGCGTAATGAAGAACTTGCCTGTTACCTGAGCTAATGCAGATCCTATGCCATAGTATAATTTTATATTATATATAATTGATTGTATTGTAGTTTAACCTTTTGACCTGTTTCGTAAAGTGCGACGCTAGTCCTTTTCGCGCACTAAATTCATGCAGTAATCGGAATGACGTGCGCTATCATTGCGCTGCAGCGGATTAAAAAAACAGCTTGCAGGATGGGATTTATACAATTTTGTTAAAAAACAATAAACTACATAATAATAGCGGGGTATGAGCTTGTGTCCTATAATTTAAGTCTTGTGTATATATTAATTTTATTTTAATGATTTTTCTGTTTACAGTGAGAAGAGTCTCATTTCCGAGTTAGCTTGGCAGGTTTACCTGGTGACAAATAAAACTTATAATCAACAGATTTTTCACTGGGGAAGTCTCTCATGCGAGTCTTACAGGAAGCCCTGACATTTGATGATGTATTGCTGGTGCCGGATCATTCTACGGTGCTGCCCAAGCAGGTAAGTCTTGGAAGTTGGCTGACGCGCGAAATCGCGCTGAATATCCCGCTGGTTTCAGCCGCGATGGATACCGTAACCGAAGCCCGCCTGGCGATCACCGTGGCGCAGGAAGGCGGCATTGGCATCATTCATAAGAATATGACCATTGATGAGCAGGCCGAGCAGGTGCGCATTGTCAAGAAGTTCGAGAGCGGGGTTATTAAAGACCCGATCATGGTATCACCACGCACCAGCATTCGTGAGGTGCGCGCCTTGACGCGTGCGCACAATATCTCCGGTGTACCGGTGGTGGATGGCGAGGATCTGGTGGGGATTGTCACCAATCGCGACCTGCGCTTTGAAACCAGCTACGACAATCCGGTATCGAGCATCATGACGCCCAAAGAGCGGCTGGTCACGGTGCGCGAGGGGGCGGGGCGCGATGAAGTCGTTGCCTTGCTGCACAAGCATCGTATTGAAAAAATCCTGGTGGTGAATGACAGATTTCAATTGCGTGGCTTGATCACTGTTAAAGACATCCAAAAGGCCAAAGAAAAACCCAACGCCTGCAAAGATCATCTGGCACGGCTGCGCGTGGGCGCGGCAGTGGGCACCGGTGAAGGCACCGACGAGCGCATTGCAGCCCTGGTTGCTGCAGGTGTCGACGTGCTGGTGGTCGATACCGCCCATGGCCATTCGCAAGGGGTGTTGGATCGCGTGCGTTGGGTAAAGCGTAACTTCCCCGATATGCAATTGATCGGTGGCAATATCGCCACCGCCGCCGCCGCGCTGGCGTTAGTGGAAGCCGGTGCAGATGCTGTTAAGGTGGGTATTGGCCCCGGCTCTATTTGCACTACGCGTATTGTTACCGGCGTTGGTGTGCCGCAAATTACCGCCATATCCAATGTCGCCAATGCGCTGGCGGGCACGGGTGTGCCGGTGATTGCGGATGGTGGCATCCGTTATTCAGGTGATCTCGCCAAGGCGATTGCCGCCGGTGCCTCTTCTGTGATGATCGGCAGCATGTTTGCGGGCACCGAAGAGTCGCCGGGTGATGTTGAACTGTTTCAGGGTCGCTCGTATAAGTCATACCGTGGCATGGGTTCCATTGGTGCCATGCAGCAAGGTTCCAGTGACCGCTATTTTCAGGAGATGACCGCCGAGGCAGAAAAATTGGTGCCGGAAGGCATCGAAGGGCGCGTGCCTTATAAAGGCAGTCTGGTGGCGATTGTGCATCAATTGATGGGCGGTGTGCGCGCCAGCATGGGTTACACTGGCTGCGCGGACATTGAAGAAATGCGCACCAAGCCAAAGTTTGTGCGTGTTACCAATGCTGGCATGCGCGAAAGCCATGTGCATGATGTAACGATTACGCGCGAAGCACCTAATTACCGTATGGAATGACACGGGAGATTAAATCTTCTTCTTGTCATCTCTACCACAGTGATGACTGCATGGATGCAAGGTAGAGCAACGCGCCGGGCAGGCTACTTTCGGCATCCTGCCTCTGGCGGCACTTGTGCATCCCTGACGGCGGCTGCCCAAGTGCGATGAGCGCAGGATGCGTAAGAACCACCAAGAGAAGTTGTCGGGAGAGAGCTTCACTCTTGCACAGCGTGGGATTATTTGAGTTAAATTGAGCGATACATTGACTAATATTCACGATCACCGCATTCTGATTCTTGATTTTGGCTCCCAATACACCCAGCTTATCGCGCGCCGTGTGCGTGAAGCGGGTGTGTATTGCGAGTTGCATCCATACGATATGACAGATGCCGCGCTACGTGCGTTTAATCCGCGCGGTATTATTCTTTCGGGTGGCCCTGAATCTGTGACTCTGGCGTCTACGCCGCGTGCACCTCAGGCCGTGTTTGACTTGGGGGTGCCAGTGCTGGGGATCTGCTACGGCATGCAAACCATGGCGGTGCAATTAGGCGGTGCTGTTGTGTCTTCGGCGCACCGTGAATTTGGTTACGCGCAAGTGCGCGCTCGTGGGCACTCACAATTATTGCGCGACATTGAAGATCACTCCACATTAGAAGGTTATGGCATCCTCGATGTGTGGATGAGCCATGGCGATCACGTTACACAACTGCCCGAAGATTTTAAAATCATTTCTAGCACCCCAGCTGCGCCGGTCGCCGGCATGGCAGATGAAGCGCGCGGTTTTTATGGCTTGCAATTTCATCCTGAAGTCACGCATACCCATCAGGGCGCACGTATTCTGCAGCGTTTTGTGCATGATATCTGTGGTTGTGCAGCACTCTGGAATATGACTAATGTGATGGACGAAAGCATTCGTCAGCTCCGCGAAAAAGTGGGTGATGATGATGTGCTGCTGGCGCTGTCCGGCGGTGTAGATTCATCAGTGGTGGCTGCGCTGCTGCACAAGGCTATTGGTAAACAGCTCACCTGTGTATTTGTCGACAACGGCCTGTTGCGCCTGAATGAAGGTGATCAGGTGATGGCGACCTTCGCGCAGCACATGGGAGTGCGCGTGTTGCGGGTGAATGCCCAGCAGCGTTTTATGGATGCGTTAAGTAGCGTAGCTGATCCAGAAAAAAAACGCAAAATCATCGGCAACTTGTTTGTTGAAATCTTCGAAGAAGAAGCTGCCAAACTCACCAATGTAAAGTGGCTGGCGCAGGGTACGATATACCCCGATGTGATTGAGTCCGCAGGTTCTAAAAACGGCAAGGCGCATGTTATCAAAACCCATCACAACGTGGGCGGCTTACCGGCGAATATGCGCCTGAAATTGCTTGAACCACTACGCGAATTGTTTAAAGATGAAGTGCGCAAGCTGGGGACGGAGCTGGGATTGCCATCTGACATGGTGTATCGCCATCCATTCCCTGGGCCGGGCTTGGGTGTGCGCATTCTTGGTGAAGTAAAAAAGGAATACGCTGATATATTGCGTCGTGCCGATGCAATTTTTATTGAAGAGCTGCGCAAAAATAATTTATACGACAAGGTAAGTCAGGCATTTGCGGTGTTTTTGCCGGTGAAATCAGTAGGTGTGATGGGTGACGGCCGGCGTTATGATTATGTGATCGCGCTGCGTGCCGTGGAAACGGTTGATTTCATGACGGCCCATTGGTCGCATTTGCCTTATGATGTATTAGGCACCATTTCAAACCGCATCATTAACGAAGTGCCGGGCATTTCACGCATCACTTACGACATCTCAGGCAAGCCACCTGCGACTATTGAGTGGGAGTGACGATTTTCCACCCCTTTCGTCCTGCGCAGCGGGTATAGCGAAAGATGAGTACCCCTGTTGCGTTGTCATTTCGCCGCTCCTGCGCATCCATGCCCTCACAGCACTTGTGCATCCATGCACATCGAAACGCAGCGAGAAATCTTTAGCTAAAATGGAACCTGAATCTCAACCCCCCCAAGGCGAAACCGATTTAAAGTGGATGCAGCACGCCCTGATGTTGGCGCAACGCGCTGCTGATGAAGGTGAAGTACCGGTGGGTGCGGTGCTGGTCAAAAACGGCCAGATGATTGCCGAAGGCTGGAATCGGCCTATCGCCAGCCATGACCCCACCGCACATGCTGAAATCATGGCGTTGCGGGCGGGCGCTGCGCAATCGCGAAACTACCGATTAGGCGACACCACCTTGTATGTTACGCTGGAGCCCTGTGCCATGTGCGCCGGCGCCATCATTCACGCACGTGTCGCCCGGCTGGTATTCGGCGCGCCAGACCCGAAAGGCGGTGCGGCAGGCAGTGTCTTCACTGTTTTACCCGGTGATCAGTTGAATCACCGGGTAATCTGTGAAAGGGGGCTACTTGCGGCGCCATGTGGTGATATACTTAGCCGCTTCTTCAGTGCGCGGCGCAAAGCCGCGCGTGATGAATAACAGGATCTAACCTGGAGAGGTACCGAAGCGGTCATAACGGCGCCGACTCGAAATCGGATGGGGGTGAAAACCCCACGTGGGTTCGAATCCCACCCTCTCCGCCAATTTCCCCCCTGTCTTTATGGTAGCAGACGCTGCTTTATTTCATCATCCTGTTATTCCCCGCCATTTTGGCAACATTTAGTGCTCAGCCCCCTTGACAACTCTTTAACCAGTGCGTACTGTCTGTACAGACTGTAAACATTATCCTGCGTGGACTAATCAGTTTGAACACCCCTTTCGATCATCTTCTTCTTGCCTTGCACAAATTTATAAAAATTTACTGGGAGAAGAATGCGATGCGTATTTTTGGTAACGTAGCTGGGTTTATTTTGCAAGTGGGATCTTTAGTCTTAGATCGCTCAGGGATCTCATTAACGGCAGGCATTTTAACTGCACGCTCCCTGGTACGGAAGGCTGCTTTTTTTGCCGCGATAACAGCGGCCCCAGCCTGGGCGGTGCCCGATCTTTTTCCTGCGGAGTTTGTCTATGGCAACCCGAATGGAACAGCGAGCTTTTTATCAAGCGTTGCGAGCGTATGTGAGTCATTAGCGCAGAACTGGCGTGAGAACGGATTCCCCGAAGCGACGTGTGCTTCCATTAACTATGCTACGGAACAATATGTAATCGCGCACCGTTTTGGTGAGACTACGCTCCCTGCGCTACGTTACTATTTTTGTCCTGACGATATTGCTGTGGGTCCCACGCGGGAGTTGATGTGCCAGTCGTTAGGCGTGCAGATCATTGATCCAATGAAAAACCTTGGCCCCCTGTGCGGGGTGGACACCCCTAACCCCATCAATTCAAAAACCGGCAATAAATATCAAATTGAAACCGATTATTCGAGTCCCGCAGGCCTTATGTTTAGGCGCGTTTATAATCAAAAGACAAGTCGCCTTTTATATCGCTCTAAAAGAACCGCTCAGACCCCCGATGCGCCGCCCGGCCCGTCAGGTATAACCACATTTGCGTCCGTGATGGCTGGGCTGGTCGATATCAAATCGGCCGCGACTATGACAGCACATTGGCGGCATAATTTTCAGCGCTCTGTAACTTTGACATCCAATGGAACGGCATCTTCAGCCACCCTTACGCGACCCGATGGCAAAGCGTATATGTATGCTTTGCAAAATGGCCTCTGGAAAAGTGATGCGGATGTCACGGGTAAGCTGAGCCGTCTGGTGAATGCCAATGGGCTACCCATCGGCTGGGAACATCTCAATAGTGAGGACGAAACGGAAAAATACAACGACTCTGGCACACTGCTCTCTATCACTACCCGCGCCGGACTGACTCAGACGCTGGCTTATGACATCCAAAACCGTCTCTCTCAGGTGGTTGACCCCTTTGGCCGGACGTTGACCTTGACCTACGATGCGCAAAATCGCCTCCAAACACTGACGGATCCCAATGGCGGTCTCTATGGTTACGGATACGACGCCAAAAACAACTTGACCTCAACCTCCTACCCTGATGGTAAAGTTCATACATATCTCTATGAAAACATCGCCTTGCCCCATGCCCTCACCGGCATCCTCGACGAAAATGGCAGTCGTTTCGCCACTTACACTTATGATGGACAAGGCCGTGGCATTTCCAGCGAAAATGCCGGTGGCGTAGAAAAGGTCAGCCTGGTTTACAATGTGGACGGCACCACCACCGTCACCGACGCCCTCGGCACGGCCCGCACCTACGGTTTCCAGACTATTCTGGGTGTAGTCAAAAGTGCCGGTGTCACCCAACCCTGCGCCAGTTGCGGCGGGGGTAATGCTGCCACCACATATGACGCCAATGGCAACCCGGCTTCCAAGACTGACTTCAACGGCAGTGTCACCACCTACGTCTACGACCTCACCCGTAACCTGGAAACCAGTCGCACCGAAGCCGCTGGTACTCCCCTGGCGCGCACCCTCACCACTGCCTGGCATCCCACCTTCCGGTTGCCCACCCAGATCTACGAACCCAACCGCGTCACCAGCCTCACCTATGATGCCCAGGGCAACGTCACGCAAAAGACCATCACTGCCGGTACCCTTAACCGCACCTGGAGTTACACTTATAACCCCTTAGGCTTGGTCACCAGTGTCAACGGTCCGCGCACCGATGTTGCCGATGTCAGCACCTACACCTATGACACCCAAGGTAATCTGGCGACGGTCTCTAACGCCCTCGGCCACATCACCCGCCTCACCGCCCACGACGCCCACGGCCGCCCCCTAACCATACAAGACCCTAACGGTCTGATAACTCAACTGCGCTATGATGCACGTGGTCGCCTCATCACCCGTTTCGTCGGCAACGAACTCACCCAGTTCCAGTATGACGGCGTCGGCCAGCTCACCCGTATCATACTGCCCGACAGCAGCTTCATGGATTACAGCTACGATGCCGCCCACCGCCTCATCGCCCTCGCCGATGCGCTGGGCAATAAAATCAGCTACACTCTCGACGCGCTGGGCAACCGCATCAAGGAAGACATCCTCGACCCCAGCAACACCCTCACCCAGCAGCGCCGCCGCGTGTTTGACAGCTTAAACCACCTTGCCCAGGACATAGGCGCGCAAAACCAGATCACCTCGTATCAATATGACGCCAACGGCAACCTGCTCAGCCGCACCGATCCCCTGGCGCGCACCACCGCTCAGGCCTATGACGCTCTTAACCGTCTGGTACAAGTCACTGACCCTGCCAACGGCATCGCAAAATACACCTACGACGCCAACGACCGCCTCACCCAGGTCATGGATCCGCGTACTATCGGCACCGCCTACAGTTATGACGGCCTCGACAACCTCACTCAGACCTTAAGCCTGGATGCCGGCCCCAGTACCAATACCCATGACGCGGCAGGCAATATACTCACCCGCACCGACGCTCGTGGCAAAAAGACCACCTATACCTATGATGCCTTGAACCGCCTTATCAAGACCCTGTTTGCCGACGCGACCAGCGTCACTTATCAATACGATGCGGGTATTAATGCGCTGGGGCGTCTGATCAAAATGACTGACTCGGCGGATATCACCCAGTGGACCTACGACCCGCAAGGGCGGGTCATCACCCAAACCCAAACCACCGGCACCCTCATTCAGGTACTGCGTTATGGATACGACGCCAGCGGACGCGTGGCGCAACTCACCTACCCCTCGGGCAAAGTGATCAGCTACGGTTACGACCTCGCCGGCAACCTCGCCCACCTCAGCCTCAATGGCCAACCCCTGCTTAACACCATTCGCTACCAGCCCTATGGCGCAGTGAAAGCATGGACCTGGAGCAACGGCACCCCACACACCCGCACCTTTAATTTGGACGGCCGCCTCATCAGCCACCCTCAGGGCAATGCCCCACTCTCCATCAGCTACGACAGCGCCGGGCGCATCGTCCAGCAAACGCAGATCATGGGCGTGCAAAGCTATGGCTATGATGCCGTCGACCGCCTCACCCAGCACGTCGATTCCACCGGCCTGGTCAGCAACTACCAGTACGACGCCAATGGCAACCGAACCCAGCTCACCCAAGGTAGCATCGCCACGGCCTACAACCTCTCGATCACCAGCAACCGCCTCAATAGCCAGAGTGGCCCGGTCAACAAAAGCTACTCCTATGACGTCGCAGGCAACCTGATCGGCGACGGCACCCATGCTTATACTTATGATGCACGTGGGCGCCTCGCCAAAGTCGTCTACGGCACGCGCAGCAACAATACCTTTGTCCTCAACGGCCTGGGCCAGCGCATCCGCAAGACGGGCACTGGCGTTAGCACCGGCACTAACCGCTATGTGTACGACGCACAAGGACGTGCTAGTGCCGTGGGAGGCAGGATGCCGGGAGCGGCCGACGTACAAGGCCACCTGCTCGGTGATTACACCAGCACTGGCGTAGTGATCCAGGAAACCGTGTATCTGGGCGACACCCCCGTGGCCGTGCTCACTCCCACCGCCACGTACTTTATCCACGCCGACCACCTCGACACCCCGCGCGTGATCACCGACAATACCAACAAAGTCATCTGGCGCTGGGACAGCGACTCGTTTGGCACGACCCTGGCAAACGAAGACCCTGACGGGGACCGCAAAAAATTCACCTACAACCTGCGTTTTCCGGGGCAGTACTTTGACAAGGAGACGGGGCTGCATTATAACTACTTCAGGGATTACAACCCCCGCACCGGAAGATATATTCAGAGTGATCCAATAGGACTCGAAGGTGGGATGAATCTGTTTACCTATGTGAATGGCAACCCGATTAGCTTTACGGATTCGTATGGACTATGGCGCTGGCCAGGAAATATTTCCGACGAGGCCGCGCGCGACGCGCAGACGAAATTCCCTCGGAGTAGTTTGCATAACGGATCGGGAGATGCCTACAGGCACTGTCTCGCAAGTTGCATGGTATCGAGAGAGAACAGCGCTGCAGAAGCTTCCATGCTGGGCTGGTTGAATGAAAAGCGGGGAGACTATACGCACAATCAGGAACGCGGTGAACGCGCCATGGATGAGAACAACAATGCCAAAGGTCGTGCATGCGGCAAGACTGCTACCAGCACACAGGACTGTGCGAATAAATGTTTAGCTGCCAATTTAACTAAGTTGTACGAAGGCGGTTCAACCAAAGGATATTGGAAGTAAAATTGATTAAAATCGGCCGGTCGATTAAAGTTTTTTTTAGCATTGGTGCGATCATTGTGGCCGCAGCGTTTGTAGGATTGTTCTTCTGGTCCGACTATGGCCGTTCTATCACATTTGCTGATATCGTCAAGGATCGCACGACACTACTTGGTGGAATCGAAAGTTATTGGGGCATTGAGTATCTGGAAAATCACCTCAGAAAAAACTCACTTGCCTGGGAGCTTAAACGCGGACCCCGCCCTGGACTGGAGGACAAAAGGCCGCCATTTATTATTGACACGGTAACAATCAAAAATTACTCCCATCTTGGTTTCTCAGGGGAGATGATAGTCGAGTTCTTCAATAACAGATTAGTGGGGACGAAGTTTTGGCCACAGGAAGTTGACGAATACGTCAAGCGACTTGCAAGCACCGAGAAGCTAAATATTGTCAGTAACCGAGAGGTTATGCTGTCTAAATACACGCGCGTATGGGTTGCGGTTGATCATCTCGGAAAAAAGTATGTGGGCTGGGAAGATGTTCGCCTTAACAAAGAAATGAAGACTTGGATAAAAAGATACTCGTAACGCGAAGATGTTCAAATCTATAATGGCTATGTTGGTAACAATCCGCTGAGTTATATCGATCCACTTGGCTTGATGGGATTTGGTGGCATGCCGCCGGGTGTGGAGGGGGGCGGGGCAGAATACAATACAATACCCTCTTCGTCTAGTCCTGTGGGCCCAGTCGGAAGAGCGGTTGGTGATTTCATAGAGAACTTTGGCGATATGCGTGACGCTAATACTAGCGGCGCGGACAAACGGGCGGCGCCTATTTCTTTACGACCAACCTCTTGCAATTACATGGAAAGAACCTATTGATCCGTGATGATGAATTTTATTTAATTGTGGATAGAAAAGGCACGGACTCGCGTCTTGAATCTTGATATTTCTATAAATGTCGACGTGCATTGTGTAAGACCTAATAATTTTGACAGCCTGAAGAGCTAGGCTACTACCCCCAGACAAGCCAGAATGATTATTATGCCCACCGTAAGCAGTACACCCGGCATTCCCCGGATTTTCCAGTAGCGTTCTACTGGGGCCGCACAAGGCGCCAAATCTGCTCAAGAGCTAAGAACCTGTTTAGAATTTCGCTGAATGGCGCACACGGCGTTGGACACAAGCTCAAGATGCTCATGTACTTCGGGTCCACCCCACTTTTTCGGCTGTTTCCGCCTGGCCTAGGACCTTATTCTAGCTGCATCCCTTGATCGAGATTCCAAACAGGTTCTAACGGAAAATCCTGGTTGAAGTTGGAAATACCCCCTTGTTCAGGCTGATGTGTCATTCGACAAGTTGATTTGAGTAAAGCCCCGCTTTCTGGTAATCTATCTCCCCGTCTACATGTTTAAATCTGGCTTTATACTCAGCTTGGTGTGCGCAAAGCATACCCGCTGGATTTTGCCAAATCTCCCTAGGTTTTGCTTTGATTTATCACAGTTCGCTCTGGATCTTTATCTTTTTGGGCACTCATGACTAAATTTATATTTGTTACTGGCGGCGTTGTGTCTTCCCTGGGTAAGGGCATTGCCTCCGCCTCGCTGGGGGCTATCCTGGAAGCGCGTGGTCTGA
>JBKJTS010000206.1:0-5883 GCA_046590885.1 Gammaproteobacteria bacterium
AGCGCAACTTTCTCCGGGCAGCGCCACGCCCTATTTTTATTTGGGGCGAGTGCATGAAAGAACTGCCAGAGTACCGCTGGCGATTGAACAATATAAAAGAGCGGTGATGTTGGAGCCTGCGAGCGATTTTGCGCGCAGGTCTACTATTAGACTGGGTGTGATCAAGGCCGCTGACCTTCTGAATAAAAAAGATTTTGAGAAGGCATTGAAAGCGTTTCAGGCGGTTCTGGAGCTTGACCCTACTGATCTCAGCGCGCTTTTTAATATTGGAACTATTTATCGTCAATTAAAAATGCTGGATGAAGCTGAGGCGACATTCAAGCAATTAATTGCGCTCGATCCACGTAACCCGGAAGTGCATTTGCGTCTTGGGGCGCTTTACCTGGAAAGAGGGAAGCTGGTGGAGAGTTCCAGAGCGCTGGAAAAGGTTATTGCACTTGGGAAGGATTCACCCCATGCTAAACAGGCGGTTGCGATACTGGCGGATATGCAGACGACGTATGGAGATAAGTTAACTGAGGCGCGTAGAATAGCGGATCAAATGGATAGTTACCAGGATGCTATAAAGGCAAACCCCAATGATGGCATTGCACACTTTAACTTGGGCTTATTATATGCGCGCCAGGGGTTCCGCGATGAGGCACTGCAGGAGTTTCAGGAAGTGGTGCGCATTGATCCTGGACTTGCAAAAGCTCATCATTATATTGGTATCATTTATGATGACAGAGCAAAGTTTGCCGAAGCCATTGAGTCATATGGAAAAGCTATATCGCTGGAGCTGGATCTAAATGAAGTAGCCAAGAGGGTAGCATTGCTGCAAATGGCGGCCGCAAAAAAACTCTATGCTGAAGGCAACCTGGATCTTGCACAAGCTTATTTTGATGATTTGTTGGCTGCTAATCCAGACAATGGGTCGGCACTGTTTTATAAGGCGTTGATTAAATCTTCGCAAGGAGACTTGGGCGAAGCGGAGCGGCTTTATAAGAGAATTATCGGGATCACACCGGGGAATATTGACGCACGCGCTAGATTGGCATTTCTTTATGAGCAGTCTAACCGCGAAGAGGAGGCGATCAAGGAGTATCGCTATATAGTCCAGAATGGCGGTACAGCTGCGATGGTAAGTGGCATGGAAAGAAGAATCCCGTTACTGGAGCGGCGGATAAATGGCTTTACTTATAATATGGGGTATTCGCTTACTTATGATAACAACAGTAATTTAAGTGACGCCGAACCTTTTTTCGAGTACATATCAAGCCTGAATACTAATTTTACATACCGTTACAAAGTGACCAGGAATATACGCAGTGGAATTTCGTTCAGCCCTGCTTATGTTATTTATCACTATACCCAGTCCGATTTTCTACGGTTGGACATGGGCCCATTCGTCACGATTGGCCCTGCCGCTAAAAATATCACAGTAGGGATGACACGCACGGATATGTCAGGATTGCTTAATGAGCAGCGTGTCAACATAACTGATATATATTTTGCAGATATGGGTTGGCGTTTTGAGGCGCCCGCATTGTTAAAATGGTTAGCGCAACCCGACGAAATAAAAAAAACCAGTACCTCTGTTCGGCTTAATCTTTCCTATAGAAATGTATTAAATCACGGCAGTCCGTTTTTCGACTCTAGTACCTATTCAACAGGTGGGTCGTTTTCACAATCATTAGGAAAGGGACGCTCCTCCACTGTGGATTTTAGTTATACGGACAGCCAGAACAAAAATCCTCCGGGGCGTGATTATGCATATCGTGGCGCTACCATGATGATGCGGATTGACCAGTCTTTCTCACCGCGCCTCTCCGGTAATGCGGTATACAACTTTGGTTTTAATTATTATCTCTACCCGGATTCACTTTATTCTTTTGTGACAGGCGGAAATAAAAATCGTATGAATACTCTTAATTCAATTTCACTTGGGTTGAATTATGAGATGAATGACAGGATCCGGGCTTTTGCAAGTGGCTCCTTCCAGATGAGTGATTCTAACTTACCCGTACAATTCAAGTTAAATACAGAAGATGTGATAGGAGTGGGTAGATCTCTCGGAGATTATAAAAAACTCTCGTTGACAGTTGGCATGACGCTGAGCTTCTAGCAACATTTTTTAGTCGGTAGCGGAGGGCGGATGGGAGAGAATATAGCTGAGGATGCCCAAAAAGAGTTTAATGAAGTTGTGAAATTTCATGGGTGTTATTGCCTGGATATTGCCATGGGCTATCGGGTGTCCAAGGCGCTAATGCGCGAAATGGGCGATGACATGAGCAATATGAAAGATGTATATGCTTATGTGGGCGCGCCTACTTGTGCAGTGGACGCCATTCAGAAGATTACCGGGTGCACATTTGGTAAGCGCAATCTTATTTTTACCAATACTGGAAAGTCGGTATTCGTAATGCAGAATGCCAAAACAGGTAAGGGGGTGCGCGCCTATTGCCATTACTGGGATCATTTTGATCATGTGCAAGTACGTGAACAACGTAAAGCAGTACAAGCGCCAACAGCGTCCTCCACTCAAAAAGTGGCGTTTACTGCGCTGTTAGATTCCCAGGTGCAGAATATTCTCGTAGCAGATGAAGCCACGTTATTTACGCTGAGTGGTGTAGCATTGAAAGCACCCCTCCGATTTTCAAAGTATATTTCTGAAGCATGTACAATCTGTGGTGAATTTGCCAAGGCAGATTTATTGCAGGATAAAGATGGGAAGAAACTGTGTGCGGAGTGTGTAGCGTCGAGTTATTGATAGCGTCGTGTCTCCGCGCTGACAGTAAGGTCTCGCGCACGCGCTGGTCACTTCTGAATTAATCCCTTAAAGAATTAAAGGCGTTTACTGCCCATGCCAGTGTGGCGGCGGCGAAGATCGCTAATACCAACAGCCCTTTGGAATAGATGGCAAAATCAGGAGTGCCAACTAACACGGCGCGCACTGCTTCTACTGCATAGTTAATCGGATTCACCAGTGCGACGTAATTTATCCACTCTGGCATGAAGTTTTTTGGCATCAGTGCGGTAGAAAAAAACATTAGTGGCAGCGTCATGAGATTGCCGATCATTACCAGTGGTTCTTCGCGCTGAAGCAGAATCGCAAAACCATTCGACAACGCCGCAAATCCTACCCCCAGCAAGAAAATAATAAGCATCGCCATGGCGATGTACATCGGATTGACGCTGGTGGCAGCGCCGAGCGCCAGCGCCACAGCGAGGATAATTAAGGTCTGCACCAGCACCTGCACCGCAGAATGCAGTACGCGGCTCAACACAATCGCCACGCGTGATACGGGAGCAACCAGCATTTTATCGACGGCGCCAGCAGTGATTTCACGCAGCAGGCTAACGCCTGACCAGGACGAGCCAAATAGCACGGTCATTATCAATACACCAGGCACAAAGAAGTCGACATAGCTGCCCGTAGGGAAGCCCGGTAGCTGTGACATGTTCTTGAATAGCTGTCCAAAGATCACCAGCCAGATCAGCGGCTGCAACAGGGTAAACAACGACCACCAGGGCATTCTAATGGTGATTCTCATGTACTTGCCAAAAAGATACCAGGTATCTGCTAACACGCTATGTCCTTTGTGGGTAATGCTGGGTTAAATTTTTAATATTCTCTGTCATCCCTCACTGCATTCGTGATGACAAAAGTTATGATTGAGATGGCAAAGATGTTGCGCTGTTTGCGCAGTGAGAAATTAATCTTTTTTGCCAGGCTCTTTAGTGGCGTTGGTATCGCCTCCACCTTCAGTCGGCCATTGGGGTTGTCCACCCTGCTGTTTCCACCATGCTTCCATTTCTGCGGGACTCCAGGGTGATCCACCGCCGCTTTTGGCGGGGGCGTCTGTTTCCGGGGTTACTGACGGTTGCGCGCCTGCGTCTTTTTCGCTGTCTTTAGTGGTAGTCATGTGCTGTTGTGTCTCCTGTGCAGTTGTTTCCGCTTCACCAGTTGCTTCATCCGCTTCGCTGGCCCACTTCTTGTTCCAGTTGCCACCGCCTTTACCAGCCCATTGTTTCCACCACTCGTCGCCCGTGTCTTCTTTAGTTTCGGTAAGACTGCTGCCGGTGTATTTCAGGAAGACGTCGTCCAGTGTGGGGCGGGAGAGTGCCAGCGATTTGATGGTTAGTCCTTGCTGAGAGGCTACAAGGGCGATTTTTGGGATGCTTTCCGCGCCGTTCGCAACATAGAGGTGCAATTTATTGCCCTGCCACAGAGTATCTTTGATCTCTGGTTCATTTTTCATGGTGTAAGCAAATGACGCTGTAGTGTGGTCTTGTTGTTCGAAGCTGAGCACCACAGCATCACCGTGGATAGCGTTTTTTAACTCTTCAGGGGTGCCGACGATGCGAATTTTGCCCGCATTAATAATGGCAACCCGTTGGGAGAGCTTGTCAGCTTCTTCCAGATAGTGGGTGGTAAGCAAAATGGTAAGACCCAACTCACGGTTTAGTTTTTCAACGTAAGTCCATAAGTTTTTTCGGCTTTTGATGTCCAATCCCAGTGTGGGCTCATCCAGAAATACCAGCGTGGGACGATGAATAAGAGCTGTGGCAATATCCAGTTTGCGACGCATGCCGCCGGAATAGGTGGCGACCAGCCGATCCAGGCTGTCATCCAGTTCGAAATAGTGGGCCAGTTCCTTTACACGTGCCCGAATATCGGCTTTTTTCATGCGATACAAGTGACCTTGCAGCATAAGATTTTCGCGACCCGTCAAAAAATAATCAATACCGGTTTGCTGCGCCACAACGCCGATGGCTTCGCGGACCTTTTCCGGGCTGCGGTCAACATCATGACCGGCCACCACCACCTGCCCGGAATCAAATCCCGACAGTGTGGAAAGAATGCGTATAGTAGTGGTTTTACCCGCGCCATTGGGGCCTAGCAGAGCGAAAATCTCTCCATTTTTGACGTTGAGATCAAGCTCATCAAGCGCCTTGGTGCCGGAAGAGAATATTTTGGTGAGGCCGCTTACCTGTATCATAATAGCCATGTGTGTTGGGTAGGCTGGGGCGTGAGCCAGAGCCATTTATCTTCGATTGGCTAATTATAGCGGAATTGGCTCGAAAATAGTTTAGGAACTAACAAGATATGCGCGTCATTGGCATAGAAACCTCGTGCGACGAAACCGGCATTGCCATTTATGATGGGCAGCGCGGCTTGCTGGCGCATGTCCTGCATAGCCAGGTGGCTCTCCATGCCGAATACGGTGGTGTGGTGCCCGAGTTGGCGTCGCGCGATCATGTGCGCAAGGTGCTGCCTCTGTTACGGCAGGTAATGAGTCAGGCCGATACGCGCGCGGCAGATATTCAGGGGGTGGCGTACACTGCCGGCCCGGGGTTGGTGGGCGCTCTGCTGGTGGGTGCTGCAATTGGGCGTAGCCTGGCGTGGGCTTGGGGGGTGCCGGCAGTGGCAATACACCATATGGAAGGCCACTTGTTGGCGCCGCTGCTGGAAGAAAATCCGCCGGCTTTTCCGTTTGTGGCCCTGCTGGTATCAGGCGGCCACACCCAGCTGGTGCGGGTGGATGGGGTGGGGCGCTATCATATTCTGGGTGAATCCCTGGACGATGCAGCGGGCGAGGCATTTGACAAAACCGCCAAGCTGCTGGGCTTGGGTTATCCGGGTGGGCCGGCGCTGGCACGTCTGGCCGCCAGCGGCAATCCGCAGCGGTTTCATTTTCCGCGTCCCATGACCAATCGTCCCGGGCTTGACTTTAGTTTCAGTGGGTTGAAAACCCAGGCGGTTACTAGTTTGAAACAACATCAGGATGAGCCCGCGCGCGCTGATATCGCTTATGCTTTCCAGGAGGCGGTGGTGGATACGCTGGCAATTAAATGTCAACGCGCTTTGCGCGAAACCGGTTTGCAGCGGTTGGTGGTTTC
>JBKJTS010000147.1:0-10854 GCA_046590885.1 Gammaproteobacteria bacterium
CGTGCCATTTAACATAGCGTCTTATGCGCTGTTAACCATGATGGTAGCGCAAGTGACCGGATTAAAGCCCGGCGATTTTATCTGGACTGGCGGTGATTGCCATCTCTATAGTAATCATCTTGAACAGACTGATCTGCAACTGTCACGCACTCCGTATCCCTTGCCGCAGATGAAACTCAATCCGAGTGCAACCTCTATTTTTGAATTTACCTACAGTGACTTTGAATTAATGGGTTATCAATCACATCCTGCCATCAAAGCGCCGGTAGCGGTATGATGATGGCCATGATCAGCGCCCTGTGATCATTTCGCTTATCAGTGCCATGGGCCGCGGTCGCGTCATCGGCATTAACAATACTCTCCCGTGGCGTCTGCCTGCGGATCTGAAACATTTCAAGCAGATCACCCTAGGCAAGCCAGTGTTGATGGGGCGCAAAACTTACGCGTCTATCGGCAGGCCCTTGCCAGACCGCATCAATATTATTATTAGCAGTGATCGTCATTATCAAGTGCCGGGTTGCAGCGTGGTAGATTCGATTGATGCTGCGCTGACTGCAGCAGCAGGCCACGAAGAGATCATGGTAATCGGTGGCGCGGCGCTTTATCAGCAACTACTACCACGCGCCGACCGGTTGTATCTGACGCTAATTGATGAAGACTTCAATGGTGATGCGTGGTTTCCTGAGATTAATCATGCACAATGGCAAGAGCTGGAGCGCATTCATCATGCGCCTGATGCAGCTAATCCATATCATTACAGTTTTTTGATGTTGCAGAGAATGTCCCACGTGTGACAGGGAAAGCGCGGCGTCTACTGCTCAGGAAACTCTGAATATATGTCACTTGACCGTTCCTGCGCATCCCGGCTTCCTGCGCTCACCGCACTTGGGCATCCATGCACATCGAACCTTAGCGAAAAATCCTGGATCTCAAGCATTGACGCCGATCAAGAATATCAAGATTTCTCGGCAACTGTTCCCGCCGTTGCTTTACCTCGATCCGTTGTGTAGGGATGCACAAGTGCCGCATTGGCAAGCTGCCACAGCGCGGACATGTGGTCGTCCCTGGGGTCGAAATGACGGTGCACGACACATCAGAGCTTTGTTAAACTGGCTCACATTACTTTGCATCACTTTTTCGCCCACCGCAGCTTCCACCGCCAGAGAGAATAAAGAAGACTCCCACGCTGTAATTTTCATGTATAGCCACATTGGTGTAGCAAAATACCCGGACACCAATATCAGCATTAAACAGTTTTCTGCGCATCTGGATTATCTGGAAAAAAATAAATATCAGGTGTGGCCACTGGCAAAAATTGCTGGTCATCTAAAAAATAGACTGGCCATTCCTGACCGTACCGTCGCCATTACTTTCGATGACGGCCATATTTCAATGTTCAAACATGCCTACCCGCTTCTGAAAAAACGCAGCTGGCCGTTTACTGTGTTTATTTATACCGATGCCATGGATAAACACCCTAAACAATATATTACCTGGGATCAGATGCGTGACATGCGCCAATACGGCGCAAGCTTTGCCAATCAATCAAAAACCCATGATCATTTAATTCGCCCACGTAAAAAAGAAACTACTACGGAATGGGCGATGCGTGTGCGGGCTGATATCGAACACGCCCGGCAGCGCATTGAGGATGAGCTGGGGCCAGACAGGAGTTCAGGGAATGCACCCCTGTTTTTTTCTTACCCGTATGGTGAATATACGTTAGCGCTGGCAGAGATTGTGAGCGAGCTGGGCTATGTGGGGATAGGTGAGCAATCTGGCCCGGCCGGGCGTTACTCTGATTTGCGCGTGTTACCACGCTATCCGATTTCTGCAGGGCATGACAGCGTGGAAGAGTTTGCAATGAAGGCCAACAGTTTGCCGCTACCTGTGAGCGACGTGCAACCATGGGAGCCGCTGCTGAAAAGCACCAACCCGCCGCGCATGATCGTTACATTGGCGGCCGCTCCCCGCATCCCTGCGCCGTCCACCCATGGACAAGTGCCAAGAGCGCAGGCGGAAAGTGATGTGCGTCTGGACCAGTTAGCATGTCACGTGAGTGGGGAAGGACGCGTCAAGGTAAAATGGTTGGATAAAAAAGCCCGGCGCTTTGTAGTGCAGGCAGCACAGCCTTTGCGGCGAGGGCGCAGTCGCTATAACTGTTCCGCGCGTTCTGCTACACAACCTGAGCGGTACTATTGGTTCAGCCATTTATGGATTAATAACTCCAAAGGCATGGCCATGAAAAAACTCAAACCTCTTCCTTGAGGTTTAGCCTGTCATTGCGAACGAAAGTGAGGAATCTTAAGATTTCTACGCTTCACTCGAAATGACACACATTAGATCTTCCTTGAAGATTCCTCACTTTCGTTCGGGATGTCAGAGGATGCTAAATATCTTTATGGCGACCCGGCACTAATTCTGCAGCGTCGGACAGGATCAGATCTGCACGTAGATCAACATAATGCAGCGCTGCGAGGCGGTTGTGGCTCATGATGGTACGAATATCTTCGATGTAGTCCTGACCACGCTCCGAATAAGCCAGGAGCCCCCCCGCCAATGCGACAGGATCCATCAACTCTGCGGTGCTGCGCATACGCTCACGCAAACGCCATAAATCGCTATACACACGGCTGGTATTCAAATTGTTCACATAAGCGCGCACTGAGGCGGTCACCGACGGAAAGGTGCGCATCGCAAGCCCAATACCAGCAGGACGTGCAGCTGGCAGCATGCCCTTGCTTGGGTTGGCGGTGACGTGGCCAAACAAGTTATTACCTTCCTGGGCAAAGCGCGATACGCCCCACCCACTTTCGCTGGCGGCCTGAGCGAGCGCCAACGAGGTGGGCACCACATCAAGACGCTGCATCAATTGCTTGCGCACGGCTACATAATCAAGTGAACCACGGATACGATAACGTTTTACACGCTCGTCAAGCCACACACGCTCTGTGCTACCGATAACGGGTACACCATTTTCAAATAAATGGAGCGCGTAGCTACGTTCCTGACGGACATAATCATTTTCAGCTAAAATAATGGGCAGTAACGCCCGTAAAAACAAGGATTTTTTGTGGGAGGTACTGGCAACGCTGTCAAGATCGTCAGGCAGTGATTCAATACCGATTCGAGGGACGGTCTTGCCTGAGGCCGGGGGCCAAGCGTAGTCATTGGCATCGAACAGCTGTTCCATTTCGGCCACACTGGCCACGCTAACTTTCCGCAACTCAACCCGAACGGGTATTGGCCGCGATTGAACTGCCGTCACAACATTGGAGTGCTCAAGAATGGGGCGTTGTTCTAATACTACTGCCGTAGTTATTAACGCAACAGCGGTGAGAAAAGGGAACACCACCACACCGGCATTAAAAAAACGTTTATTGGCTACCTGATGCATTCTGTTCATCCTCCTAACTTGCTCCACTTGGTATATACAGACTCTATATACAACCCCGTGGCATCCTTGCAGGCTGATAAAATCATCATACCCGAAACTACAATGAACCGGAACTAATTGGCAAACAAAATGTGATGGGGAACACAGTTTTTATAACGCTATCTTCTGTTAAATTCTTATATATTCCTCAATGATCATTTAAAATCTAAAAAAAACGTAGGCGGTACCCCTACGTGAGGGCTAAATAAAAACATATATTAAAGTTATATTTGGACGCTATAGATATAATAAATTACTATCAAATGCAGTTACCCTATCCAGGCACGTGCATTGCGGAAGAGCCGCAGCCATGGACCATCTTCACCCCATGCATCGGGATGCCAGGAGTGCTGGACGGTACGAAATACTCGCTCGGGATGGGGCATCATAATGGTGAAACGTCCATCAGGCGTGGTAAGGCCAGTGATGCCCAGGGCCGAACCGTTGGGATTGGCGGGGTAGGTTTCGCTGGGTTGCCCATAGTTGTCTACATAGCGCATAACGACCAAGCCACTGTCCAGAACCTGTACGGGGGTTACGCCGCTGACACGGCCTTCGCCAAAATCGGGACGGCCTTCGCCGTGGGCAACTGCGATCGGCAGGCGCGCGCCGGCCATGCCCTGGAAAAACAGGGAAGGGGAGCGGGGGATTTCCACCAGCGTCAGGCGCGCTTCGAACTGCTCAGAGACATTACGCACAAAGCGCGGCCAGGCTGTGGCGCCGGGAATCATGTCGCGCAGATATGACATCATCTGACAGCCATTACACACACCCAAGCCAAAGCTGTCAGGACGGGCGAAAAAGGCGGCGAATTCACTTTGGGCACGGCTGTGGTGCAAAATTGACTTGGCCCAGCCGGCGCCGGCACCCAGCACATCTCCGTAAGAGAAACCGCCGCAGGCAGCGATGCCTTGAAAATCGATCAGATGGGTATGGCCGCCGATGATGTCGCTCATGTGCACATCAACGCTGTCAAATCCGGCACGATCAAAGGCGGCGGCCATTTCGACGTGACCGTTGACACCCTGTTCCCGCAGGATGGCAACACGCGGACGCACGCCTGTATTGATATACGGCGCGCTGGAAGCAGGATCTACGGCAGGATCAAAGCTCAGTACCACATTCAGACCGGGATCGCTGCGATCCAAAATGCGATCGTATTCCTGCTGCGCACACGTCGGATTGTCACGCAGGGTTTGCATACGCCAGGTAGTTTCGGACCAGGCGCGCTGGAACTCGATGCGTGGCGCGGCCAGCACCTCGCGGCCGTGATGGGTGAAGGCGATACGATCGGTACTATTCAAGGTGCCGATGATGTGAGTATGCTTGGCCAGGCCAGCACCACGCAACAGAGCCAACACACTATCGGTATCGCGATGTCGCACCTGCACGACTGTGCCGAGCTCTTCGTTAAACAGCGCGGCGGTGACTCCATCCCCCAAGTCGTCCATTACACAGGTAACGCCCGTATGCGCGGCAAAAGCCATTTCGCAGATGGTGGCAAACAGCCCACCATCGGAACGATCATGATACGCAAGCAGCAGGCCGTCTCGATTCAGGGTTTGGAGGGTTGCAAAAAATGCTTTGAAGGTCTGCGCGTCATCAAGATCTGGCGCATGATCCCCCACTTGCTTGTAAACTTGCGCCAACGCTGAACCGCCCAGACGGTTGCGGCCTTTGCCAAGGTCGACAAGAATCAGATCAGTGTCGCCCTGGTCGGTGCGCAACTGCGGTGTGAGAGTTTTACGGCAGTCTGAGACACGCGCAAAGGCGCTGATAATCAGCGAGAGTGGCGCGGTCATGCACTGTTGCTGGCCTTGTTCATCGCACCACACAGTTTTCATCGAAAGCGAATCTTTGCCCACTGGAATGGCAATGCCGAGCGCGGGGCACAGCTCCATGCCCACGGCTTTGACGGTGTCAAACAGGGCGGCATCTTCGCCGGGATGACCCGCCGCAGCCATCCAGTTGGCGGAAAGCTTGATTTCACTGATATTGGCAATGCATGCGGCTGCGATGTTAGTGAGCGCCTCGCCGATCGCCATGCGTCCCGACGCGGCGGGATTAACAAGGGCGATGGGGGCACGTTCACCCATTGCCATGGCTTCGCCCAAATAACCCTGATAATCGCTGGCGGTAACGGCAACATCGGCTACCGGTACCTGCCACGGACCGACCATCTGGTCACGCGTTACCAGACCGGTCACACTGCGATCGCCAATGGTAATCAAAAAGGTCTTGTCGGCCACTGCAGGCAGGCGCAGCACGCGCCGCGCCGCGTCATGCAGGTCAATGCCGTGCGTGTCGAATACCGGTTTATGAAAAAGGCAATGGTGGGCATTCCGGAACATTTTCGGTGGCTTGCCCAACAGCAGCGCCATGGGCATGTCCACGGGTGTGTTATTCAGATGGGCGTCGCCCACTTCCAGGCGCGGGCCTTTGTGGACATGGATATTATCGGGGTCAGTGGCTTCGGCAGTAGCCTCACCCACCACCGCATAGGGGCAACGTTCACGCTCGCAAATCGCCTGAAACAGATCAAGCTGATCAACGTTTACCGCCAGCACATAGCGCTCTTGGGATTCATTGCTCCAGATCTGCATCGGCGACATGCCGGGGTCGTCATTGGGAATGGCACGCAGCTCGATGCGCGCCCCCCGGCCGCTTTCGTGCACCAGCTCGGGCAGCGCGTTGGACAAGCCACCGGCGCCCACGTCGTGTATTGACACAATCGGGTTGGCATTACCCAATTCCCAGCAACGGTCAATGACTTCCTGACAGCGACGCTCCATTTCCGGATTGCCGCGCTGCACGGAGGCAAAGTCCAGTGTTTCGGCGCTGGTGCCACTTGCCACCGACGAGGCGGCGCCGCCGCCCAGACCAATCAGCATCGCCGGACCGCCCAGCACGATCAGTTGCGCGCCCACCGGAATAACGCCCTTGGCAACGTGATCGGGACGTATCGACCCCACGCCGCCCGCGATCATGATGGGTTTGTGGTAGCCGCGCAATTCCATGCCATCCGCGCCGGGTACCCGTGCTTCGTAAGTGCGGAAGTAGCCACATAAATTAGGGCGGCCAAACTCGTTATTAAAAGCAGCCGCGCCGAGCGGGCCTTCAATCATAATGTCCAGTGCCGAGGCGATGCGCGCCGGCTTGCCGTGATCCGCCGTGCCGTGATTAAGCTCCCAGGGTTGGATCGCGCCTGGCAAACGCAGGTTGGATACTGAAAAACCACTCAATCCCGCCTTAGGCTTGGAGCCGCGCCCGGTGGCGCCTTCGTCGCGGATTTCGCCGCCCGCACCAGTGGCAGCTCCCGCAAAGGGTGAAATCGCAGTGGGATGGTTGTGCGTTTCAACTTTCATGAGAATGTGCACCTCTTCCTGCACATGCACATAACGTTGGCTCGCCGCGTCGGGGAAAAAGCGCATAGCGACGTGGCCTTCGATGACGGAGGAGTTATCTTTATAAGCAGACAACAGTCCCGCCGGATGTTGCTTGGCGGTGTTGCGGATCATGGCAAACAAGCTGTGCGGTTGCGCCTGGCCATCTATCGCCCAGCCCGCATTGAAAATTTTGTGGCGGCAGTGCTCCGAATTCGCCTGCGCAAACATCATCAGTTCAACATCGGTGGGATTGCGCTTGAGCGCGATGAAACTTTCCAGCAGGTAATCAATTTCGTCATCACTCAGCGCCAAGCCCAGCTGCTGATTGGCTTCAATCAGCCCGTTACGGCCACCATTCAGTATATCTATCCTCACTAACGGTGCCGGTTGAGCCTGGTGAAACAAGGCATCGGCATCGTCATAACTGGTCAGCACGCTTTCCGTCATGCGGTCGTGAATTAAATCCGTTAGAGCCGCGCGCTGCACAGTCGCAAGGCCGCCAGCCACGTCAATATAATAAGCAATACCACGCTCCACGCGCTGCACCACTGGCAAACCGCACACTGCCACCATGCTAGTAGCCTTGCTCGACCACGGCGAGAGGGTGCCTAGACGCGGTATCACCAGCAGCAGTTCGCCACGTGGCAGGAGGGAATCGCTAGGGGAATCTGCCGGTGAATCACAGCCAAATAACGTCCCCAGCAGCGCCTGCTCATCTACCGTCAAAGTGCGCTCCACATTCACAAAATGCACAAATTCGGCTACAATTTTCTGAATCTCAGGAACACGCTGGCGCGCTGCGGCCATCAGTTTATCGAGACGAGACGAAGAAAAGGCAGCGGTGCCGCGCAGTCGAAGCATGAAGGGCTCGCAGAGAGGTTAGAAAAAGCCTATTCTACCATTAGTGGACGCTCCCGGACATTATGTCCTAGCAAAAACCCGGACCCGGAAACTCTTCCATCTCGATCAAGGGATGAGAGCAAGGGAAATTTTGGCGAGCAAGCGACCGCTCAGATACTACTAGCGCCTGCGGCATTATGCAGCAGGGTTTATACGCAGCAAACGAGCATTCGGGGCCAAAATTCAACCCTCCGCAACCGTGAACAGTTTCCAAGAGGAAGATCCAATATGGCAAGCGTCCTGATACCTCTGGCACAAGGCTGCGAAGAACTCGAGGCCGTCACGCTGATTGATCTTTTGCGCCGCGCCGGTATCCAGGTGGTCACGGCGGGACTGGATGAGCAGCCGGTACGTGGCAGCCGTGGCACGGTGCTGGTGGCCGACACTACACTTGACCTTGCACTGCAACAGGAGTTTGACATGATAGCAATGCCCGGTGGCCAGCCCGGCGCGAACAACCTCAATGCCGATGCACGCATTCACACCTTGCTGAAAAAAATGGCCGCGCAAAACCAATACACTGCTGCTATTTGCGCCGCACCGCTGGTATTGGCGAATGCTGGCTTATTACATGGCAAACACGCCACCAGTTTTCCCGGTGTGCTGGACAAGATGAATCTGTCTGATGTGACATTGCAAACGGCTGCGACAGCGCAAGATGGCAATGTGATTACTTCGCGCGGGCCCGGCACAGCCATGGATTTTGCACTGACGCTGATTGATATTCTGGTGGGCCGCGCCAAACGCGATGAGGTGGAAGCAGGGTTGGTGCGTTGATTTTTTTGTGGGGCTTCAGTTTATTTAGAGCCATCATCCGGCCATGCAAGAAGCACAATAAGTAACCCCATTCCACCCAATAACCAGGTGAGCAACGGCGCATTCGCCAGCATCACGTGTGAACCGCCATCCAAACCTTTAATGACCGCCGCGCTGACAATAAATGCAGCGCCCACCACGCCCGCAAACGTGCGCTGGAAGGATCGCTTGATCTCAACACGGATTTTCTCTAGCTCATGCGCTTTCCATTCAATACGGAGCTTGCCGTCATGCGCCTGCTGCAACACATCATGCACCAGCGCAGGTAAGTTCGGGAATTTCTCTGCCCATTGTGGGGCCTGTTCGCGTAGCTTTTTGAAAAAGGCGTGTAAACCTACTTGCTCGCGCATCCAGCGCTCCAGAAACGGCTTGGCGGTCGTCCACAAATCCAGATCGGGATACAACTCTCGCCCCAGGCCTTCGATATTCAACAAGGTTTTTTGCAGCAGTACCAATTGCGGCTGCACTTCCATGTTAAAACGCCGCGCCGTTTGAAACAACCGCAACAATAAATATCCAAATGAAATATCTTTGAGTGGGCGCTCAAAGATCGGCTCACATACTGCTCTCACGGCAGACTCAAACTCATCAACTCGCGTTTCAGCAGGCACCCATCCAGACTGCACGTGTAACTCTGCGACCCGGCGATAATCGCGATTAAAAAAAGCCAGCAGGTTTTCGGCAAGATAACGCTGATCGGCGCTGCTGAGGGTACCCATAATGCCAAAATCTACTGCGAGGTATTTTCCCTGCGGAGAAACAAAAATGTTTCCCGGGTGCATATCGGCATGAAAAAAATTATCACGAAATACCTGGGTAAAAAATATTTCAACACCGCGTTCGGCAAGTTTCTTTAGGTCTACACCATGGTTGCGCAATGCATTAATATCGCTAATCTGCACTCCTGAAATACGTTCCATCACCATGACATTGCGACGCGCATGCGGCCAATAAATTTCCGGCACATAGAGCATATCAGACCCGGAAAAATTGCGGCGCAACTGCGAGGCATTGGCAGCCTCGCGCATCAGATCTAGCTCTCCGAGTATGGTTTTTTCGTATTCTGCAACTACTTCATGGGGACGTAAACGGCGTGATTCTTGCCAGTATCGCTCAGCAAGATCAGCAAGCACGTACAGTAAACTCAGGTCTCGCTGTATGGTTTTTTCAATCGTGGGGCGCACCACCTTTACCACCACCTCCTGACCACCGCACAAACGCGCAACATGAACTTGCGCAATGGAAGCAGAGCCCAACGGAATATCATCAAACTCTTCAAAGATTTCGTTCAGTGGCTTACCGTAAGCACGCTCAATAATCATTCGCGCCTCCACTGCCGGGAAAGGCGGCACGCTGTCTTGAAGTCGCGTTAGCTCTTCGGCAATATCCGGAGGCAACAAATCCGGGCGAGTAGAGAGTACCTGGCCAAATTTTACAAAAATCGGCCCCAAATCCTCGAGAGCACGCCGAATGCGGACAGCGCGTGGCATTTGCTTGGCACGCAGCCAATGCCAGGGCAACAGGTACAGTAAAAAACGAAAGGGACGAAAGAGATGCGTGGCGAAAATAATTTCATCGAGACCGTGTCTTACCAAAATGCGGTTAATATACAGCAGACGCAATACTTGACCGACTTTTATCACATCCCGCTCTCTTTACACATTTCCGGCGCCTTGCTCTGCAAGCCATCCTTGGAGACGCTGCACGCGCGCCATCAGTCGATCCGCATCTAAACGCAGTGTATCAATACCAGCCAGATATTCATCGACTTCGCTACGTGTTGGCAAGTCGCGGCTTTCTTCATGCAGATATTCAGCAACATCACGGCTTAATGTATCCAGTGTATTGCTTCCCCATTTCCCCATATCACGTGCAATATTCCCAAGCTGATGTGCCAGCACGTCCCCGGTTATACGCGACAAATGTTCTTCCCAGTCAATATCAATACCATCAAGAATCGACTTAAAGTGTTGCCCTAGTTCGATATCGCCGCGCATTTCAACATCGCCGATAAATAGCCTGCCTTTTTCATGTCTGGCAATACCAAGACGCACCAGCGCAAACGGTGCGCCGCGCAACACGGCGTCCGGCATACCGGCATCATAAGTGCCCTCAATACGTAGACCTTCCGCATGTGGGAATATATAAAATGTTAGATCGAGACCCCGTAGCTCAATGGCAATCACCTTCCCTGCCAGGGTACCTAACCTCTGCAAGGTATCCGCATCCAGACGCAAATAACTGTTCAATGCCAAACTTAGTGTCGAAAAAAATAAAGCTGGGGGCGTCATAATTTATAGCCACGGTGCAGGGCGA
>JBKJTS010000248.1:0-2510 GCA_046590885.1 Gammaproteobacteria bacterium
GTACCTAACCTCTGCAAGGTATCCGCATCCAGACGCAAATAACTGTTCAATGCCAAACTTAGTGTCGAAAAAAATAAAGCTGGGGGCGTCATAATTTATAGCCACGGTGCAGGGCGACAATCCCCCCCGCCAAATCAAAATATTCGCATCGTTCCAGGCGCGCGCGCATCATCATGGCCTGCAATGTTTGCTGATCCGGATGCATGCGTATCGACTCCGCCAAATAGCGATAACTGTCTGCATCGCCTGCAATCATCTTGCCCATTGCCGGCAATAGTTTAAATGAATACATGTCATACACAGGCTTAAGTCCAGGCACTACTGGCTGGGAAAACTCCAGCACCAGCAATTTACCCCCGGGGCGTAACACACGGTACATTGAGCGTAATGCGGCGTCTTTATCCGTCACATTCCGCAAACCAAACGCAATAGTTATACAGTCAAAATAGTTATCCGGGAAAGGTAACCGTTCCGCGTTTGCCTGCACATAACGCACATTACCTACAATACCTTTATCCACTAATCGGCTGCGTCCGGCATTAAGCATACTGGCATTGATGTCAGACGCTATTACTTCCCCTCTAGACCCCACTTTACGCGAAAACTCAACGGCCAGATCACCGGTGCCCGATGCCAGATCCAGCACTCGTTGGCCAGCGCGCACCCCACTCACTCCAATGGTAAAACGTTTCCATAAACGGTGTACGCCAAACGACATCACATCATTCATCACATCATATTTCGATGCGACGGAATCAAACACTTTGGCAACCTTGCGTGACTTTTCCGTGACAGGCACGCGCTCATACCCAAAGTGGGTAGTGCCACCGCCATCCTTAAGGTCGGGAGTTAATTCAAGGGAGAAATCAGTGGGTGATTCAGGGTCGCTCATAGCCATCTCCATCAAGCCATTTCTGTCACGATGCCGCAGAGGATTCCTGGCGCGCGTAACCCGCCTTCTCTAGCCGCGCCAGATATTCCTGCCACAAAGCCTCATAGTTCGCACCCAACCTATAAAGCACATTCCACGAATACAGGCCAGTATTATGCCCATCATCAAACACCAGCCGCACGGCATAATTGCCTATCGGCTCAATGGTGGCAATATTCACATTCTCTTTGCCCAACTGCAGCACTTCTTGACCTGGGCCATGCCCACGCACCTCAGCAGAGGGCGAATAGACGCGCAGGTATTCACAAGATAAGAGAAAGTGCTTCCCATCATCAAAAAATATTTCCAGGATGCGTGACTTCTGGTGCAGCCGGATATCGGTCGGCCTCACTTTATCATCCGTTGTCATGTTATAGCCCACTTTTAACGTAGATACTGTCGAAAAAAACTTTATGGCTTAGAGAATATACCGACTTAAATCCTCATCTTTTGCAAGCCGGGAAAGATGTTCATCTACATAAGCCTCATCAATCTCCAGCACCTGACCACTTTTATCTGATGCACTAAAAGAAATCGTTTCAAGCAACCTTTCCAAAACCGTATGTAAACGGCGTGCGCCAATATTTTCAGTTCGCTCGTTTACTTGCCACGCAACTTCAGCAATCCGCGCAATCGCATTTTCCGAGAATGTGATAGTCACGCCTTCAGTATCTAACAATGCGCGGTATTGCTCCGTCAGTGAAGCACTCGGCTCTGTCAGAATACGCACAAAATCTCCCACCGTCAGCGCATCCAGTTCCACGCGGATCGGTAAACGCCCCTGCAGCTCCGGCACCAGATCCGAGGGCTTCGACAAATGAAATGCGCCCGAGGCTATAAATAGAATGTGGTCGGTACGCACCGTGCCAAATTTGGTCGACACGGTACAACCCTCCACCAGCGGCAACAAATCACGCTGCACGCCTTCGCGTGATACATCCGGGCCATTATGTTCGCCGCGTTTGACAATTTTGTCGATCTCATCAATAAACACAATCCCATTTTGTTCAACATTGTTCACCGCACGGACTTTAATTTCTTCTTCATTGACAAGCTTGGCGGCTTCTTCGTCCACCAGCAATTTAAAGCCCTGTTTAATCTGTACCTTGCGGGAACGGGTACGTCCGCTACCCATGTTCTGAAACAGGCTTTGTAATTGACTGCTCATATCCTCCATCCCAGGCGGCGCCATAATCTCCACGCCCACCGGCGCCACGCTCACTTCAATCTCAATTTCACGCTCATCCAGCTCTCCCTCACGTAATTTCTTACGAAATTTCTGCCGCGTCGATACTGTCTCTGCACCCACCTCGGAGGTGACATCTGCACGGGATGCTCCTGCATTAAAACCCGCACCACGCGAGGGTGGTAGCAAAATATCAAGGATACGTTCTTCGGCAGCATCTTCCGCACGATGACGCACCTTACGCATCTCCTCTTCACGTGTCAGCTTGATCGAAACATCCATCAAATCACGAATAATGGATTCCACATCGCGGCCCACATATCCCACTTCCGTGAACTTAGTGGCTTCGACTTTAATAAATGGGGCATTAGCTAACTTGGCCAAGCGTCGTGC
>JBKJTS010000244.1:0-5268 GCA_046590885.1 Gammaproteobacteria bacterium
ATCGCCTGGGGGATTTAAGCCTGGTGCACGAATGGACTCGGTTTTCCCAATCTTATCCCGCTCTGAGGTCACTTGCAGATGGGGAATCAGGGAGTCAATCCCCTCTATTGAAATGGATACACCGGATACTTGAGAGGCACTTACTGTGGAGATTCAAGCGTCAATGAACCACGGGCATATTTTTGCAGCGGAAACACGATAAGTGATGAGCGCCTCTGTCCCCATTGATCTGCCCAAGGTCACTATAATCATTCTGAACTGGAACGGCTTCAGGGACACAATTGAGTGCCTGCACTCGGTGCAGAAAATCAATTATCCAAACTATCAGGTGCTGGTTGTCGACAATGGCTCCACTGATGACTCTGTAGCGCAGATCCGGCAGACGTTTCCCGCGGTGCCTCTCTTGGAAACCGGAGAAAATCTTGGTTATGCCGGTGGCAACAATGCCGGGATAGCCTATGCATTGAATCAACACCCCACGTTCATTTTGTTACTTAACAATGATACGGTTGTAGACCCGGACATTTTAACTGCGTTTGTTGACGCGGCATCTCGCTATCCACGTGCGGGTATTTTTGGGGCACAGATGTGCTATTACGCCCAGCCAGACACGATATGGGCACTCGGCGGGGGCAACTGGGACGCAAGTTCTGCGGGTTTTCCACATTTTGCAAATAATCAACGCGCCCAAGACCTCACCAATAGCGAAATATTTGCGATCGATTATGTCATTGGCTGTGCGCTTTTCTGCCGTGCTGACATGATTCGGGATATTGGCGTGATGGAAGAAGCGTTTTTTCTGAATTTTGAGGAGATGGACTGGTGTTATCGGGCAAGGGCGGCGGGCTATTTATCATATGCTGTGCCAGACGCCAGGCTGTGGCACAAAGTGTCAGTATCTTTTGGTGGAGAAGAGTCTCCGTTACGGCAGTATTTTATGGCGCGTAACGAATTGCTGTGGGCGCGCAGGCATCTTACCTTGCGCGAACGCGTGCGCGTTACAAAAAAAGTTCTCCTGCGATTGTTCCCTGGCTTTTCCGTAGGCGAGCCGGGTAAACATGGATTCGCTCAACGCCTCTACTGGGAGACTATCCGCTATCTGCTGGAAATAAACCGGCGCCGACATCAACCTTATTATCAGGCGCAACTTTACGGCGTTCTGGATTATCTTCGTGGGCGCTTTGGCGATTGTCCTCCTTCTATCAGAAAGGAGCTGATAAAGAAGCGGGATGATGATGCACGCTGAAGCATCTGTCTCACTGCACCGGGCAAACCCTCTACCCCGCGTCAGTGTGCTGATGGCCGTCTATAACTGTGCGGACTATATTGGCGAAGCCATTGATAGTGTGCTGGCACAGACCATGGCTGAACTTGAGCTCATCTTGGTTGACGACGGCAGCACCGACCAGTCACCCGAAATCATGACACGCTATGCGGCACAGGACGCTCGCGTATTTGTCTATCGCCAGGAAAATCAGGGCATCGGCGGAGCCACCAACCAGGCTTTGAGACTTGCTCGCGCCACCTATGTTGCCATACTCGACAGTGATGACACCATGGCGCCTGAGCGGCTTGCCATGCAGGCGGATTATCTGGATCAGCATGCGGATATTGCGGCCGTGGGCAGTCAATGGTTCACCATGAATACTCAGGGTGACATTCTCGGCATTGATCGCCACCCTACGAACCCCGATACCTTGTTTGCGCTCATGTTCGCCTATTTTTCTATGCACCATCCCACCATCATGGCGCGTAAGGAAATCCTCCTGGCTTGCGGGGGTTATGACAACAAAATCAAGCGCGGGTGCATGGACTATGGTGTGTTTTTTAATCTTCTGCTTGCGGGACATCGCATGACCAACCTGCCTTACCTGCTGACCCGCTGGCGATTCAACCCCAGCGGCGCGACGCACGGCAATGCGCGCCCGCAGACCGAAGACTGCATGGCTATAAGAGCCCGGGCCTTCATAAAAATGGCCGCACAGGACAGTTATCGTGCCAACCAGCTTGCATTGACATTGGTGCGGACTTTTCCCTCCGGAAGCTGGTTTGATATGAAAGCTTCACGCCTGATTTCCGCTCCTCTACCCAGTCCGGCTTTGCTTCGCTGGCGTGAGCTTGCCGCCCAGGAACTTATTCCTGACCGGGAAGTGGCTTGCGTTGAGTGGCTGCATCACGAAGAGGGTCATGCGGAACAGTTGGCCGAATTGTTGAGCCGGGATGGTTTTCCTTGGCTTGGGCAACAGGTGCTAGGCAAGGCAGGCCGTGGGGCGATGGCGTTAGATAAAATCGTCCCGCGCCCCCCGATAGCCCCCGCTACCTTGGTGCTTACTTTGCTCATTCCTACTCAAACAGGGGATCATGAACTGATAGCCCGTGTTCAGGCCAGCGGGGATGCATTGCCGGAGAATGCCGAGATTATTGTTTTTTCCACGGACGGCATAGCAGTGGATCTCCCTGCTGCACTGCTGCATTCCCGACTGCGCGTTTTGCCTCCTGCCATTGCTACTTTGGCTTGGCGCCAGGCATTGTCTGTTACGCACGGCGCGTTTATCGCATGTATGGCGGCAGACTGTCAGCATCATACTGAATTTTTGTGCCAAAGCGTGGCTGCATTGCAGTCAGACACTACCCTCTCGCTGGTCTATGGCCCTGCGGATGTATATTACCTAGATGCGCTCGATAGCAATGGGAACGCCGTCAAGGATCCGGGCGCTGAACCCCACTGGACCCGGCAAACTTTGCTGGGCAGGAACCGGGGTAACTTGAGCTGCATGGTATTCCGGCGCGGATTGATCGATACCCTGCCAATCGCCGTTGAGGAAACCGGAACGGCGACGAGTTGGGCTATAGCCCGCAGCTTGCTTACCTGCGCCGAACCGCATATTCTGCCGCTACGTAACACCGAGTTTTCCCCTACAATTGAGCTTGCCAACAATATCATGGACGCCGTGATCCGGCGCCTGGTGACATGGTTTCTGGACACTGGGTTGGGGAGTATTCCCGCCCCTTCAGTGTGGCCGCAATTGTCGTCTACTGCCGGGCTGAAACGAATGCACGAGCTCCATACCCGATTGCTCGAAAACAAACTCTGCATCCACCCGGATAATGCCTCTCTGATCGCGGGGTTTACTGTTAGATTTTCAGCCACGCCATTATTTCATCCCGTACTCAAGCATCTTCTTATGCACTATCCTGCCATCGCAGTTAAAGAATTGCGTAAACGCAGCACATGGGCTGCTACCTTGTGCGTATCCGGCTGTCTGGTGCTGCGTGTCTATGGCAAAATACGTAAGACGCTAAGGTTGAGCAAATGAAAGTCCTGCATGTTTTTCATTACTCAAATCTGGTCAACGGGGTAGATCGAACCACTCTGACATTGTTGTGTGCCTTGCGCCAACATGGCGTGACAGTGAAAGCCCTGGTGCCCGCCCGCGGTGACGTCACGCAGGCGCTGGATGAGCTGGACGTGGCCTATCGGGTTATTCCTTTGGGATGTTGTACCGGGCCAAGCAAGCCTGCGGAACTGGCCTACCTGGCGCAGGCGGCCACCCGCGCGGAGATGATCGAGCTTTGGTTGCGTGAAGAGACTTTTGACCTCATCCATTTAAATACTGGCCATCTCATTGATGCGGCGATTGCTGCCTGCAAGGCGAATGTACCTGCGGTGTGGCATATCCATGCTCCCTTTGAAATCGACTTTGAGCGCTATGCACGCTTTATGGGGCCTGCAGCCTACGCGTGGTTGCTGGGAGACGTGGGTAATCATGTCATTGCGGTTTCCGAGGATGTACGAACCAGCCTGATGCAATGGCTTCCTGCGAAGAAAGTCAGCACGTTATACAACGGTATCGATGTGGACGATCTGGATATCCGCGCGCAGCAGTCGGGTAAGCCCATCCGGGAGGCGTTGGGATTGGCCGCAGATATCCCCCTTGTGCTGGGGGTAGGACGCATCTCGGCACAAAAGGACTTCGCCACGTTTGTTCGAGTGGCCAGGCGAGTGGCGGATTCGCATCCCAGTGTTTGCTTTGCCATTGCCGGCCCAGCCGAAGCGCGGGAGTTAGCGGACGCCCTGCACCAGCAGATCAAGACATTGGGACTGGGTGGCCGGGTATTCATATTGGGGCCGAGAAACGATGTGCCCGCCCTGCTGCTGCAGAGTGATATGTTTCTTTCCACTGCGATATTTGAGGGTCACCCCTTAACTTCACTCGAAGCGATGGCGTTGCGAATACCTGTGATCGCTATGGATTGCGTTGGACTGCGCGAATGTATAGAACACGAAATAGATGGGTTGCTGCTGCCTTTGGGAGATGAGGATGCCTGTGCTCAGGCCGTATTGCGCGTGCTACTCGATGATGCCTTGGCAAAAAAACTCGGTGAAAGTGGGCGACAAAGCGTGCTGGATAAATATTCGGCTCAAGGTTACGCCAAAGAATTCCTCGCCATAACCGAACGTGTGCTTAGTGAACCTCATACGGATAGGAAAGCCGCAGCAGCCGATTTTGCACTGGCTTTACTGAAGGAAATTCGTGAAGCCAATGATAGAATAACCCAATTGGGACAGCGTCCTCACTTGCAGACTCGCCTCAAAAATAAGCTCTTGCAATGGACCCGTCATTTAAAATGAATACATGCGGCAATAATCGATTTCCATTTGCCAACTACTACCATGGCCTATAACACATCACCCCTCATCTCGGTTATTATGCCTTGCCTCAATGGCGAGCGGCATATTCAGGCCTCTATCGACAGCGTACGGGCACAGACTTTCGAGAACTTTGAACTCATCGTAGTGGATAACGGCTCAACTGATCGCACATCTGAAATCCTCGGCTCCGTAAACGATGCCCGTCTCAAGGTGCTTAACCTGCCAGAACGCGGCGTAAGCCGCGCACGCAACCGGGGGTTGCGTGAAGCACGGGGTACTTTTATTGCTTTTCTCGACAGCGATGATACTTGGAGCGCTGAATTCCTGGAGAAAATGTACATGGCCCTGTCGGCCAATCCTGATGCAGTGCTCGCCTATTGCGGTTGGCAGAATCTAGGTTTGCCTGGACCGCGTGGGGAGCCCTTCATCCCCCCTAATTACGAAAATCCGGACAAGGCTGCCGCTCTGCTGGAGGGGTGTCGCTGGCCCATCCATGCCTGCCTGACTCGGCACGCTGCTATTATTGAGGCCGGCGAATTCAACACTCATCTCACCATCGCCGAAGATTATCTACTCTGGATGAACGTGTCTGTCACCGGCACCATCATTCGCGT
>JBKJTS010000164.1:0-6984 GCA_046590885.1 Gammaproteobacteria bacterium
CTGCGCACAAGGATGCGTGTCATGTCAGAAATAATTCTGGAATCAGTGTTGACCTGTCCGCACTGTGGCCACGCCAGACGCGAGATCATGCCAACGGATGCCTGCCAGTACTTCTACGAGTGCGTGCAGTGCAAGACGCTGCTGCGGCCCAAACCGGGTGACTGCTGCGTATTCTGCTCCTACGGCTCGGTGAAATGCCCGCCGATCCAGGCCGAACGAGCGTGCTGTTAATCTCGAAAATTCCGCAGGCGTTTTATCGTGAGGTGTCGCTCAAAACCAAGATCCCACTGCGTTCGGGATGACAAGGGTCATTTCACCAATTTGCACATATTCAGCGTGGGATTATTTGGGTTAATGTTAGCGCCATGACCACTCTATTCATCTCTGATCTGCACTTGTGTGCAGAGCGTCCCGATATTACTTCAACATTTATCGAGTTTCTGAGGGCCCGCGCGCGTCAAGCGGAGGCACTGTACATTCTAGGGGACTTGTTTGAAGTGTGGATTGGTGATGACGCCGCCATTGCCGCTCATCAGCCCATTATTGATGCCATGCGGAACTTAACATATAGCGGCATACCCCTCTATGTGATGCATGGCAATCGGGACTTTCTGCTAGGCGATGCTTTTGCAAACGCCAGTGGTTGTCAGTTAATTGCCGAACCATTCGTTATTAATCTGCACGGCACGCCCACCCTGCTCATGCACGGCGATGTGTTGTGTACTGATGATGTTGAATACCAGCGCTTTCGTGCCCAGGTGCGCAATCCAGTATGGCAAGAAAAAATCCTCGCGCTAACACTCCAGCAGCGCGCCGCACTGGCGCAGGATTATCGTAGCCAAAGCCGCGAACAATCCAGCCAGAAATCCATGGAGATTATGGACGTGAATCCGCAGGCCGTAGAAAACACCTTGCGCGAATACGGCGTGTCACACCTGATTCATGGTCACACCCACCGCCTTGCGGTGCACGACATTAAGGTGGATGGCATCCCGGCACGGCGTACGGTGCTCGGTGACTGGCATCACCAAGGCAACGTATTGATGTGTGATGCTACCGGATGCAGCTTTTCATGGTTACCCTTCCAGCATTAACGAAACCTGTGAGAAACCGCTGAAATGGCGGCGTCATTGGAAATGCGCTCAAAATGCGGGGTCGGGAAGCGACAGACTTCGTGTACACCCCGCTTTTTCGCCAAGCCTTTTATATATTAAGGCGCCTCGTCATCATCCGTTTGATCGAGTTTCTCAGGGGTCTCTAACGTCTGCCGCGCATGTGACGATAACCCTGACAAGAGCATCACTCATGGACGGAATAACTCAGCACTACCATGTATCCTGAAAACCATTTGCATGGGGCATTGTTCGCCATCAGCGCGGCATTGATGTTTGCTGCGATGGGCGCCACTGTCAAAATCATATCCGCAGACTTACCCACCGAAATGGCCGTATTCTTCCGTAATTTCTTTGGTTTAATTGCCTTGTTGCCGTGGCTATGGAGTGGCGGCGTGCGGGCGTTGGCGACCCAGCATTTTAATGCCCACTTGATACGCTCACTGGCGGGCGTGGCGGCCATGTATTGTTTTTTCTATGCGATTCATCGCTTACCACTTTCAGAAGCCGTGCTACTGAATTTTACCGCGCCGCTGTTCGTGCCGTTTGTGGCGTTATTCTGGCTGAAAGAAGCTGTATCACGCGCGCTGTGGTGGGCAATCCTGGTGGGGTTTATGGGCATTATCCTGATTTTAAAACCGGGCATGGCAATGTTCTCGCCCGCCGCCTTGATCGGCCTGGCCTCGGGTGCATTGGCGGCACTGGCAGTGGCCAACATCAGGCGCATGGCTGAAACCGAGCCAACCACACGCATCGTATTTTATTTCTGCATCATCAGCACCTTGGTATCATCCATCCCCTTGGCATGGCACTGGCAAACCCCGGAACCTGCCTTGTGGGGATTTATGATTTTATCCGGCGTGTTCGCCACGGCAGGCCAGCTGTTGCTAACACGCAGTTACGCACTCGCCTCTGCCTCATTTATTGGCCCGTTTACTTACAGCTCAGTAATATTTGCGACCATTATCGGCTGGTTGTTATGGGATGAAAGCCCGCACGCGCTTACGCTGGCGGGGGCGTTGCTGGTATGTGTGGCAGGGATAATTGCCATGCGCCAAGTGGGTGGTGCGCCAGTTCAGGTAAGGAAATGACTACTCATAGTCCTGTCAAATATTTATGATGATATTTGAGGTGCTCCCCAATAAAAGTGGCGACGAAGTGATAGCTGTGGTCATAACCCTCCTGAAATCTGAGATTAATAGGTTGGCCAGATTTTTCGCAGGCTGCGAGCAAGTTTTCAGGCAGTAAATCACGCGCCATGTAAAATTCATCTGCCAGCCCCACGTCAATCAAAAGCTCGCTACTCTTTGCCCCCGCTTCAACCAGGCATGTGGCATCATAGAATTTCCACAGGTTAACGTCATCGCCTAAATAAGCCCTGAAACGCTCCCGTCCCCAAGCAATGTTAGCGGGGTTACATACGGGGGCAAACGCTGAAACTGAAACATACATTCCGGGATTTTTGAGAGCGCATATCAGCGCGCCATGCCCACCCATGGAGTGCCCACTAATCGCCTTCAACCCTGGAATTAAAGGCAGATGCGCTTCAAGTAAAGCAGGTAATTCCTTAGTCATGTAATCATACATATGGTAATGGATGGACCACGGCGCCATGGTCGCATTGACATAATAACCGGCACCTTGCCCAATGTCATCGCGACTTTCATCATCAGGAACATTGGCGCCACGTGGACTGGTGTCAGAAAAAACCAGCGCCATACCCAACTCGGCAGCATAGCGTTGCGCCCCGGCTTTGACCCGGGCATTATCATCAGTGCAAGTTAAGCCTGATAACCAATAAAGTGCGGGCACTTTTTCTGTTTGTGCCTGGGGGGGCAGATAAACTGAAAATGTCATCTCACACTGACAGGCGGCAGACGCATGCTTATACCGATTGAGATATCCACCAAACTCTTTAATGCTTTCAATGCGAACCATTCAGCACATTCCTTGATTTGGAAAAAATTCATTTATGCAGCATCCCCTGCAGATGCACCCACACATTATCCAGCACTTTCGGTTGTGCTGCAGCAGTAGGGTGCAGGCCATCGCGTTGCATCAACGCGGTCTGCGTAGCAACTCCCTCAAGCAGAAACGGCACCAACGGCAGGCGGTGGCGCGCCGCCAGGTCAACATACACCTTATGGAACTTCCTGGTGTAACTGGGGCCATAGTTAGGGGGCAAATACATACCCACCAGCAACACTCGGGCATTGTGACGGCGGCTTTGTGTGATAATAGCGTCAAGATTGGCCTGCATTTCACCCAGCAACAGTCCTCGTAGTCCGTCATTGGCACCCAATTCAACAATGACGATAACCGGACGATGGGTTTTAAGCGCCTGTGCCAATCGTGCCAAGCCGCCACGGGTGGTTTCGCCACTAATGCTGACATTGGCTACCTGGTAGTGATAGCCCCGCGCAGTGATGCGTTGCTGCAGCAAACTTACCCAGCCGGCGCTTTGGTCTATGCTATAGGCGGCGCTTAAACTGTCACCCAGCACCATGATAGTGGGCACAGGTCTGGATACAAGTACTACAGGCGCAGGAAGCGCAAGAGCAACCGCAACGTGACCTCCCATAGGCATCAGCAGAAACAGCAATAACAGGATTTTTTTCAACATGACAGAGTGTTCCATGCACCCGATTATACGCACCGAACAGTTAGCCAAACAGGTGATCAGCGTCCACTCCCCCGCGGTCGATTCACCCTCGAATGGCGAACTGGTGCTACTGGACGACATTAATCTTACCATTGCACGCGGTGCAGCGGTGGCGATTGTCGGGGCATCTGGATCGGGCAAATCAACCTTGCTGGGGCTGCTGGCTGGTCTGGATACCCCCAGCAGGGGGCGGGTGTGGATTGACAATACTGATCTGTTTGCGCTCGATGAAGATGGCCGCGCCCGTTTGCGCGGGGCGATGATCGGTTTTGTGTTTCAGTCCTTTCAATTATTACCTAACCTTACCGCGCTGGAAAACGTGATGCTGCCACTGGAACTGGCGGGGCGGAGCGATGCCCGTGAGGTGGCGCACGCGGTGCTGGTACGCGTTGGCCTGGAGCCACGTGTCCACCATTATCCCAAACAACTTTCCGGCGGTGAACAGCAGCGGGTGGCAATTGCCCGCGCCTTTGCCCCGCAACCTAAATTGCTGTTTGCCGATGAGCCCACCGGCAATCTTGACCGCGCCACCGGTGCGCGGATTGCCGATTTGCTATTCGACCTCAACCATGAACAACACACCACATTGATTCTAGTCACGCACGACGACACGCTGGCACAGCGCTGTAACCAGCGGCTGGCGCTCGATGCTGGCCGGCTGTTAGTTGCCGGGTCACTTACACCACAGGCTGATACGTGAAGGGTAGTTTTGCATTGGCGATGCGCATGCTGCGCCGCGACTGGCAGGCCGGTGAATTGCGCGTGCTCGCCGCCGCACTGATTGTCGCCGTTACCAGCATCACGGCGGTGGGATTTTTTACTGACCGCATCAACCAGGCACTGCATCGCCAGGCCAATGAACTGCTGGGTGCAGATCTGGTAATTGTTTCCGACCAACCTCTCGCCGCAAACGTGCGTGACCTAGCGCGCCAGCACGGCCTGCACAGCACCGAAACACTGGACTTCCGCAGCATGGTGATAGGCAACAGAGTAACAGGTGATAATATCCAGCTGGCAGAGATTAAAGCCGTCAGTGACGGCTACCCGTTGCGCGGCGCGTTACGCACAGCGCCACAACGCTTCGCCCCCGACGCGCCTGCCGCTGGCATTCCCACACCCGGCACCGTATGGCTCGATGCTGGATTGCTGGCCCCGTTACATCTCAACGTAGGGGACCCCATTACGCTGGGCGAAGCGCAGCTTACCGTCGCCGCAGTACTCACCCATGAACCTGCACGCGGCGGAGATTTATTCAGCATCGCCCCGCGCCTGATGCTCAATATTGTCGATTTACCGCAAACAAAATTAGTACAACCTGCCAGCCGCGTCCGCTACCACTTCCTGGTGGCGGGTGATAGCGCTCCGCACATCACCGCCTATCGTACTGCCATCACACCGCTGTTAAAGGCAGGTGAACGCATTGAAGGTATCGAAGATGCGCGCCCTGAGTTACGCTCGGCATTGACGCGCGCCAAGAGCTTTCTCGGTCTCGCCGCGCTGGTAAGCGTCATGCTGGCCAGCATCGCCATCGCCATCGCCACTCGCCGCTTTGTACTGCGGCATCTCGACAACTGTGCCATGATGCGCTGTCTGGGTGCGGTGCAGAGCGACATCATGCGGCTGTATTTCTATCAGATTCTCGCACTTGGTCTGGCCGCCAGTCTGCTGGGCTGTGTGCTGGGTTATGCCGCGCAGGGCGTGCTGGTTAATGTGCTAGGCAACATGGTGTCTGCCGAATTGCCAGCGCCTTCATTAGAACCCGTAGTTTCCGGGCTGCTCACGGGCATGATCACCCTGCTCGGCTTTGCCCTCCCACCGCTACTGCAACTCAAATCGGTACCACCGTTGCGCGTCCTGCGGCGCGACATAGCTAGCCCATTGGGCGCACGCACTACCAGTCTCGCGGCATACGGTGCTGGTATCACCGCGTTGGCGGTGCTGATGTTCTGGCAGGCGGGCGAGATCAAACTCGGCGCGTATATGCTGGGAGGCACCGTGGTCACGCTGCTGGCGCTGGGCGCGCTCACGCTGCTGTTCATAAACAGCCTGAAGCTGCTGCTCCGCAATCGCAGCGGACACAGCGGCGGGGCATGGCGTTTTGGGATGGCCAACCTCACGCGTCGACCCCAAGCCAGTATAGTACAAGTCGTGGGTTTCGGCATCGGCATCATGGCACTGCTGCTGCTCACACTGGTGCACAGCGACTTACTCGACGACTGGCAAAAAAGTCTGCCTGCCGATGCACCCAACCGTTTCCTCATCAATATCCAGCCTGATCAAGTGGCGCCCATACGCAATTTTCTTGCACACGCTTTGGGGGGCGTTCCGGGTAGCGATAGGGGCGGGGAGCCGGCGCTGTTCCCCATGATTCGTGGCCGTCTCACGGGTATTAACGACAAATCCATCACACCTGAAAACTACAGCGACGAACGCGCGCAACGCCTGGTGGCACGCGAATTTAATTTATCGTGGGCGACTGACATGCAAGCCGACAATAAAATTGTGGCGGGGGCATGGTGGAAAGAAACTGATCCAGACAAACACGTCGTCTCCGTCGAAGCAGGCCTCGCCCAAACTTTGGGCCTGACACTGGGCGATAGCCTGCAGTTTTCCATTGCCGGCAGTGAATTCAGCGCCACTATTACCAGTCTGCGCAAAGTAGAATGGGATTCCATGCACCCCAACTTCTATGTGGTTGCCCCACCCGGTGCACTCGACACCTACCCCGCCAGCTTCATGACGAGCCTCTACATCGCTACCACTAGACAAGGTAATGCCCAGGTCACCCCCGCCGCCGCCGATCAACCCGACATCATGAACACCTTGGTCAAAACCTTCCCCAACGTCACTATCATCGACGTTGCTGCTATCATGGGGCAAATCCGCCAGATCATGGAACGGGTCACCCTGGCCGTGGAATACGTATTCATGTTTACGCTCCTCGCCGGCCTGCTGGTCCTCTACGCCGCTATCCAGGCCACTCTCGACGAACGCATCCATGAAAGCGCCGTCCTGCGCACTCTCGGCGCACGGCGCGGCCAACTCCTCACTGGCCTGTTCGCTGAATTCGCCACCCTCGGCCTTCTCGCCGGCCTCGTCGCCGCCTGTGCCGCCTCCCTGCTCGGCTACGTACTCGCCACGCAACTATTCCATCTGCCCTATACTTTCAACCCTTGGCTTTGGGTCATCGGCGTCACTGGTGGCACCCTT
>JBKJTS010000169.1:0-2757 GCA_046590885.1 Gammaproteobacteria bacterium
ACTCAATGCTGACTTAAAGCAGGCGATGGGTAAGCGAGTGCCAGTACGAACCAAAGCTTAGTTACACAGGGCTGCTTCGGGACAGGCGGGTTCGATATGCGGCTTAAGGCTTCATCGAGGCGGAGGAATAGATGATGTAGCGCTAAAACCTGCGCTGGTCACGTGGCAAAAAACCGATCAACTACGTTTTGCTTTAACGTAAGGAAATATGGGATCAAATTCGACGGATGTGCGATCTCTTAGCTATGAAAATCCTAGGACTAAATTGCACCGCGATAGATAAAGTCGGACTGGGTAATTTGCCGACGGGACAAAGCCGTTATCTAAGAGACGATAATTAATTCTAATGCGGCTTTTAAGCTGGAACACTTAAATTAGAAAAAAACCGGCCAAGCCCGTTGGCTTGACCAGTTGTTTTTGTTACTCTACGGTGTGTTTACACACGGCGCTTGGCTACACGGCGATACAAAAACAAAATTACAATTGCGCCTATAACCGCGCCTATAAAGCCCGCGGGTTCACCTGCGGCATATAGACCCAGTGCTAGGCCTAAGTACGTAGCTAATAAGGCACCGCCGATTCCAAGTAAAGTGGTAATAATAAAACCACCAGGATCGCGCCCTGGCATTAAAAGCTTAGCTACGATACCGGCGAGTAGACCAATTAAAATTGTCCATAAAATTGACACTGTGCCCTCCTTCTGTTTAGTTAATTGTCCAAATTAAGATTGGCGGCGCATGGATTAGTTCATGTTTAGGTGGATTATTCGATTAGTAGGATCCGCATGGCCCAATATAGCCGCAAGACAACCATACGAGTAAAAACCCAATACAATGATATTTCCGCAATTTCTCTAAAATAATGACAAAATTCACCGCCTTTCTGAAAACAAAAAAAATGTTTATTTTCTTCATCATCCTCGCATCCGTGATCGCAACTATTGTTGCGCTTAATTTTACTTCTGGTGAGAAAAAGATAGAGAAGCGGATTGATGCGCTTTATGGTGTCAATGATCCGCAATTTCTGCGCGCTATGGGTAGCTTGCTTGGGCCAACGGTCTTGCCAGGCAATAAAGTAGTGGGACTTCTTAACGGCGACGAAATTTTTCCGCCGATGCTCGCCGCTATTCGCGGCGCCAAAGAATCCATTAATTTTGAGACCTATATATATTGGTCCGGGACGATTGGAAAAGAGTTTGCCGATGCTTTGTCGGAGCGCGCCAAGGCGGGCGTCAAGGTTCATGTCCTCATCGATTGGCTGGGCAGCGCTAAAATGGAGGACGCGTTACTTGAGGAAATGGAAAAAGCGGGTGTGGTAATCCACAAATACCACCCGTTGCATTGGTATAACCTAGGACGCATAAACAACCGCACCCACCGCAAGCTATTAATCGTCGACGGTAAAATTGGCTTCACGGGTGGCGTAGGGATAGCGGATAACTGGCTAGGACACGCTCAAGGTCCGGACAACTGGCGCGATTCTCATTTCAGTCTGGAGGGGCCGGCAGTGGCGCAAATGCAGGCGGCGTTTATGGATAACTGGATGAAAACGTCGGGTGAGGTGCTGCATGGCAGTGAGTACTTTCCCGAGTTAAAACCCGTAGCCGATCAATTCGCCCAAGTATTCAGAAGTTCTCCCGGAGAAGGGGCGGAGAGCGTCCGCCTTATGTACTTGCTTTCCATTGCCTCGGCGCGGAAAAGTATTTACATTGGTAATGCATATTTTGTTCCGGATGACTTGTCGATCGCGACGATGGTGGGCGCCCTAAAACGGGGTGTCAAAATTCGTCTGCTAGTACCCGGCAAAAAAACCGATTCCGCGCCGGTGCGATGGGCGTCGCGCTCCCGCTGGGGCGAGCTTTTAAAAGCCGGGGCGCTTATCTATGAGTATCAGCCCACAATGTATCACTGCAAGGTAATGATTGTAGATGGCTTATGGGTATCCGTGGGATCAACTAATTTTGATTCACGCTCGTTTAGGCTTAACGACGAAGCCAATTTAAACATTTATGATCGCGGCTTGGCGGTGCGTCAGGTAGAAGTCTTTGAGGACGATCTAAAAAAATCGCGGCAAATTACTTATGAGGAATGGCAGCATCGCCCCTGGTGGGAAAAGCTCTTGGAGCATACGGTAGGCTTGCTACGTTCTCAACTTTGAATCGAATCAAAGCAGACCAAGCCAGCTTCCTTTAGGCCCACACCATTTACTAACTGGAACCGCTCGGTTAATGCGTGAGAGTACTTGTTGTTAAACTAAGCGCAAAATAAATAGCTCAGTTCAAACCAAAAAATACCGGGCTTTAAACTCTCTAGTGGGGTTCAAAAAACCGAGAATAATAGCTAAAACGCCTTCCAGCTTGCAAAAATTAGGTGGGTTTACAGCTTTATCCGGAGCCAACAGCATAGCCATGAGTGGATAAGTTAATTGGGAAACCACCTATCTCAGCTTGTCTATCACTGTGCCCCACCATCCATCGGAACTCGCCAAGCATGCTTAACATTATTTCGGCATGATTGGGTATCAGGTAGCTGATCAAGATACTCCAATCCCGCGCTATAGGACACCGACACACTCCTATGATCAGAGATAGAAATAATCAAAATTGCTGGAATTCATTCTTTTTCAGCCCATACCACATTAACCGCTTTTCCCCAACCCTCTAGCATTTATAGTTTTGGGGCATTTATGCCGCTATCTCATTGGGAAATAGGGATACGTAAATGCCGGTCGGAACAACATTATCTGAAGTCACGTTCA
>JBKJTS010000207.1:0-2653 GCA_046590885.1 Gammaproteobacteria bacterium
GCGTGGCCGCACCAGCGTGCCACACATCTTCGCCGTGGGCGACGTGATTGGCGGTTACATGCTGGCGCATACCGCTGGCCACCAAGGCCGCGTGGCGGCGGCCACCATTTTGGGTGAGGATGGCCAATACAATCAGGGGTACGATCAGGACAAAGACTGCGGCGTAATCTTCACTCGTCCACAGGCCGCCTTTGTCGGTCTGTCGGTGGAGCAGGCCAAAGCGCGCGGCATCGACGCCGCCGAGGTGAAAATGCCCATGAGCATCGACGCCAAAGCCATGATCACCGCCGAAACCCAGGGCCTGATCAAAATCGTCGCCGACAAAGCCAGCCAGCGCATCATCGGCGTGCACTTTCTCGCCGACCATGCCGACACCCTGCTCGGCGAAGCAGTCATGATGGTCTCCGGCAACATGACCCTGTCCCAAGTCGCACACGCCATTCACCCGCACCCCACCCAAACCGAAATGTTTGGCGAAATGGCACGGCGGTTATTGTCGCGGCTGCGGCGTAGCCAGAAAGTGGCGGGGAAATAGAAGTCCTGTCAGTCAGAAAAAGTAAAAAAGCAACCCCGCTTCGGCGGGGTTGCTTTTTCTCGCAAGCTTGAAGCTCCTGCGTATCATAGGTGGCATTTGGAAAGACGTGCTTAAAAATGGAAGTAATTATCAACAAATCAGAGTTAGTTTTAATACTAAAAAATAGAGTTAAATCCACCTTTCAGATAACTTTCTGATAAGATTTTACGTATTTTATTAATGGCTATTTTACCATATGTGTTTGGGAGACTTAGTGCCTGAGTTCCTAATAAATAACGCGAATGCAATATTTGCCTTAATTGGCGTGTTCTCAGGAGCTATCGTAACTGGAGTTATCAACTTCTCGCTGAAGGAGAGAGAATTGAAGTTAAGAGTTGCAGAGAAGTTACTCGATAGGAAGCTCGAAGCACATGAGGCCTTGATTGAAATCACGAATGTGATTAGATTGATGGTGTTGCTAGGTGGAGTGGATCACGATAACGAACTAAAACGAACTCCAATAATTATGCAAAGCCATAAAAACATGGATGATTTCTTAATAGAGCTAAGGAAAGCTCAAAACCAAGCTGACATATGGCTATCGGCTACCGCAAAGCGGGAAATTAGTTTATTTCTTGACTACTTCGTAATCCTCAACGAATATGCCCGAAATTCTTCAGACATAGCGCTACAAGAAGCCGGGATATTGGTGAGAAAAGACTTTATCCATTTTGCGCTACGGCTAGAGAACTGCGCTCACGACTTTTTCAACAGGGATCTAATGAAATTGAAGTACAGAACGGACAGAGATTGGCCCAAATATTCCAAAGAAAAAACTTTTGAAGAACTTGACAATACCGTGTTATTTAAGAAAAAGCAGAAGATAATCGAGGTTCTAGGTGGTAACACATAACACGTCCCTCAACTTGACTTGCCACGTCGGTGCTATGCGCGTCGTAGCGAGTCAGGGTAGCTCTGCGTTAGGTGTCTCAAATCATAGCAGTGGAGGCGTTATGAAATCACAAACCATTTCGCTATTCATCGTTGCCCTGCCGTCGCGCGTGTATGCGTATCATCGAACCCACGAAAACTTGCCACTCTGGGTTCCATTATTTTGTAAATCCGTCGAATTCATCAACGGTGAATGGGAAGTTCGATCACCTACGGCACGCCCGTTGTTCCAGTTCGCGTCCTCCAACAATTTGGGGGTACTCGATTAGTGGGAGTATTAACAAATGCAGTAGGCTCGTGAAAAGTGACTTCACTTGAACAAGTTTGATGCCATAAACAAGCAGCGATGCCGACATCACGGCGGAAATCTAAGCTGATGAAAAAATTTAGTGATTGCGTGATGGTATGTTTGAGGAAACATATTCCTATAAACGAGCTGTTGGCTTAAAATCGGGTTTTTCTACAGCCTCGTTAGTCACCGGAGGAGAAAGTGAGCGCATTATCTAAAGCCGCTAAATGCATCTGGGCAGCACCGTGTTCGGCTGTCGGAGTTGTCCTTGGCACCGGTGTTCTCTTGCTCGGCGGAAGAGTCAAGCGCTCAGTGGGCACGCTCGAATTCACGTTCCGCGAGGGTGAATCGTCGTGTGGCAAGTTGGCAATGTCACTCCCCTTCCGAGCAATCACGTTCGGCCACGTTATCATCGCCGTCACTGAACACGAACTCGCTCAGTTGCGCGAACACGAACTCGTCCATGTCCAGCAATACGAGCGGTGGGGTGCAGCATTCTTTGTTGCCTATCCTGCATCAAGTTTTTGGCAGTTGCTGAGAGGTCGCAATGCATACTGGGACAACCGATTTGAAATCCAGGCGCGATTGCTCAGCTCTCAGCCATCGGGCGAGATACGCTAACCTTTTCCTGGAGCGGCGGGCCAAAGGCCGCTTATGGAAATGTTGAAACTGTAGAAAACCCCCATTTTCATCCATCTGACATTCGATCTGACATAATAACTTAATAGTAATCAATGCAGTCGAAGCGAAATGGCGCGCAATAAACCGGTTCAAACAGCTCTAAAAATTCTGCCCAGCGCTTTTGACCGGCAATTCATCCCGGGAAGTTTTAAACATGCGTTGCCCATCTCATTGATCACGAGCTTGACCTCTCAGCCCTCCATGCCGCTATAAAAACA
>JBKJTS010000259.1:0-2662 GCA_046590885.1 Gammaproteobacteria bacterium
CCGTCAAAGAAGATAAGATCATAATTTTCTTCCTTGCCGATCGATTGAATAATTTCACGGACGATTTGCTGGAGTTTGGCCAGCTCATCATTACGTCTCATGGTTAAGTCTTCACGATAGGAATCCTGTTCACGGCTGATATCGCGTTTACGTACAATAATATCACGCTCCATTTTGCCACGCTCTGCTTCCGTTAGGGTAGCACCATCTTTGGCGAGTTTCTCTTCCAACTGTTTGAGTTCTTTCAACTCTCCCTGCATCTTATTGCGACGCGGGGTAAATTCCTGCTCCATCTTAGTGCTGGCGCTTTCGGCTTGTGGTGACTTTTCCAATAACTCTGAGGCACTGATGTAACCCAGCTTTGCTTCGGCCACGGCAGGAGGAGCATAAAAAGGCATAACTAAAATAAGACAGATGCTGATAAATATAATCTTTTTCAAGGTTAATACTCCACAATGATTTAGAAAAATGTACCCAACGAGAACTGGAAGGATTGCGTAGAATCGCCTTCTTTACTATTTAGAGGCTTTGACAGGTTAAAAGTCAGGGGCCCCAAAGGGGACAACCAGATCGCCGAAACACCCGTAGAATACCGCAGCGCTTCTGTGTTGATTTGCTCTACGCTGCGATACACACTGCCTACATCAAAAAAAGCACTCATGCGGAAGGATTTGCTGTCCTCGAGAAAGGGCGGGGGGAAAATCACTTCCACATTGCCCACTAATTTTACGGTACCACCAACGGCCCTGCCATTTTCCTTTTCCCCCAGACTGTTTGCCTGGAAACCCCTTACAGAATAAGCTCCGCCCGCATAAAATCGCTCAAAAAACGGTAACTCGGTCGTTTTCCCATAACTGTCACCGTAGGCCATTTCACCATTTAACAACAAGGTAAGATTGCGCGTCAATGGATAATAGACCTGGGTACGTGATGAAATTTTGTAAAATTCCAGCCCACTGCCCGGTAATGCGATTTCTGATGACAGGTTCTGCATAATGCCCCGGTCAGCAAAAATAGCCCGATTGCGGGTGTCGTGCGACCATCCCAGGGACAATTTGATTATATCAAAAGTATCTGCATTTGCATTAATGAAGTCGATATATGATGGAGGTGTAAAGGCCGTGGTTTTGATAAAAGTATGTTCATAATCAAGATTCACGCGCCCGGTATCGTGTTCGGAAAGGGGAAAACCATAATTAACACCCGTACCAAATACGTCTGATGTAAAACTTCCTACGTTCAGGCGACTTGCATCAGTTTGCCTGAAAAAACCACGAAAACCGCGACTTACCCCATCTTCCGTATAATAGGGATTAGTGTAAGAAAAGCTGTAGACGGTGTTGACCCGGCTATTATTAATTTCAGCACTGATGCGCTTGCCACCCCCCAAAAAATTATCCTGGGTAATACTGGCGCTGAGTAATAAGCCTTGCACTTGGGAAAAACCTACTGCCGCAGTCAAGGTGCCAAGCGAGCGCTCAGTGACGCTGACGTTGACATCCACCTGATCGGGGGCGCCGGGCACTGCCGGGGTTTCGATATTCACATCCTGAAAATATCCCAATCTTTGCAAGCGAATTCGGGAGCGGTTGATTTTGTCGGTGGCCAGTAAGCCGCCCTCCATTTGACGTAGTTCACGTCGGATTACTTCATCGCGTGTTTTCGTATTGCCTTCAATATTAATACGTCGTACATAGATACGTTTAGCAGGATCAATAACAAACGTCACGATGACACGATTGTTTTGCTTGTCGATTTCAGGTACGGGATTAACATTGGCAAAGGCGTAACCTTCAGCACCCAAGCGTTCGGCAATTTGCGACGCGCTCTCAGTGACAGCCTTGCGCGAAAATATAGCGCCTGCAGACAAAGTAATAAGCTTACGTAATTCCACCTCACTCACCACAAGATTCCCTGCCAGCTTGACTTCTGTAACCGTAAACTGTTCGCCTTCGGTAACATTTATGGTGATATAAACGCTACCTTTATCTGGCGACATAGACACTGGCGTAGAATCAATATTGAAATTGATATAACCCCGATCCAAATAATAGGACCGCAGAGTTTCCAGATCAGCGGCTAGCTTTTGCTTGGAATATTGATCACTGCTGGTAAAAAATGAAAATAGGGTGGCGGTACTTAATTCGAAGTTTTTTAACAGGTCATCATCACTGAATACCTGATTTCCCACGATGTTAATATGGGCAATTTTGGCGGAGGTGCCTTCCGTTATGTCAATGGCCAGATCAACTCGATTAAGATCGAGAGGCTTAACTGATACCTTGATTTTGACACCGTATTTGCCTTGGCTGAAATACTGCCGTTGTAATTCGCGCTCTACCTTATCAAGCGCAGAACGATTAAGCACATCGCCTTCCACCAAGCCGATTTGCTTCATTGCCTTGGTCAAGTCTTCTGATTTGATATCTTTGTTACCGATAATTTTGATGCTGGCAATGGTAGGGCGCTCTTTCAGGACAATAACCAGTACGTCACCTTCGCTCGCCAGTCGCACATCTTCAAAAAACCCCGTCTTAAACAGGATGCGAATTGCTTCCGCAGAGCGGGTATCATCCAGCATTTCGCCTACGCTTACCGGCAAATAATTAAATACTGTGCCCGGGGAAATTCGTTGCAATCCATCCAGCCTGATCTCTTTGAT
>JBKJTS010000015.1:0-2908 GCA_046590885.1 Gammaproteobacteria bacterium
TAGGTGGAGTACATATAGGCGGTGCTTGAGGCAAATTCGGCGGCGCAGGAATCGACGCGCTTATACACCGGGCGCACGCCCAGCGCATGCCGCAAAGCACGCACGTCATCTTCTTTAGTGCTCAACAGGTTAGCTAAACGGCTGTCAGAAAATCCCTTGCGCTTGAGGTTATATAAATAGGCTTTATCGAGGCCTTTAAGTGCATCCGCCTTGGTATAGCCTTTGTTGCGCACCTGCGCTTCAATATGCACAAGGTCTTCTATCTGCGCCAGAAACCACGGATCGACTTTACTTAAATCAAAAACTTCGTCCACTGTCAAACCAGCGCGGAAGGCATCGCCGATATACCAGATACGATCCGGCCCCGGCGTATGTAATTCCTGACGGATGCGATCCATCGCCTCGGGTGAGGACAAGTCGACTTTTTCATTCAAGCCATCAGACCCGGTTTCCAGGCCGCGCAACGCTTTTTGCAGCGACTCCTGGAACGTCCGGCCCATTGCCATCACTTCACCCACGGATTTCATCTGGGTGGTGAGGTGGCTGTTAGCGCGGGGGAATTTTTCAAAGGTGAAACGCGGTATTTTGGTAACCACGTAGTCGATGCTCGGCTCGAACGAGGCAGGCATTGCACCGCCGGTAATTTCCCCCGTTATATCATGGTGCAACTCATCAAGGGTATAACCGACCGCCAGCTTGGCCGCTACTTTGGCGATGGGAAAGCCGGTGGCTTTAGACGCCAACGCCGAGGAACGCGAGACACGCGGATTCATTTCAATGATGAGCATACGGCCATCATCCGGGTTGATAGCAAACTGCACGTTCGAACCGCCTGTGTCCACGCCGATTTTGCGCAGCACCGCAATCGAGGCATTGCGCATGATTTGATATTCTTTGTCGGTGAGCGTCTGAGCCGGCGCCACGGTGATAGAGTCGCCAGTATGCACTCCCATTGGATCAAAATTTTCAATGGAGCAGATGATGATGCAGTTGTCTTTGCGGTCACGCACCACTTCCATTTCAAACTCTTTCCAACCCAGCAATGATTCTTCGATAAGCAGTTCGTTGGTGGGTGACAGGTCCAGACCACGCTCACAGATTTCAATAAACTCCTGGCGATTATAGGCAATGCCGCCACCGCTGCCACCCATGGTAAACGAAGGACGAATCACTGTAGGAAAGCCAATTTGCGCCTGCACCTGCAGCGCCTCTTCCATGCTATGGGCACTTGCCGCGCGTGCGCAGCCTAGGCCGATATCGCGCATCGCCAGGCGGAAACGCTCGCGGTCTTCGGCCATGTCGATAGCGTCGCGCGACGCACCAATCATTTCTACGCCGTATTTTTCCAGCACGCCTTCACGCACCAGATCCAGCGCGCAGTTAAGCGCGGTCTGGCCACCCATGGTGGGCAACAGCGCATCGGGACGCTCTTTCTCTATAATGCGCGCCACCACCTGCCAGTTAATGGGTTCGATGTAGGTAGCATCGGCCATTTCCGGGTCAGTCATGATGGTAGCGGGGTTGGAGTTAATGAGTACTACACGGTAACCTTCCTCGCGCAATGCCTTGCAGGCTTGCGCGCCGGAATAGTCAAACTCGCAGGCCTGCCCAATGACAATCGGGCCTGCGCCAATAATTAAAATGCTTTTGATGTCAGTGCGTTTTGGCATAAACCAGTTTCAGTTAAAGAAAAGAAGTGGTGATTAAACTCGGGATTTCATTTCGCCGCTCCTGCGCATCCCGGCAACTGCTCCTGGCTTGCGTACGAAGGTGGCGCCCATCAATCGTGAGTACGCGCCTTTTCCATTAATTCTATAAAGTGATCGAACAGCAACGCGGCATCATGAGGACCGGGGCTGGCTTCCGGGTGCCCCTGAAAGCTAAAGGCAGGCTTGTCAGTGCGATATATTCCCTGCAACGAGCCATCAAACAGCGAACGATGCGTGGCACGCAAAGTGTCGGGCAAGCAAGTATCATCCACCGCGAAGCTATGATTCTGGCTGGTAATCATCACTCGCCCCGTCTCGAGGTTTTGCACCGGGTGGTTGGCGCCATGATGACCAAATTTCATTTTCAAGGTGCGCGCGCCACTCGCCAGCGCTAACAACTGGTGTCCCAGGCAAATGCCGAATACCGGCTTGCCGCTGTTGACGATGGTGCGGATGGCGTTAATGGCATAATCGCACGGCTCAGGATCGCCAGGGCCGTTAGATAGAAACACACCGTCGGGGCGCATCGCCAGTACTTCGGCAGCAGCCATTTGCGCGGGCACCACCGTAATCTGGCAATCCCGATCTGCCAGCATGCGCAGAATGTTGCGCTTCACGCCGTAATCATAGGCCACTACATGAAAACGGCCTGTGTTGACGGGATTAGTGGCAGGTGTAGCGGTGGAGGGCAATGCCCAACTGGGCTGGGACCACTCGTAAGCACTTTTTGCGCTCACTACTTTGGCGAGATCCATACCCTTAAGGCCAGGGAAACTGCGCGCAGCGTGCAGGGCAGCGACCTCATCCACTTTACCCGCGATGATGCAGCCATTCAAAGCGCCTTTTTCACGCAGCAGGCGTGTCAGGCGCCGCGTATCCAGCCCCGCCATGGCCACCACCTTGTGGCGATGTAAATAGGCGGCGAGACTTCCTTTGGAGCGCCAATTGCTTACAGTCGAAGATAGATCGCGAATCAACAGCCCACTCGCCGCAATATTGGCCGATTCCTGGTCGTCATCATTAATGCCAACATTACCAATATGGGGATAGGTGAGAGTTACGATTTGGCGGCAATAGGAGGAATCGGTGAGAATTTCCTGATAGCCTGTCATGGCAGTATTAAATACCACCTCACCTGTCGTTTGACCCTCAATACCGATAGAGTCCCCCTTAAAGAGACTGCCATCTTCCAGGGCTAA
>JBKJTS010000186.1:0-5207 GCA_046590885.1 Gammaproteobacteria bacterium
CTTGGTGCTGCAATTAAACGGGACTTTATCAGGTGAGCACGGCGTGGGCATTGAGAAGCGTGACTTCATTGACCGGGAGATTGATCCTCCCACCCTGAAACTCATGCGCCAAATTAAAACACAGTTTGATCCGAAAGGGATATTAAATCCAGACAAGATGTTTCCGCTGCATAGTGAAGAGCTATAGCGAAGGGTTCCGCAAGTGTCGTCTGAGGGTCGCTGCAGCGCATCCTGCGCTCACGGCACTTGTCTATCCATGGACATCACAGGATGCCGGAAGCGACCGCTGGTGTAGACTGGCATCCTACCCGGCCCATTGCTCTACCTGCCGCTGTTGCAGAGCCCCGTGAGAAACCCATATCGAAGTTGCGGGAATACCTTTGAATCAAGGCTCCATAAAAAATCTATTCCACCGCGATCGCTACCGGCATACGTAATGCCTTGTCGATGGCACTCAGATCATCGAGCTGAAGTTCCAGAGCCGCATGATACCCTTCAATTTCTTTGAGCTGGATTTCCACGCCGTCTTTTGAATCATTAATTTTATTCAGCGTTTCCAGCTGCTGCTCTAACTGCTGCTTGCTTTCATTAACCTGCTTGACCAGGGGTTGCATCATTTCTTTCAGCCAGTCATCGACATCTTGATTAGCCTTTGAAACTATTACTCGCGCATGGCTACCCAGAGAGATAAAAAATTTCTTAACGACAAAGCTCTGCTCTGTCATGGTAGTAACGGGACTGTTGCGAAATTTTTCGGCTTCTTCATAAAGTTTGTCAAATTCATCGGTGTATTTCTTTACCGAAAACATCTTGGGCGTGGCGCCCAGTGGTGCGCCATCTTCCTGAAATTTTTTATAGATGGTCTGGACTACCGCATAGGTTTGCTCTGCCTGTCTGGCTACAATCTGCATAGTGTCCCGGATGTTATCAAAAAATACCTGCATGCCTTTTTTCAAGCCGCCCGTGCTCCAGCTACCTTCCATGTCTTTACGTGATGTTGTAATCATTTTATCGAAAATGGTGAGATTCAACGCATCCATCATAACCTTGGCCTGCTGTGCCAGCACACGGCGGCTGGACTGGAAGTGCTCGGTTTTTTTATTAAATGCCGCCTGTTTTTCGCGGGTTTTACGTACTAAATGTTGTAGAACCTCGGTGTTGGTATTATCCAGCCCACGCAGATCATCAAGTTGTTTCTGCAGGCCTTGAATCCGCACTTTCAGGGTACTGGAGATGTCGTCAATAATGGTCCCGACTTTTTCTATAACACTGCTATTTACAAGCGCCTGTTTCGCGGGTATCACATTGTCTGACAAAAAATTTTCCAACAGAGGTAGACGACTGCGCTCCAGCAATTCAGGGTCTTGACGGATCTTGGCCAGCAAACCTTTTTGTGCAGAAACTGGAAATACACTTGTCGGCTCTATGCCCAGCATACGCGCTGTTTCTTTGCACTGTGAATCAATAGTGGCCTCTATTTGTTCCTGGTTCTTGATTTCATCCCATAGGGTGTCAATTTTGTTGAGGGCTGCTACCAAGCCAACGCCCGAATCACCACGACAATTTCTAATATGGCTTTGCCACATATCCAGATCACTGCGCGTGACGCCGGTATCAGCTGCCAGCACAAATAATACCGCTTGGGCATTGGGTAACATATTCAATGTCAACTCTGGCTCACTCCCCAGCGCATTAAGACCGGGGGTATCGAGAATCACTAATCCCTGCTTCAATAAGGGATGTGGAAAACTGATCAAGGCATGGCGCCATTGAGGGATTTCTACGGTGCCAGGCACCTCTTGTTTTTTCCCACCCGGACTTCCATGCTCTTCAACATATAATGCCAAACGTTTTGCTTCGGCAACTGCCACTTGCTTAACCTTGACTACCTGCTGCATAGCTTCAGCCATCTGATCGGGCGAATTTATATCGAGCGAAAACGTCGTCCAGCATGAGGGGTCACGCTTAAGATCGGCAATGCTGCTATCTTCCAGGCGGGTTTCAATTGGCAACAAACGAATATACGCAGCATCTTCCTGATCATCGTAAAACAATTCTGTAGGGCACATTGTGGTTCTGCCCGCATCTGAAGGCAACAAGCGGCGTTTGTAATCAGCAAAGAAAATAGAGTTGATCAACTCGGTTTTACCACGCGAAAATTCTGCAACAAACGCGATTGTCAACCGATCAACACGTAATGTTTCAACAGCATTATGGAGGCGCAGGGTTATTTCCGAGCTGCCTAATTGCTGCTTATCCAGCCATTCCTGAAGGCGTTGTATAGTCTGAGTAATATCGACCTTCCATTGATCGAAGGCACGCATTTGTTGTTTAAAGCGATCTTCTTCCATGCCCCTACTCACTGCCTGCGAACATACAAAACATCACCTTATGGTTCCCATGTTGCATCAATTACTTCACAAACCCAATCGGGTTATCGGTCGTTTCCCTCCAAGGCTTGAGACGAACACTCGATGCAGCTTGCTTTGGCTCAATAAATAGCGGCGCGCGGTATAAATACTGAATGTGAGAGGGGTGCCGCTATCATTGGATTGGGCCGTGCTGGCACTAAAAGTAAGCACCCCGAAGGGGACGTGACCAATCTGTGCTTAGCGCATACTCATGTTCAAGGAGAAGTGCTTATCCCCATCCTCGCCCTATATCTGTTATAGGCGCAACAACGAGAATTTTCAGCAAGTGAAAGATCAGCAGCAATACCACTGGCGTAAGATCAAACCCGGAGATAGCAGGAATAATGCGACGCAAAGGTGCGAGCAGGGGTTCATTTAACGCATGCAGTGGTCCATTAAGCGGGTTTGGGGTGCGCGGCCCGACCCAGCTTAGAATAACCTGCAATATAATGGTAATAGTATACATGCTGATCAGCAATTCAACAAAATCCGCCAGCGCCAGTATCAATAATCCCGCTATCGGAGGGGACTTGGCTGCAATCATATGAATAAGCCAGACCTTGGTCACTTGCAGGATGAGCACGACAATTATCGAGGCGGTATCAATTCCACCTATGCCCGGCACTATACGCCGTAAAGGAATAATCACTGGATTGGTGACTTTAACTAAAAACTGGCTCACCGGATTGCGAAAATCCGCACGCGCCCATTGTAATAAAAGACGTAATACTACTGCGCCAATAAACAGATCAAAGAGGGTCTTTATTACAAAAACCCCAGAAGCGGACAGATAGGGATTATCGATCATTGTTAAGTTCCCAATAGTTCGGCCAGCTCTATGGAGCGGTGATGCGCAGCAAGCAGCGCCGCACAGAATAATGCCTCGGCACCCCCATCCTGCAATACCTTAATGGCCTGTTCCGTGGTGCCGCCCGGCGAAGTGACGCGCATACGCAATTCGGTGGTGCTTTCACTACTCTCCAGAGCTATTTTAGCGGCGCCATAAGCAGTTTGCAGAGTTAGCAGACGGGCCGTCTCGGCTGGCAGACCCAGCTCAACTGCGGCCGCTTCCAGAGCTTCCATCACCAGAAAGAAATACGCAGGGCCACTGCCCGACAGCGCTGTCACAATATCCATATGGGCTTCATCGTCTACCCACACCACCAATCCCACCGCACGCATTATCGACTCGGCTAGGTTACGCTGCTGCTTTGAAACTTGCTCATTAGCATATAACGCCGTAGCGCCACTGCGAACCATAGCGGGGGTATTGGGCATGGCGCGTACGATAGCATGAGGTCCATCTAACCATGTATTCAGTGTTGGCTCACGAATGCCTGCGGCAATGGATATGATCAGTGGTTTTCTTTTCTGCAGGGCCGGGGCTGCCTCAGCGGCGGCGATTTTAAGAATTTGGGGTTTCACGGCAAAAATCACTACGTCAGCATCTGCAATAGCCTCTTGATTGTCAGCGGTAGTGTGAATCAAAAACGCCTGCTGCAATGCCTCACGCTGACTGGCATGTGGGTCAGAAACCCAGATATTACGCGCTTCATAACCATCGGCAATTAAACCCGCGATCAGACTGCGCGCCATGTTGCCTCCACCCACAAAAGCTATTTTATTGTTTTTCATAAGCACCCTTGTCTATGTTGGCGTAATATTAGGGGAAAAGACGCCGTTATACCAGCACACCATGCGACTTGATGCAATGCAACTTGATGTGATCTGTTCGCCATCTATATTCTCTCGCCAAAAATGGCACTCCCAATGCGCACCAGGGTTGCACCTTCGGCAATCGCAGCGTCCATATCATTGGACATGCCCATGGAGAGCGTATCAAGACCCAGTCCGTCCCGATTCAATCGTTCAAAAGCTTCACGTACCGCACCAAACGCCCGGCGCTGCTCGTCAAAATCCTGCAGGGGCGCAGGAATCGTCATCAAACCTCGCAGCGTAATGTGCGGCAGCCCGATCATACTATCAACTAACCTCTGCAAAGCTGCCCAGTCACGCACATTCACGCCGGCCTTTTGCGCTTCATCGCCTACTTTGACTTGCAGACAGATATTCAACGGCGGCAGTAATGGGGAACGCTGCGCACTTAACCGCTGCACAATGAGATCACGATCTATGCTATGTACCCAGGCAAAATACTGCGCAATCTGCTTGGTTTTGTTGGATTGCAGCGGCCCGATAAAATGCCATTCTATGTCTTGGCCCTGCAACGCTTCAATCTTGGGCAACGCCTCCTGTAAGTAACTTTCGCCAAAAAGAGATTGTCCTGCTGTATATGCCGCCCATAGCGTCGATACTGGGCAGGCCTTGCTCACTGCCAGCAATGTTACTGCGCCGGGTACCCGGCCATAACGCTGTTCGGCCTCAGCAATACGCTGCTGCACCGTCTCTAACCGCGTCCGCACAACCTCTCTCGCAGAACCGGGGGTATCTATCATTCAGACGCTCGTGTTTTCCAGATTTTATATTGTGCAGCATCATCCAGCGCAAGATGAGTATTTTAAGCAAAATGCTCACCTTTAATACTGGTATATCCTCAAAAAACCAGGCCAACTGCCGCTAACTCCTTAGCAGCAACTTATCTGTTACAAGCCATCCTTCCCGGAGATTAAAATGGACGTTACTGAACTACTTGCCTTTAGCGTCAAAAACAAGGCTTCTGACTTGCACTTATCCGCCGATTTACCGCCCATGATTCGGGTCGACGGCGATATCCGGCGTATTAATGTTCCCCCGCTTGACCATAAAGCGGTGCAAGCCATGCTGTATGACATCATG
>JBKJTS010000189.1:0-15857 GCA_046590885.1 Gammaproteobacteria bacterium
CGAACGTGAAATTTCTGAAATTTCAGTGGCGCGATTTTCTTTATTGCCCGGCACCTGCATGAGCTGCAAGTAGTCGATGACAATCATGCCCAACCCATGTTCCCGCGCCAGGCGGCGCGCGCGCGCGCGCAAATCTGTGGGGGTCATCGCAGGCGTATCGTCAATATACAATGGCGCTTCAGCCAGCATACCAATCGCGGATGTCACACGCGGCCAGTCGTCGTCATCGAGCCTGCCTGTGCGCAGCCGGTGCTGATCAATGCGCCCCAGCGATGACATCATGCGCATTGCCAATTGCTCACCGGGCATTTCCATGCTGAACACCGCCACCGGCAACCCGGTTTTGATGGCGGCATGCTCAGCAAGGTTCATAGCAAACGTGGTTTTGCCCATCGAGGGGCGGCCTGCCACAATGATCAGATCTGACTTCTGCAAGCCCGAGGTCATTTCATCAAAATCATTAAAGCCAGTGGGAATGCCGGTAATCGGGTTGTCGAGCTGAAACAGCGTTTCAATGCGATCTACGGCTTTTACCAGTAAATCCTTGATGGAGACAAAGCCCCGCTTGCCGCGCGCGCCGCGCTCGGCGATTTCAAACACCAGTTTTTCGCAGTGATCCAGCAGTTCGGCGCTGTCGCGGCCTTCGGGGTTAAACGCGTTATTGGCAATCTCGGTGCCAGTGCGGATAAGCTGCCGCAGAATCGAGCGCTCGCGCACAATCGTGGCATAGGCTTTGATATTGGCAGCGGTGGGGGTATTTTTGGCAAGACCGCCCAGGTAGGCCAGGCCCCCGGCATTGTCCAGCTCGTGGATGCCGGCCAACTGTTCGGTAAGTGTAATGACATCAAAGGGAGTGCTACGCGCTGAAAGTTCGGTGATGGCACGGAAAATCAGGCGGTGATCACGGCGATAAAAATCGTCTTCAGTCACCACGTCAGCGATTTGATCCCAGGCACTGTTTTCCAGCATCAAGCCACCCAGTACTGCCTGCTCCGCCTCTATCGAATGAGGCGGAACTTTCAGTGCTTCGGTAGAAGAATCAAAAGATCGTGTTGCGTAGGCGAGGTCTTGCATAGTTTAGGCTTGCACCACCTGGAGACAAGATCACCCTCCCCCTTAGCTGTATTTTAGCGGCACTGCCGCCGGAAATGGGGATAGGGTGATCTTGGGTTTACCCCTTCGCCAATAGGAGAAGGGAATGTTCCGGATTACGCCACTTCAGGTACTATAACAATTTTCACATGCGCATTAACATCGGCGTGCAAGTGGAGCTCTATCGAAAACTCGCCCGTATGCCGCAGTGCGCCCGTGGGCAGGCGCACTTCATGCTTCTCAATTGCAACACCTGCCGCCGTCACAGCATTGGCGATATCACGAGTGCCAATCGAGCCGAACAAGCGACCTTCATCGCCTGCACGGCTGGGGATTGTCACAACTTTGCCCTCTAATGAGGCGGCACGCGCCTGGGCAGCAGCCAATGTTGCGGCGGCAGCTTTTTCCAGCTCAACACGACGCGCTTCATATTTGGCACGGTTATCAGGAGACGCAACCGTAGCTTTGCCCCGTGGAATCAGAAAGTTTCTGCCATAGCCCGGACGCACTGATACGACTTGACCCAAGGTGCCCAGGTTTTCTACCTTTTCCAGAAGAATCACTTGCATTTCACATTACCTCATTCAAAAAAACGGCTATTTACTATTTATATCTGACTATTATTCTTGCCCGCCCTTTCTCGCGTACGGGAAGGAGGGGTGGAAATATATCAGCCCCCCCCGGGAACATCCGGTGGAACATCGGGCTTTTTGGCATCAAAATACGCCCGAAAATTCATCCAGCTATCTGCAAAACCAATACCAGCCAAGGCCACTACGATAAACGGCGGCAAGATTGCCAACAATACATACACCAGCATCAATCCCCATGCCAGCCATCGCACCGTACGGCCAACGGCGTGCGCCACGGATAAACCTTGCAGCGCATAGATGATCACCAGCACCACCAGCAGATCAGTGGCTATTGCGACCAGATTGGCGCCCAATACATACTGCCCAAACAAGCTTGCAGCTAACACGGCCAAGCTTAAGTAGGCAGTACGATTACCCAGGTGTAGCGCGCAAAACTCCTGACTAAAGCCCCCGGGGTTGTACAATAACGACTGCCACCAACGTCCCACCACCAAGCCCAGCAAAGCACTTAACATGAGCGCGCTTGCCACAATACCTGTCATGTAGGGGGCCACACGCTGCATGATCAGCCCCATTTGCTCCATGCCTGACTTATCGAGCTGGGATTGGCGGATCATATTGGTCAGCATGTCGCGCCACCAGGCCGCTGGGTCAGGTATCAACCCATGAATGCCTATGACTACGACACCCGCCAGCAACACTGCCACCTGCACGGCCAACGCCAAAGAAATTGTCTGGCGTAACACAAGCGCCAACATTCCTACGGGCAACCAGACAATGGCTGCGAACACGACCGCCGGGGCAGGGCTGCCAAACAGGGGCACGGCTACTGCTGAAATCACCACCAAGGCACCGAGTACGACATACGCCGCTTCACGGAACCCTAAGCGTAATACTACCAGCGCCACCACCCCACCACTCAACGTGGTGGTAATGGGCTGTAGCGGCGGCAGCAACAGTGAAATCACACCCAACACGGCAGCTATCAATATCGCATAGACACGACCGCGCATGATGAGAGCAGCGAGTTTCTGCATCGAATCTTGAAGACCTTGGCTTAAAACCTGTTACAGGCAGCTACACTCTTTCGATCAATGAGAATCGCAGTACGGCAACAGAGCCAGAAAACGTGCACGTTTGATGGCGGTGGTCAACTGGCGCTGATATCTTGCACGGGTACCGGTAATCCGGCTCGGGACAATCTTGCCCGTTTCCGTGATGTAGTTCTTCAGCACGGCAATATCTTTATAATCAATTTCTTTAACTTTTTCTGCGGTGAAGCGGCAAAACTTTCTACGACGGAAAAAACGTGACATGTAACCTCCAAAAAAACCATTCACACACGGGATGAAGCCTTGTTGTTTCAGTCAGCAGCGGCAACCAGATCTGTCTCTTCAAGATCCGTATCCGCATCTCCATCTTCCATTTCAGGACGGAATTTGGCTTCACGCTCGTCGCGCTCATCTTTGGAGCGGATTAAAGGTGACGGCGTAGTAATCGCTTCTTTGCAGGCGATAACCAGATTGCGCAATACGGCGTCATTAAAGCGGAACGCGCTGGTCAGCTCATCAAGGGCTTCTTGATTACATTCAATGTTCATCAGCACATAGTGTGCTTTGTGAACTTTATTGATGGGATAAGTGAGCTGCCGACGGCCCCAGTCTTCGAGACGGTGAATTGCACCGCCACGGGTTTCAATGGTCGAACGGTAACGTTCGATCATGGCAGGTACTTGCTCACTCTGGTCAGGGTGGACTAGAAACACGATTTCATAATGCTTCATACGGCTCCTTATGGTTTATCGCAGCTTTCCACTTACGCGGAAAGCAAGGAGTAAACAGTGACGGGGGAATACCCCCTTTTAGTTAGACCGCATATTATATACCATACAGGGGATGGGTTGCAATTTTGCTGCAATTGAAGCTGTGGGGTATTCTATTTGGGATTACTCGTCATGCTAATAACTTGATTGTTATTAACAATAATTTTTAAATACACGTGTGTTCAGAAAATTCAAGTTAAGATTTCAAGAGACTTCACTCGCCAAGGAGGCATGATGAGAAGTTTTTGGACAATAGTGGGGCTATTTTTTGTCACCGCCTGCGCGCAAGCCACACTGCAGGGCGAGGAAGTGACCTATAAGGCAGGTGATACTGTCCTCAAAGGCTATCTGGTCTATGACAACCGGATTGCTGACCGGCGCCCGGCGGTGCTGGTGGTCCACGAGTGGTGGGGACATAATGAATATGCCCGCAAGCGCGCGCGTATGCTTGCCAAATTGGGTTATACCGCCTTGGCGGTGGATATGTACGGTGATGGCAAACAGGCCGATCACCCAGAACATGCGGGCAAGTTCGCCGGTGAGGTGATGAAGAATATGGAGGCCGCCACCGCGCGCTTTCAGGCGGGAATGCGCTTATTACAAGAACATAAAACCGTGGATCCCCAAAAAATTGCGGCCATCGGCTACTGCTTCGGGGGGACGATTGTGCTGGAAATGGCGCGACTCGGGACAGATTTGGATGGCGTAGTGAGTTTTCACGGCAGTCTAGGCACTGCCAACCCGGCCAACCCTGGCCAGATCAAGGCCGAGGTATTGGCGCTTAACGGTGCGGCAGACCCTTTCGTAACAGCCGAAAACATCGCCCAGTTCAAAAAAGAAATGGAGGAGGCAGGGGTAGAATATAAATTCATCTCATATGCAGGTGCAAAGCACGGCTTTACTAACCCCGATGCTGATACGTTTGGCAAAAAATTCAACATGCCCCTGGAATACAATGCCGCGGCTGATCAGCAGTCCTGGGTAGAAATGCAGCTATTTTTCAAGAAAATATTCTAAAACATCCCGCTCCCCCTTCTCGCCGCAGAGGGGGGACGATCCTAACCATTTTCCGCTGAAAACTCCCCGCAGGAAGGCGTTACTGATTTCACGCTGCTTAAGTTTTAATTCCTGTTTGTCGTTATCCCCTGTGTCCACACCCCCCATCTCACAATCTTTATGTCTGATCCTGCCACACAGGAGTGTTTATGCCACGCCCAAAAACGGTCCGCTTAGGTGAAATTCTGGTACAGCAAGGATTGCTGTCCGAGGAACAGGTGTCGCTGGCGATTGCAGAACAAAAACGCTCTGGGCGTAAACTGGGGCGCATCTTTGTCGAAAATGGTTTTGTCTCGGAATCTGATATTTCCGGGGCGCTAGCCAAGCAGTTAGATATCCCCTATATCAACCTCAAACAATACAACGTTAATCCCGAGCTGGTTCGCCTGCTGCCGGAAACTCAGGCGCGGCGCTTTCGCGCCATGGTGCTGGAAGATCGTGGCACAACGCTTTTAATCGGCATGGCCAACCCCACCGACTTGGCCGCCTACGACGAGATTGCGCGGCTGATGAAAAAGCCAGTCGATCTTGCGGTGGTGAATGAAGGTGAACTGCTGCAGACCATTGATCGCATGTATCGCCGCACGGATGAAATCACCGACTTCGCGCGGGAGCTGGAACAAGATCTAGGCGATACGGTGATGGATTTTGGTGGCTTGGGGGTGGCGCCTGGCCAGGAAGAAGCGCCAGTTGTCAAATTGCTGCAATCGGTGTTTGAGGATGCCACCCAGGTGCGCGCTTCGGATATCCATATTGAGCCACAGGAAAGCAAGCTGCAAATTCGTTTCCGCATTGATGGCATGATGCACCTGCAAACCGAAGCCGACATGAAAATTGCCCCGGCACTGGCGTTGCGCCTGAAGCTGATGTCATCGCTGGATATCTCTGAAAAACGGCTACCGCAGGATGGTCGTTTCGTTATCAAGGTAAAGCAGCAGCAAATTGACGTGCGTATGTCCACCATGCCTACACAATACGGCGAATCCATCGTGATGCGGTTGCTAAACCAGAGTGGTGGCGCCCTCAAGCTGGATTCAATTGGCATGCCCAAGAGGATGCTAGAACGATTCCGTGCCATTATCCGGCGCCCGAATGGCCTGGTATTGGTGACAGGCCCCACCGGTAGCGGCAAGACCACTACGTTGTACGGCGCGCTATCGGAGCTTAATACCACTGACAAAAAGTTGATCACCGTGGAAGATCCCGTGGAATACCGTCTGCCAGGAATTAACCAGGTGCAGGTCAACGATAAAATTGAACTTACGTTTGCCAGGGTGCTGCGCTCCGCATTGCGTCAGGATCCGGATGTGGTTCTGGTGGGCGAAATGCGCGACCAGGAAACTGCGCAGATCGGTATGCGGGCGGCCATGACCGGCCACTTGGTACTCTCAACCTTACATACCAATGATGCAGCGAGCACACCAATTCGCCTGCTGGATATGGGTGTGCCGCGCTATATGGTATCCACGTCGATTCAGGCGGTGCTGGCGCAACGACTGATACGCAGGATATGCGAAAGCTGCCATGAAGACCATCCCTTGAAACCTAATGAACATCAATGGCTGAAAGCGGAACTAAAAGACGCCGTCGATACAGCCAAATTCTTCCATGGGCGCGGCTGTACCCATTGCAATGGCACGGGTTACCACGGGCGCACGGGCATATATGAAATGCTTGAAATAACCGAAGCTGTAGCGGATGCCGCGAACCATCCTGATCCCGCGCATTTCCTCAAAGCCGCCCACACCCAAATGGCCGGCGAGACCTTGCGCAGGCATGCGGTTGCCCTGGCGATAGCGGGGAAAACTACTGTAAGCGAAGCGATGCGTATCAGTAACCAGTTTGAAGATTAATAAAGCATGCCATTTTTTGCCTATAAAGCCAGAAACGCCCAGGGTACCTTAGTGGAAGGGCTGTTGGAAGACGTCGATAGCAACGGCGTTGCAAATCAGCTTTTCACCAATGGCGTGACGCCAGTTGAGATTGTGCTGACAAAAAAAACCGTCACGCGCGATAACGCCCACCCGGGCTGGTGGGAAAAGTTTTCCGCAGAAAAAGTACGCTCCATTGACGTGCAACTTTTCAGCCGCCAGATCTACACACTGCTCAAGGCGGGCGTGCCCATCATGCGCGGACTGGCGGGCTTGCAGGAATCTGCGATCAACAAATCTTTTGCGAAAATCCTCCAGGATATCCGCGAATCTCTGGAGTCGGGGCGTGAGCTTTCTGCGGCAATGTACCGCCATCCCAAGGTGTTCTCCCATTTTTATATCAGCATGGTACGGATTGGCGAAATGACGGGGAAAATGGATGAGATTTTTCTGCGCCTGTTTGATCACCTGGAGTTTGAACGGGATATGCGGGAACGGGTGCGTACCGCATTACGGTATCCAATGTTTGTGGTGATTGCTATGGCGATAGCGATGCTGGTGATTAATCTATTTGTGATTCCGGCGTTCGCCAAAGTGTATGCGGGTTTTAATGCGGAATTGCCATTAATGACAAAAATATTGATCAATACGTCTAATTTTACAGTTAATTACTGGCCGCTGTTGCTGGTGCTGGCGGTCAGTGGTGCGGTTGCATTCAAGGCGTATATAGCCACTTCCCATGGCGCGTATCGCTGGGATAAATTCAAGATGCGCCTGCCGATTGTGGGGAAAATCATACTAAAAGGGACCATGGCCCGCTTCGCCCGCAGCTTCGCGCTGGCCAGCCGTAGCGGCGTACCGATTGTGCAAGCCCTTACAGTTGTGGCAAAAACGGTCGATAACAAATACATCGAGGACTGCGTCGACCAGATTCGGGATGGCGTCGAGCGCGGCGAGAGTATTTTGCGCACTTCTGTAGCCACTGGCGTGTTCACCCCAGTGGTGCTGCAAATGATAGCGGTGGGTGAGGAAACCGGGGAAATGGATAACCTCATGGAAGAAATTGCCGGCATGTACGAACGCGAAGTGGATTACGAATTGAAAACCCTGTCGTCGCAAATCGAGCCGATTCTGATTGTCGGCCTGGGGATTCTGGTGCTGATTCTGGCATTGGGTGTATTCCTACCGATCTGGGACTTGGGTAAGGCAGCAATGCATAAATAATGGTTACTGCCTCGCAACAGAAACAATGATTTTTTTATTAACCAGGAGATAAATCATGCGTAACGAACAGAAAGGTTTTACATTGATTGAATTAGTGGTGGTGATTGTCATCCTCGGGATTTTGGCAGCAGTGGCATTACCCAAGTTTGTAGACATCAGCAGTGAGGCAAAAGTCGCGGCGTTGCAAGGCGTCGTAGGCGGATTGGCATCAGCGTCTGCGGTAAACTATGGTACCCGCAAGGTCGCGCCCACCAAGGGCGCCGCTGTCGCCAATTGTAGTGATGCCGCAACTTTGCTGCAGGGCGGACTACCTACTGGTTACACTGTAGCAGCCGCCCCAATTGCAGCTGATACTACTGTGAACTGCGTAGTTACACAAACATCGGGTAGCGCCACAGCCAATGCGCCAATTACCGGCATTCCTTGAACATACCTGACAGGCACGCAATCGCGGCGACTGATGTTACCGCACTGGTTGGGTGATGCCATGAGCGCCTCCTGAGGATCCACAAGCGATGGTTCAGATGCGCTTTACGCTACCAAAGAGCGAAGATGGTTTTACCCTCATCGAACTGATTGTAGTGATGATGATCATCGGTATTCTTGCGGTAGCTGCTCTGCCACGATTTGCCGATAACCAGGCATTTAATGCTCGCGGATTTTATGATGAAACCCTGGCAGCGCTGCGCTACGCCCAGAAAGCCGCCATTGCTCAACGCCGTAACGTTTGCGCCGCCTTCACTGCAGCCACAGTGACACTCACCATTGCCAGTACAGCAGGCGCAGGTACCGCGTGTAACACCCCGCTTGCTGGCCCGACAGGTATTGCGCCTTTTGTCGTAACCGCACGTGCTGGTGTGACTTTTTCTGGCGTACCGCCCAACTTCAGCTTCAACGCTCTGGGGCAGCCTGTTCCCGATACTGTGGTAACACTGAGTATCACCGGCGATGGCACGCTACGGCCAATAATCGTAGAACGGGAAACCGGCTATGTCCACCCATAGTGTCTCTGCTGAACGGAGATGACACATACCTAATAAGTGGCTTTTTATGAAACTCGCTACCCAAAAATTCACATATAACCAAACCGGCATTTCACTGATTGAGCTAGTTATTTTTATTGTAATTGTCAGCGTGGGAATTGTCGGCATATTGTCAGTCATGAACATGAACACCCGATCCAGCGCTGACCCGATGTTACGCAAACAGGCGCTGTCTATTGCAGAGTCGTTGCTAGAAGAGATTCAATTGCAACCCTTTACTTTTTGCGACCCGGATGATGCTAATGTAGCGACGGCAAACGCCGCTGTCATTGGCGCAGCGGGATGCTCGACCATCGTGGAAACAATGGGGCCGGAAGGTGAAGGACGCTATGCCCCTCCTTTGCTTGATAATGTGAATGACTATAATAATTTTAATCTACCCACACCGCCCGGCATTCGTGATATTACCGGTGCGAACATTGCGGGACTCACCGGGTATTCTGCCACTGTCACCGTCGTTGAAACTGCCTTGGGCACCGTGCCAGCACCAGATTCCCTGTTCATTACCGTGACTGTCACACCCCCTTCCGGCGCTGCCGATAATATGGTGCTCAGCGGTTACCGCACCCGCTATGCGCCCCGGTCACCATGAAAATATTTTTAACCGGGAAAGAGTTACAGGCAGGATTCACCCTGATCGAAGCGGTGATGGTAATTGCCATCACTGGCATAATCGCGGCGATGGTGGTGGTGTTTATTCAGGCACCGATGCAAGGTTATTTTGATAGCGCACGGCGTGCAGAGTTGACGGACACGGCAGACACGGCGGTACGTCGTATTTCGCGCGATGTGCATCTGGCGTTGCCTAACAGCGTGCGTCTGGCATCCCCCCAGGTTATGGAGTTTCTGCAAACGCGCACGGGTGGACGTTATCGGATTGATGGCGGAAATCCCCTGGACTTTGCACAGGCCAATCCCGCCGATTCAACCTTTGATGTACTAGGGCCAGCGGTGACACTAGCCGCGGGTGATCAGATCGTGATTTTCAATCTCGGCATCCCTGGTGCAAATGCGTATGCAGGGGATAATCGGCGCAGCTACATCGGAGCAGTGGGTGCTGTCAGCAACATAGCAATTAATGCCGGTGCGCTGCCTTTTCCATTGGATTCCCCCAGCCGTCGTTTTCAGGTGGTAAATACGCCAGTCACCTATATTTGCGATATGACTCAGGGCACGTTAACACGTTTTTGGGGCTACGCCATCACTACCGGACAAGTTAATCCTCCGCTGGGCGGAATCAGCGCACTGCTGGCAAAGAACGTGAGTGCGTGTAATTTCACGTATACAGAAGGCATTACCGCACGTAGCGGCTTGGTCTCGATACAGCTTGCATTCACTCAAAACAATGAAACCGTGAGTCTGTATCATGCGGTAAATATAAGTAATGCGCCCTGATTCTCCGCATAGTGAAGAGCGCAAGCGCACAGTTCTGTTAGTGTTGGGTGCTTCTAGCATCCTGCTACAGCCGGCACTTGTGCATCCATCTATATCGCATGAGGGTCGCTTCAACGCATCTTGGATACGCACTCATCTCTCCACGGACAGCACAGAATATCGTGAACGGCTACACACCACTTTCAGTCTGCGCTCAACGCGACCCCCTATGGGTAACTATGGGTGCAACCGTGGATTTGCGCTTGTCTCAGCTATCTTCCTGTTAGTGGTATTGGCGGCACTGGGTGCATTCATGGTGACATTTTCTACCACGCAACATGCTACCTCGGCGCAAGATGTGTTGGGCGCCCGTGCGGTGCAGGCGGCACGTGCAGGCATCGAATGGGGTACTTATCAGGTGTTAAACCCCGTTGCTGCGCCAGCCGTTGCCGCGTGCACCATTAACCCACTACCACTGGCCGGTAATCTGGCAGGATTTACTGTGATTGTCGCATGCAACGCCAACGGCCCGTTAAATGAAAATGGAATAGCAGTGACTACGTATAACATTACTTCTACTGCCAGTATGGGAACAGCAGGGACCAGCATGTTTGTGGAGCGGCAGTTTCAGGCGACGGTTAGCCGCTAATCACAGCCAGGAATATAAATATCCCTTACGTGCTTGATGCAGTGTGCAAGGCTATCGCACTTTGCCGATTACAGCGATGCCACATAAATTTTTTGAATTAAATACAGTTTGTGTTGGAGAAAAACCATGGAAAACTGTGTAATGAACACCAACCCCTGGAGCATGCTTCGCATCTTTTGTACAGCGATCGTATTGCTGCTCATTGTAGACAGCGCACAGGCCGCTGTGGGATTTCGTGCTTCTGCAAATAACCGGCAATCTTCCACCGCTTCCGGTGGCACCATTACTGTGAACAAGCCCACCGGCACAATCAACGGCGATGTGATGCTAGCCTCCGTCGTCGTAGTGACAAACACCTCTACCGTAATTACACCCGCGGGTTGGACACTGGTGCAAAACAGTAACCAGACCAACGGCAGTACCAGCCGTCTTTACACCTATTATAAAGTCGCCGGTGCCAGCGAACCTTCCAGTTACGCCTGGACATTTTCCGGGGCGAATAACGGTGCCGTAGCAGGGATTGCCAGCTTAACTGGTGTCGATCCAGCATCGCCCATTGATGCATCCGCCAGCCAGACTACCGCCAGCTCAACATCACATACCGCACTTTCAGTCACCACCACCGTGGCCGGAGATATGTTGGTGACGATTCATGAGTTTTCCAGCTCTAGAACCTGGACTCCTCCCGCCGGCATGACCGAGGCAGTAGACCGGTATTCCCGCTCGGGAACCAGCGGCAATGGGGTCTCCATGGAAATGAATTATGAACCGCGACCAACGGTGGGAGCAACAGGGGTACGCACTGCCACAGCGTCTGGCAGTGCAGACAGTGGCGCGACGCATTCCATTGCACTAAAAGCATTAGTGGTAGTGGTCACGCCCGGAGCTTTCAATACATATGACTCCACAACCACCCCCACCACTGCGATTAACGGTTTTATCACAACCAAGGTCAGCGGCCAAAGCTTTACCTTGGACCTTGCGGCGCTCAACCCCACAAAAAATGCTTTACTCACTACCTTTACGGGCGCAGTCAAGGTCGAGATACTTAACGCATCCAATAACTCGGCCATACTTGATATTAATGGTTGTCGCAGCAGTTGGCCGACGGTTCAAACCCTGCCCACTAATCCTATTTTCACTACCGCCAATGCCGGACGTTTAAGAGCATCATTCATTGAGAACAACGCCTATCAAGAGGTGCGTATACGTGTCTCACACCCTGCTACTGGCACGCCGACCAGCATCGGCTGTTCCACTGATAACTTCGCCATTCGCCCTGCCAGCTTTACCGGACTGACTGTGCGTGATGCCGACGCACTGACGGCGGGCACAGCCCGCTCCCTGAGCAACATTGGTGCTACAGGTGGCAATGTACATCGGGCCGGACGGCCGTTCCGGATTGATGCGGTGGCACAAAATGGCGCGGGTGCTGGTATTGCTTATGGCACTGCTGCGGGCAATTATAACGGCCTGCCACAAGCACAACTGACAAGCTGCCTGTTACCCACCGCCGCATGCACACTGGGTATGCTGGACGAACTGGGCGCAGCGACTACGTGGACGGCAGGCACCATGGCTGGCAGTTTCTTTACCAACACGGCCAACTATAACGATGCCGGAAGCTTCATCATGAGCCTCATGGATACTACATTTTCTGCGGTAGATGCAGGGGATGGCACGCCAGCGGATTGCACAACCTCAGGTCAGTATATCTGCTCATCCTCCACAGCCAATGTGGGGCGCTTTGTGCCCGACGGCTTTGAACTGGTGAATGCCGATTCAGCAACTGATCCTCTGGTGGATTACACAGTGGATACATGGCTACCGCTACCTGCCCCGCTACTGCGCACATTTAACGCCACCGATGCCGCCTGCAATGCTACTGTGGCTGCACCCAGACGTTCTTTTACCTATATCGGGCAGCCCTTTGACTATGTCAGCGTACCGCAGATCACTTTCAAAGCTCTGGACGCCAGCGGCATACCCATTAACAACTACAGCGGTACATTAATGAAACTCGCCGTCGCCGGGGTCACACAAATATATACCGTCGCGAGCGGCACACTCGATACTGCGCTCGCACTGGGCACACCAACGCTGACATTGAACGTCAATTATATCAATGGCAATGGTAGTCCGGTGGTCGGGTCTATCGCCGTGAATGTCACTGACAGGCTGGCGTTCACGCGCACGATCCCTGTCGCGCCTTTTAATGCCCTAATTAACCTGAACATGACAGTGCAAGACGGCAGTGAAAATGCGATAGCCGGCAATGGCATCATCACCGCCACGGCGCCAGTGTTATTTAACCCCCTTGCCTTTGATTCTGGTGCACAAATGCGCTTTGGCCGCTTAAGATTGGAAAATGCCAATGGTTCAGAATTGCTGAATTTGCCGATTCCTATGCAAACCCAGTTCTGGGATAGCGCAGCAGCAACATTTATCACTAACGCTGCAGATCATTGCACTACGATTGTGCCGGGCAATATATTGCTGAACAATCCGCAAGGCAATTTAGCGGTCAACGAAACAGGCATTGTAGTTGGCGGGGTTTTTCTTAACGGCAGGGCCACCAACCTTAGGCTCAATCTCCCGGGGGCAGGGAATAACGGCAGTGTCAATCTCTGTGTCGATTTGGGCATAGATACTCCAGCCGTACCGCCTAACACCGCGCCAGTGTGTGTTGCAGCAGTTCCAGCCAATCTGCCATGGCTACAAGGCAGATGGTCGGAAATCAATTTTGATGACGATCCCACAATGCGCGGGACATTTGGTATTTACAAAAATGCCAATCAAATTATTTATATCCGCGAAATGTATTGAAAAAATTCCAAATGCCGATAGTACAAGTGGGGATATTGAATCCATTAGCTTTTTTCACAAAAGATTTCGCTGATTGTTCATAAAAATCCTAATTAATTGATTTTTATAAAATAATTAACATATTCATGAGTAGTATGGACTTCTTCAGAAAGACAACAAAAACTGCGGGCTGGATGGCTATCAATATTCAGGCCAACAGCATTTGTGTTGCGCATATTCAGCCTTCCGCCACAACCCTGCCTGCAGTAACGCTGGCAACGTCTTATAGCGCTGCCAATTCTTCTGCCGCACTTATCCTGCTGAAACTCGCCAAGGAATGGCGTGCCAACCACTATCAGTGTACGACCGTGCTGGCCTCTAATGAATACCAGCTCTTGTCCGTAGAGCCACCCAACGTACCTGCGCAAGAACTCAAAACCGCCATGCGCTGGCGCCTCAAAGACCTGCTCGACTACCCCGTCGAAGACGCAACGCTGGATATTCTGAATGTCTCGCCAAATAAAGATATACCGGCGAAGAATCAGCCCATATATACCGTCGCCGCACGTTCCAAATCCATAGAGCCATGCCAGTCGTTATTTAGGCAAGCCAAAATTGCTTTGGGCATCATTGATATACCTGAAATGGCGCAGCGCAATATTGCTATGCTGTTGAATGCAGAAGGCCGCGGGGTAGCACTGTTGTCATTCAATGCCGAGGGTGGGCTGCTCACAATTACCTGTGCGGATACACTCTACCTGTCACGGCGTATCAACGTCACACTGTCCCAGCTCACCCAGCCAGACATTGAGCAAAAGAATAGTTGTTATGAAAAAATTACACTCGAATTGCAACGCTCCCTGGATTATTTTGATCGTCAATACAACTTTGTTACGTTATCAAAATTGGTGCTTGCACCGTTAGGTGATTCTGGCGCAAGTTTACAAGAATACATGGCGGCCAACCTGTATATTCCGATAGAAATATTAAATCTGGAAACCGTACTGGATTTTTCTACAGTACCGGAATTAAAAAATCCGGAACAGCAGCAGTATTATTTTATGGCACTGGGTGCCGCATTGCGTGATGAAAAACACACTTCTATCAATCTTTTCAATCCACTGCTCCTGAAACAGACAAATAATTTCCCGGCACAGGCCATGGTGCGAGCCCTTGGCCTTATTCTACTGAGTACCCTGCTGTTCTACGGTTATGGTTGGTATCAGCTTAAAGAAATGGAAAAACAGGCAGCCCAAAGTGACGCGCTTCATAATTCCACTCAGGCACAACTTGCCCAAGTAATTGCCACAGAAAATTTTAACACAGCCAGTAAAATACTCGAAAATGAAGTGGCGCAAGCAGAAACACAACTCAAAGCGCGCCGTCAGATTCTCGAGATGATAAAAAAAGGTGGGCTAGGGAACACAAAGGGATTTTCAGAATACCTGCGTGCACTGTCGCGGCAAACAGTAGATGGGCTATGGATTACTCGCTTCCAGATGTCAGGTGCGGGAGACGATATGATGATCAGCGGGCGTACTCTGCGACCTGATCAGGTGCCGATATTCATTAATCATCTTAAACAAGAAAAAGTGATGACAGGAAGAACCTTCGAAACACTGGAAATGCACACCCCCTCTATGACTAACGGCGGTGCTAACAATTCAGCAACAGAGGGCGCGCCGGTTTTATCGCCACGTTACATCGAATTCAATCTGCATAATACCCCATCGGGGAAAATACACTGATGGCGCTGCCATTACAACTACAACGCTTCACAGCACGCATCAACGCACTAGACCTGCGCCAGCGGATGTTAATTTTTATGATGGCAGCGCTGGCACTCATTACGGTGGTGTATAGTGTACTGATCAATCCCCTTATGAAACAGCAGCAACAGCTGTCGCAAAAAATCACCGAAAATCAAGGTAAAATTAATACACTGCAAATGCAAATTCAAATGCATATGGCAACGAAGCATATCGACCCGAATGCACCGTTACGGGCACGTCTCGAACAATTTAAAGAAGTGTCGGTAAATCTTCGTCATGATCTTAACAGTATCAAAGATGGGCTGGTTACTCCGCAGCAAATGCCAATGTTGCTAAAAGATATTTTACGCGGTAATCACTCGTTGCGCCTTACATCCATGAAGACACTGCCGACTCAGCACCTCGGTGTGAGTGCGAATGAAGATGTCACAAAAATACCAAACACTATGGCTAATTCTGTGCCTGAGGTGGGCGCGTATAAGCATGGTTTTGAGATTACACTACAAGGTGAGTATCTGGATATGCTAGGGTATCTGTCTGCAATTGAAGCATCACC
>JBKJTS010000218.1:0-4399 GCA_046590885.1 Gammaproteobacteria bacterium
CATACGCGGTGTCGGGGGCTATACCGTGGTACAGGCCAGCAGCGGGGCTGGCGCTTCCGGGGTTCCGTCGGGAATGTTCGACAGCGACTCCAACATTCTAATTTATATTATTCTCTCTGAGCCTCGCCTGATCACCGTGCTCGATGATCTCGAAGACATGATGAACCGGGGCTACCGGATCAAGGCGGTCGTAACGGGTATCTCGATCCTGCCACGCAAGAATGCTTCCGGCACACCCATGAACTAGCACCGGAACTGGATGGGCCTGCCCTCGGTTATGTATCCGCCGCACCGAAAAATCCTACTTATATTAAGCCTATAGAAAATCTGGAAGATGAACCATGGACATCAAATTATTTGCCACCCTGCTCGATCCCGCGATTCTATTCTTTTTCCTGGGCATATTTGCCGCTTTGGTGAGGTCCAATCTGGAGATACCGGCTCCCATCGCCAAATTTCTATCCTTGTACCTGCTCATGGCAATAGGTATCAAAGGGGGTGTAGCCTTAAGCGTCAGCGGCATCCATACGCAGATGTTGGCCGGGCTTGCAATCGCATTGCTTATGGCCTTTATTGTGCCCCTGTACACTTTCCCCCTGCTGCGCCGCAAGCTCGACGGCCTTAATGCCGCCGCGATCGCGGCCACTTATGGCTCGGTGAGCGCGGTAACCTTTATCGCCGCCGGTCAATTCCTCGATAACCAGAAGATCGAATACGGCGGATACATGGCGGTGGCGCTGGTCATTATGGAGGCCCCGGCCGTCATCATGGCAGTGGCGCTTGCCGCCATGACGCGCGCACGCCTGATGAAGGACGACGCAGGCGCGGCGGCAAGCATTGGGACGAACAAAGGCTCGTTTTCATTGAAGAACATCCTCCACGAGTCGTTCACCGACGGGGCCATCCTGTTACTGATGGGGAGTCTGTTGATCGGCGTTGCCGTGGGGGCGGACGGTTATAAGGTTATGAAACCCTTCACCGGCGACCTGTTCAAGGGCTTGTTGGCGTTTTTCCTATTGGAGATGGGGATTCTGGTGGCTCGCCGTATCCGTGAGATGAAGGGTGTAGGGCCGTTCCTTATAGCCTTTGCCTTCCTGATACCTATGTTCAACGCGGTGATCGTCATCATCTTGTCCCACCTTGTCGGCTTATCAGCGGGGGATACGCTGATGCTCGCGGTGCTCGCGGCTAGCGCCTCCTATATCGTGGTGCCGGCGGTTGTCCGGGTCGCCATTCCGGAGGCAAATCCGGGACTCTACTTCGGCATGGCGCTGGCACTCACCTTCCCGTTCAACGTCGTGCTCGGGATACCGATGTATTACCAAATGATCCAACTTTTATGAGCAGTTAAGCCATGAGCCTAACGCTGTCTTCGACCTATGCCGAAAGGCGGATGGCCCTACTCACCCAGCACGGCAAAGAAGGCGTGATCGCCTCGGTGCTTGATACGGCGCTTGGTTGCCGGGTCGAGCGGGTGAGGGGCTACGACACGGATCGCCTCGGCACCTTCACCCGCGACATACCGCGCGACGGCATGCAGCTTGAGGCGGCACGCAAGAAAGCGCGCATCGGTATGCAGCTTTCCGGTCTTTCGCTCGGGCTCGCCAGTGAGGGCTCATTCGGGGCGGACCCGTTTGCGGGGATGTTTCCCTGGAACGTGGAGTTCCTCATTTTTATCGATGATGAACGTGGCCTGGAGGTGGTGGGTATTGCCCAAGGTGCGGCGAACTTCTCCAATCTGTTGACAGACGACTGGGCTATGGCCGAGACCTTTGCAAAGCAGGCGGGATTTCCCGAGCACCATCTGGTGGTGCGCCCGGATGGCGCGGAGGATCCGCGCATACGCAAGGGTATCGCCACCTGGGTAGCGCTGGAAGCTGCCTTTGCCTGGGCGCTTGCTGCATCGGCCAGCGGGCAAGTATTCGTCGAAACCGACGTGCGTGCCCATGCCAACCCCACACGCATGGCCAACATACGTCTGGCGGCCGAGGACCTGGTGAAAAAGCTGCACTCGCTCTGTCCGTCCTGCGGCACACCAGGATTCTGGATCGTCAAACGCGTGGATGGTCTCCCGTGCGAAGCCTGCAGCGCACCCACGCGAGAAACCCGCTCCGAGATCCATGGATGCCTCAAGTGCGCGCACCGCGAGATACGCGAGAGAGCCGACCGGCAGTATGCTGACCCGGCCCACTGTGACTCCTGCAACCCCTGACGCTCGCCTGAGATCAGGACGCTTTTACTATATTGTGAAGCTGGCGGAGTGAACCCGTACCGGTTTGTTCGAAATAGTGTGCTGTAGTCAGAGAATGGTCGGGGTGCTCGCGGGCAACCTCGCGCGGGAGAGTTCAGTTATGACCTGGAAAATGTTTATCTGAACTCTGCTTGAGCGAGTCTTCGGTGGCCGAACTGAATTAGGCAATTCGGTCCAGCCTGAGAAAACTCGGTGAAATGTGCTTGATGTCGATGCCCAGCGAGTAATTCATGAAGGATAAATACCCAACATGAGCCATCCACGTTTGATCATTTATAAAAGTGAATGTACATAGTAAAAAATATTAACTATTGTTTTTCGATACTCAGACATAGACTGACCCAACAAAAATAAAGGGTACGGGTATACGCATGAATTGGTCTGATTTACTCGTTATGATAGGCCGATTTAGCGCACGAATACCGTGGGTGTATACCGTCCCGCGGACGCTATGCCGTATCAACCCATCAACATGAGCAGTCTTCCTGAAGCTTCTGAAAAACCGCAAAACGGGATAAAAGGCCTAAAACACTGGCGCTATGACATGCTGGCGGGACTGCAAGTCGCGCTGGTGTCATTGCCGTTGTCACTAGGGATCGCCATTGCCTCAGGTGCGCCGCCAGTGACCGGCGTGATCTCGGCAATTATAGCCGGACTGATTTTCCCCTTTTTGGGGGGCGCCTATGTCACTATCAGCGGGCCGGCGGCGGGGCTGGCTCCCGCGCTGCTGGCCGGAATGGTTGTGCTCGGTGGTGGCAATCTCGCGGCGGGTTATCCGGTGTTGCTGGTGGCGATCTGCCTTACCGGTCTGCTGCAGATCGTGCTGGCCTTGCTCAAGGCCGGCCGCTTCGCCTTGTTTCTTCCAGTGACGGTGGTTGAGGGGATGCTTGCGGCCATCGGCATCATGATTATCGTTAAACAAATCCCTGCGCTGCTAGGCGATTTTGTGCCGCCCGCGAAAAGCATGCTGGTAACGATTTCGAACCTTCCTGGCAGCTTCCTTAGACTCGATCCGTCGATCGCGGCGATCGGGAGCATCTGCCTGTTCCTGATGTTCTACCTTAATCGAACGCGCCATGCCTGGCTGCGGCGCTTACCTGCGCCCCTGTCTGTAGCAGGCATAGGCATCGGGCTGGGCTACCTGCTACATCTGGGTCCGAAGTACCTTATCACCATGCCCCATAATATCATCGAGGGCGGCATCACGTTACCGGCCTTCGGAACAGTGTTGAACAACCCTGATCTGTGGTGGACCATCCTGCTGGTGGTCATCACGCTCACCCTCATTGATGGCATCGAATCGCTCGCGACCATCGCTGCCGTGGACAAGATCGACCCTTACCAGCGCAAATCGGATCCCAACGTGACGCTGCGCGCCATGGGCGTGTCAAACACGCTGTCAAGTATCTTCGGCGGGTTGACAATTATACCCGGCGGCGTCAAAAGCCGCGTCAATATTGATGCCGGTGGACGCACCCTGTGGGCCAATTTTTACAATGCGATGTTCCTGATTGCGTTTCTGTTTCTTGCCAAGAGTTTAATCAGCCGCATCCCGCTCGCGGCCATCGGCGCAATTCTGGTTTACGTTGGTTGGCGACTATGCGAGTTCCAAGTATTCCGCAAAACCTTTTTCATTGGACGTGACCAAATCATCATTTTCATAACAACCATCGTGGCAATTCTCGCCACTGATCTGCTGTATGGGATATTGATTGGGGTCGCAGCGGAAATCGCCTTACTCGTCTATCTGATTACGCCGTCACTGCGTGCGGTGCTGGCAGGGCGGCTCACCTTTACGCAATCGTGGCGGCTGCTGTGGAACAATCTCACAGGACTATTCCGCAGCCCGGTAATCAAGGTTAAAATTGAAGATCACGCTTCATTGCCACACTACCGTATTTCGCTTCGCTCGATCGTATGCTTCAATCTCCTGCCGCTCGACAAGCTATTACGCACGATCCCGCCCAATGCGGGCATCACGTTGGCAGTTACCGAATCCGGCCGTATCATTGACCACACGGCGATGGAATACCTGCACCAATTCGAGGAGGCGTGCATGCATGCAAACCGCCCCTTCAAGATGCTGGGTCTCGACAATTTTTATCAGTTTACGCCCCACCCGCTGTCGGCCCGCATGCATGATGCGAA
>JBKJTS010000224.1:0-10051 GCA_046590885.1 Gammaproteobacteria bacterium
GACGTGTTGCCCGAGCCGGACTGGATGGAAGTGACCCTCGCCGGCCTGGATAAATACCACGCCGACGCCTGCGGTGGCTACATCGCCCCTCTCTGGGAAGTGCCCCCGCCCGATTGGCTGACCGAACGCTTTTATGGTTTCCTTGCTGTACGCACAGAGCGCAGTGATGATTACGACATTAACACATATTCCCAAGTGCCATTCGGCGCCAATATGGCTTTTCGCCGCAACGTGTTCGAAAAGGTGGGTGGTTTCGACATCAGCCGGGGTCGCAAAGGCAAGGTGCTTGCCAGCGGCGAGGATAGTGAACTTTTCGAACGCATCCTGGCAGCGGGTCTCAAGGCCGTCTTTCTAGGTCAGTCTCGCGTGCATCACAAGGTGGAGAACTTCCGCCTAACCAAGCGCTACTTCCGCCGCTGGCGTTTCCAAACCAGTCGCAACATTGCCCAAAGCAAGGATATTACGGGTGAAAGCCGCCTGTTCAATATCCCTTTATACGTCTTCCCGCAGTTCCTGCGCGCCGTAATGCGCATGCTGTGGGGACATGTGACTCAACCCCGGGACGAAGCATTCAACAGGGAAATGGTGGTATGCCATTTTCTTGGCCTGATGCAAGGCCTATATCGCTCACGCGCTTCCTGACCTTGCTGCTTACCACCCTGAATAAAACAGCAGAATCAGCCCATGAACAGCGCCATTATTAAGCGAAGATAATCAATGATTCAAAACTACTCAGCTAAAATCTCCATCATTGCCACAGTTCGCAACGAAAAACAAACCATTGAAAAATTTCTGAGGTCGCTGCTCGAGCAAACGCGCCGGGCTGATGAAATAATTATCGTGGATGGTGCCAGCACCGATGGCACACGGGAGATATTAGAAAAATACGCTGCCCAAGGCCTACTACGCGTGATATCCAAGCCCTGCAATATTGCCCAAGGCAGAAATCTTGGCATTGCCGCTGCAACGGGCACACATATAGCGGTCACAGACGCGGGTTGTCAGGTTGATTCAAACTGGCTAGCGGAGATTGCACAGTGCTTCAGTGCTTCTCCTGCGCCCGATGTGGTTGCCGGAAATTTCCGCTTTGAAACCCATTCTCTCTTTGAAGATGCCGTTGTCTGTGCCACTTTTCAACCGAACCGTGATGAAACCGAGGCTGCACGCTATTACCCCTCCAGCCGGTCTGTAGCATTCACCAAGGCTGCATGGGAAAAGGCCGGCGGGTATCCGGAATGGCTTTATGCTGCAGAAGACACGCTGTTTAACATGCGTATGCGCCAACTTGGATATCATTTTGTTTTTTGCCGAGATGCAATTGTGCGCTGGCGACCGCGAGAAACGTGGCGTGCACTGGCCCGGCAGCGGGTCAACTTTTCGCGTGGTAACGCGCGCGTCGGTATTGGCACAGCCGGTTACTTGATCAATCTGCGCATCCATGGATTGATGGCGGCTTTACTGGTAATGGCGCTATGGTTTCCCGCATTCCTCATTGCAGCGATCGCCTTGTCCATCTGGCATGTGCATAAACACTTATGGCCGCAAATGATTTCCAGCACCCCATCGCAAGACTGGCGCATCCGTCTGCGGGTAATTGCAGTCATGGAATTCGTACGGATTATTAACTTGTATGGATTTATGCTGGGTCGATGGGATCGTTTATCAGACCCATCCTACATCAGCCGACAAGTTGAATATATGGGTGTTACATCGGCTGATGACATTGACTTTGTCGCTTCCCCTGCTAAAAATCGCAACCATAAAAAGCGTCTTTTTTCTGATAGCCCCATACATTTTATAATAGCACCGCTGACTATCCTCAGTGGCCTGGTTGCCGTGTTTACAGGTAGTGCCTACTGGGCAAACACAATGCCCGTATTCGTCGTGGCAGTGTTTGGAACTGTGATATTACTGGCGAAATCTTTATTGGATTTTTCCCGGACTGGCCCAGGTCTTCAGGAAGAAATTCTCACGCATTACCGGCGCTACATCCTGTTTGCACTCGCCCGGCTGACCCTATGGGCATTCGCCATTATGTTGTTCACTGGTGGGGGCGGAGTGCTGACATATTACATGCTGAATATCAGCATGGGTGGAACATGGGCAATGGGTCCGGCGATGCTGGCGGCCGCGCTGGGAATTCTCGCTGCAACCCTGCTGCAATTTATCCGCAAGCTGCGTTTCAATCCGGGACTGCTGGTGGCGTCAATGCACTACCGCATGAGCCGCTTTTACTGGCTGTGGCGCTGGGCAACTCCGATACGGATTTATTGTGTGCAGTATACTTGGGGGGGAATTACCACACTGCTCTTCATTACCGCTTCGTTGCAATTGGTACAGCTGAACCACACCACGGAGCTCATTTCACTGTGGGCTGCGCTATTATTCTATGTCGGCACGATTGCATGTGCGGCATGGTTGCCAGAAGCGCAGCCACCCGCTCGGATCCCTGAACGCTTCGCCGATACCCCACCTAATATCCTCATGATCGGGTCGGATACGTTGCGGGCAGATCGACTGGGTACACTGGGTTATCGACGCACCCTCACGCCGCACATCGACACACTCGCCGCTCAAGGGGTGTTATTTAGCAACTGCTATGTTCCCTGCGCCCGCACCGCACCCAGCCTGATTTCGTTGATGACCGGCACCTGGCCCCACACCCATGGCATACGCGACAATTTTGCCGCCGATAAGGAAACCCGACTGAAGGTAGATACCTTACCCAATCTCCTCAAGGCGCAAGGCTACAACACCGCGGCGATTTCGGATTGGTGCGGAGGAGATATGGGGAAGTTTTCTTTTGGCTTTGATGAGACCGATTTGCCTGAAGATCAGTGGAATCTGAAATATTTGATTCGTCAGGGGCCGAAGGATTTACGGCTGTTTGTCTCTCTATTCACTCACAATTTACTGGGTCGGTGGTTATTACCTGAAATTTATTATCTCGGTGGAGTTCCTTTGACCCAACCGATGGGTCGGCGCGCAAGACAACTGGTTTCGCGTCTCGCGGAGAGTACCCAACCCTTTTTTATCAACATCTTTTATTCCACTACCCACCCGCCTTTCGCTTCCGCATGGCCTTGGTACACGCGCTTTGTCGACCCTGCTTACATGGGCGAATCAAAATTTGCCATGGCGCGCTTGACTGACCCGTTTGAAATAATTCGCCGCCAAGGCGCGCCTAAAGAAGAGTTCGATCTTGACCAGATCATTGATTTATATGATGGATGCGTGGCTGAGTTTGACGACCAAGTGGGCAAAATGCTGCATCACCTCGAAGCCTGCGGGCTGGCGAGTAACACGATCGTTGTGGTCTATTCTGATCACGGCATGGAGTTTTTCGAGCACGGGACATGGGGTCAGGGTAACAGCGTATTGGGTGATCATAGTGCCCATATACCGCTTATAATTGCCGACCCCCGTCAACCACCTGGAGGGGTAGTGAGTCATATTACCCGCAGCATAGATGTTGCGCCTACACTGCTACAACTTATCGACATTGAGCCACCGCTAACGATGGATGGCACCTCACTGCTGCCGTATATGTCAGGCAAGGCTGTTGATTATGACCTTGCGGCTTTTAATGAAACCGGAATCTGGCTGACTGATCTGCCCGGCACCCCAAAGAATCATTTGCGTTACCCAGATCTTATAGAGCTATTAGAGATACCCGACAAACACATGGGTACATTAGCAATCAAACCCGAATACGAAAATATTGTTGTTCAGGCAAAAGACCGGATGATTCGCACCAAACAATGGAAACTTGTTTATCAGGCCATGCATGAAGAAAATCTCTATTCTTTGTTCGATATTATTAATGACCCTGAATGCCATCAGGATGTAGCTTTACAGCACCCAGAAATTTTTCTGGCATTAAAAAAGCGGCTACTATGCTGGATGGAACCAACCAACCAGGAAATCTCAGAAGCATGTCATTTCGAGCGCCAGAAGTAGATGGCTCCAGGCACAGACCTGCGCCTATTTGGTAATGGATTTTTTGAAATAAACCAGGCAAAAGTAGCGGAATCTCATTTCACAGGTGCCGATTCACTTGTGACCGCATCAGTATTCGATATTGGTTCAGCCACCACGGGTGCAGCAGGCGCCTCAACCTGCACAGCATCCTGTATGGGCGGCAAATCGGAGAGCTTCCCACCCATCTCCAGATAACGCCGTTGCAAAGCTTTTGAGTCCCGGTTGTACTTTAACCCCTGTACAAGCACTGCTTTGGCTTTTCCTTTATCGCCCTTTGCTTTATAGAAATCACCCAATGCAATGTAAGGAGCAATGTAATTCGGTTTTAATTCTATTGCCTTCTCAAAATCCTTGAACGCATCTCCTGCCTGGTTCATTAACAGAAAGATCTTTCCTCTCTGTAAATATATCTCTGGCATGATAATAGAAGCTTTTTGATCAGCGACATGAGTAATCATATAATTCATTTCACCCATGGCGCTTTTCAAATAGAATTTACGCGCTTCCTTGTCATTCCAGCTTCTATTATAACGATTCATAAAATTGAATCCCGCGCAATAGTGATGCACATGCGCATAGGCCTCGCCAAGTGTTGCTGCCCACTGATCCTTTTCTGGACCTTGCTCATTGTTTAGCTTGGCTTTGCAATAGGGGGGTAATAAAGGGATTTCATCGTCTTTGGGATATCCAGTCATGACTGCATGAGCCAAAGATATATTTATAAGGAATAACCCAATAAATCTGATTAGAATTTTGTACATCACTCTTCTCCGTTATAATGAACGTACTACCATTTATGTCCAGTGACATCACCAGGTACACATCGCATCATTAGCAGTTTATAAGACTCTAATATTTTCCCGTCGCATGCGGCGGGATGTGTCACCTCAATGCTGAGATACCTGGAGAGTATCCAGGGTCCTGAAACAGGCGACGATTTCATTTTTGATAAAATCACTAGTACTCTTCAAAATCAGGTATCAAATAATTTTTTAGTTTTTTCTGCTACCCTCACCCAGCTAAAATCCCTGCGGCTGCGTTGATACCCTGCCTCTCCTAACCGTGTTGAAAGTAACTTGTCACTTAACAAACGCTTCAACGTAGCGCCAATGAGTGCTACGTCATTTCCGTCCACCTGATACCCGGTCTGCCCATCAAGCACCGCGGCACCCGTACCGCCCGCCCGCCCGGCTATTACGGGTTTGCCACACGCGGCGGCTTCCAAGAATACCATGCCGAAACCCTCAGTGTCGCCGTTGATTTCCCGGTTCGGCATTACAAATACATCACATGCATTATACCAGCGGGGTAAATCTTCCGTGTTGACATGCCCCAGAAAATGCACACGATCTTCCATACCCAGCTTCCGCGAGAGATTCACCAGATAGTCGTGATCTTCACCAATACCAATCAGCACGTAGCGCGCCATAATCCCTTGGTAAATCAGTTCAGACAGACTACAGATTACCTTATCGAAGCCCTTTCGGCGAGAAAGACGACCTACGGAGAGAATAAGACTCTCCTCCCGGCCCAGGCCAATACTTTGTTTAAGATCATCACAATGCAGATCAGGCTGAAAGCGTTCCACATCCACGCCCGGATTGATGAGTACAATAAGTTTTTCACCCACCCCCATGTTCACGAGTTCTTGCCGGGTATAGTCGCTGTTAGCGATAACGGTATCCGCATGACGTAGGGCAAAGCGCATCGCTTTGTATTTCCCGCCCTGACCCCAGGTGGTAAGTTCCTCGCCGTGCGCATAAATAACTACGGGACGGTAAGTCAAACGTGCTACAGCCCAAGCGACCAGTCCTTCGGGCAAGGCACGAAAGGCATGAATAGCTTCAAAGCGATGGGTCAACGCCAGCCACAAGGATTTAAAAAAGAAACGTATATAGATTGCCAGCGATTCCGGCTTAAGCCAAGGTATGCGTCGCAGGGGGAGTCGGTGAATACTGTTGGGATGCACCGCATCGACTTCCGCGGCCCCAGACACATCAGCAGTGACTATGTGGATTTCCCTGCCGCCAAGACGTTTGTAGACCTCGGCTGCCCATACGGCCGTACCACCCTTGGTGGGAAGAAAGAGTTCAGTAATGACCAGCAAACGCATGGGGTGGGTATACCTAAACGAGCATTGACAATATATCGCGAATGCCTGTCAATCCGGGGCTCTCGCATATCGTAGGCGCCACCGCGCGAACGGCAGCTCCACGCTGACCCGCACGCACCAAGGCGTAGCCAAGATTCAATCTCCCGTTACGCAAACGCTGGTATACCCCCCGCTTAATAGGTGGAGGGAAATGTGCTGATGCCGTCTTGAGTGCCACAAGCGTGCGCACGTTCTCGATTTGCGCTGACAACGGGTCTTTTCGGGTGGCGCTACCGTCATGAATCACATAGGCTGCCATGGGCGTACATACTACACCCACCCGCTGACTGACCGCGCATAGCTTCGCTAAAAAGAACACATCTTCACCTATTTTAAAATTGGTTTCTAAACTGTTTTTGAGCCCGGCAGGATATCCCTCAAGCGCCAGAAATGTATGACGTGGTACACTCAAAGTATGGGTATCACCAAAATGATCGGCAACAAATGTTTCCAGATCGTGCGCCGACATTACTACCCGGCTGCAAGCGCTTCGCGATTTATCCATATGAGCGCTGTGCGCTTTATCTATGACAGAGCTAGGCGCTTTATCCATTACAGCACTCGGCACTTTGTCCAGTATCTGCCGACCGGACTCATGCACCTCCATAGAGAGAGAAATGCGGCTTCCATCTGGCTTCACATACTCGTAGTCACCCGTCAGAAAATCTAACCCGGCGTCTTCTTGAATCCACTCCGCGTGCCATCGCAATCGATTGGGATAATACCAGTCATCCGCATCCAGAAACGCCAGCCATTCCCCTGTTGCATGATTCGCGCCCGCGTTGCGTGCGGCAGCGACGCCACCATTTGACTGGTATATATAGCGCACACGACTACCAAATGGCGCGACTGCCTGGGCGGTTGCGTCTATTGAGCCATCATCCACTATTATCACTTCGTGAGCAGGATACGTTTGCGTTAAAACAGATTCAATTGCACGCCCCACAGTTGGTGCGCCATTATAAACGGGGATGATGACTGAAAATTTAGGGGCTGCCATGAATAGCTTATGCCATCACCTGGTGTTTATAAAAGGGGCGGCTGATCATATATAACAACCCTGCAGGTATGATTGCGCCGCTCAGCCACGCAAGCTTCCAAAAACCCGATACTTCACGCAGCCGCAATAAATAGACATGCATGCGCGGCATGAACCTCAACTCAATCATCTCTCTATCTACCGCGACAAAAGCACGCGCCAATTCTGCAGTAGACATGAAGCGCAGCGTGGCAAACCTTTTTATTGCCTCTGTCAATAAACGCTCGAGCTCATTAATAGCGGCCTCAGCCACATCGGGGTCATCTACAAAATTGGAGCGATGGGTTTCCAAAAGTGCAGGTCGCCCTAATTTGCTTTTATTTTTCAAGGCGGCTAATCCCTTTTCTGCCAAATGGCCGAATGCCGGTTCAAAATATTCATCACGTACAACATATACCTGCCCGTATGCATTGATTTGCCCATTATAGATAGACCGTCCTTTGGCCATCATGCTGCCATCGCGCTCACGCGCCTCGCAACGATGTCCTGGGGTAACAATAATACGCACCCCCGCCGCCGCCCATGCTTCTTCAACCGCATCATTCCACAGAAAAGTAGGTGGCACGGCAACCTCAGGAATAGCTTTGAAAATTCTGGAAAATATTTTAACTTCAAGGGTAGCCGCGGCCTTGATTTCTGCGTCGGGAATAGCGCGTGAAGGTAATCTCATGGTGTTGGTCCAGCGGCTTTGCATTGCAGAGGGCAACTCTTCTGTACGCGGAAATTCATCACTTAACAACCAATCCTTTATTACTGGATCGGCCTTAATCGCCCACAGTAAAACCGGCGGCCAATAATGCTCCAGTCCATGCAGTTGCAAGGTGAACACGCCTGACGCAACGCCACGCCGCATTACATCACAAATGGCTGGGCATAATGCAGGTGACAACAAACGCCGATAATATTGCTGGTAGTTATCTTGCTTCATGCGTTTAACATCAGGCAAGGCCAGAGCGATCCCCAGTGTCATCACGGCTGGATGCCCACGGGTATCGTGATGACGCGTCAATGCCTGGGCGATACGATGCAATTGTTGGCCATGTGCTTTCGGACCAGGCCCCCAGTCATCACTCTCAATGATCAGCACCGGGTGGCGTAATACCGGTTCCCGCCACAACGATGAAAGCGTGTAGCGATGATGCCAAAGCAAGATAATCCATACTGCGATTAACAGCATCGGTATAGCTATGAGCAGCAACAGCATCATTGCATTTTCAGCATGATGCAGTTCAAACTTCATAACCCATGTCACGCGTCACCGTAATGACGGTTGGCATGGCGCGCTCAATGCGTTCACGATTATGGCTATCGCGCCACTTATCCAGACGAATCTCTGAAAAAGCGTTATAAGGCGTGGAAAGCACGTCTACACAGTGCGCTGCCAAAGCCGGGGTAAATGCAAGTCCGCAAGCAGCGAATGCGCGACGAAACCCGTCAACCGGGTCTTTCACAAGATCCTCATAAAAAATCTCGGTCCATTGCGAATCCGGCACGATTTTTCGCCCATCGAGTATTGCCTGATTAACTACTTTATATTGAAAAGCGCACACCTCTTCAATTGGTGCATTTAAATAGGTTCTCCAGCCTTCGGCCAGAAAAAAACACCAGCGCGTATACCGGCCACCCTCAACTGCAACTTTTTCTGGCAAATGATCAGACCATGTTGCAAATTCATCTGCCTTGCCCCACCCTTCAATTAATGAATTAAGGTTATCCCCCGGGCTACGCTTGACAAAAACAAAGTGCGCGTCAGGATAAAGTGCATAAAGATAAGGTACACATAAACCATTCTGATTATTTTTATCAACGAAACGCCGTTTACCAGTATGCGTATAAAAATAACGGGAAATAGCCTCCCGGTCATCTTGACTGGCATCCTGCGCAGTCAATCCGTGAGTATCCCAGTTTTTTTCAGCCAACGGATGCAGATCCATCCAAAAGTCATGAGTTTCGCGTTGCAGGGATCCGACTTCGCGCGACTGAGAAAAAGTTTTATACACCAAAGTAGTGCCCGCCCGACTACATCCCAGGATAAATATTGGATTTTTAATCACGGGACGGTTAATTTTCCACCATAGACTATGGCCGGCGCGTGCCAAATTGCGCCTATGATATTGCAGGGTTTTCCCCACTTTCAACCAAAACTCGCTCACAGCTGTCCTTGACTTATGTTAAGCATTAATTAAACGATTAAATCGAAGATCTTTATAGCCCAGGGAAATGACATAAGCAGTGTATGATGAATAGGCTGGCGACATGTGAAAAGAAGCAGCTGGCAATATTGCACCCTGGTTCATGAGGGTTCGAACGAACGTAGGTACAAAATTCGCATCCACAAAATGCCAACTGCTTTCCAGTTAAATAAATACGTCCGCCTGCAAGCTGGCATTGAATAACCGTTCACAGGTGCTATTGATTTACAGTGAATACACAAGATGCTTTCGTTATCGGGCAACAACAAGTTCAAAATTAATTACTGCGTTTGAATGTCCTTGTAACCCAACACTTCCTGCAATGAACGAAAAGCGGTCGCATCAAAATCCCTAAACATCAAACCTAATCCTTCCGTGGTGGTACGCACTACTTTAGCTTTGATTTTATGTTTGATACGTGCTTCGCCCGTCCCGAGCACGAAAAACAGCTCTACATTTGAGTCCGGCAATATTTCATCCGGGTTTATTTTCAGAAATACACCGCCTAATCCAATATCAAGCGCCTTACATACTGCCATCCCTGCTCCGTGGCTAAGCACTTCAACATCCAGATTAATCGGCGTCCGTGTAGTCCAGCGACGCTCGATCATTACTACCCCCGTTTATCTATCTGTCAGGTTAGCCATTCCAGCTTGGCTGTAATCGCCATTACAGGTTGAAACACTA
>JBKJTS010000014.1:0-4887 GCA_046590885.1 Gammaproteobacteria bacterium
TGGAGGCGCGTTTGCGGCAGCGGGTGTGGGACGCGGCGAACGTGAAGCTGACGGAAGTGACGCTGGACACGGACACGACGGTGCATACCTTGTACGGGTCGCAGATGGGCGGGCGGGTAAGTTACAACCCGAAGAACAAAGGCAAGCGGAGTTATCAGCCGATACTGACCTTCGTGGCCGAGACACGGGAGTTCGCCGGCGGCGGATTGCGCAATGGTGATCGGCCGGACGGTGAGGAGATTGCCGAACATCTGAAGTCGGTGATCGATCATCTGCCGAAGAGCGTAAAGAAGATCCGGGCGCGGGCCGACTCGGGATTTTACTGCTGGGACGCAGTGAAGGCATACGAAGGGAAAGGGTGCGAGTTTGTGCTGGTAGCGCGCAAGACGCCGCGCCTGGTAGATGAGTTGCAGGCGGCGACATGGAAGAAGCCCAAGGATAAGGATATGGACGCGGATTTCGAGTGCGAGTTTGCCTATCAGCCGGAGGGCTGGGACAAGGCGTTCCGCTTCGTCGGGTTGCGCTACGACCAGCGGGAACCGGACGGAGAGCACCCCGATCAGATGGGTTTCTTCGAAGGGCTGGCGTGCAAGTACCGTGTCTTTGTGACGAATCTGAACGGCTGGAGCGTGGCTGAGGTGGTGGAGTTCTACAACAAGCGGGCGGCGGTGGGGAATCTGATCAAGGAATCCAACAACGACGCGGGACTAACGGCGCATCCGTCGGGGATCTGGGCGATGAACGTGAACCATTTTCAGTTGAGCATGCTGGCCTATAACCTGAACTGCTGGCTGGCGCTGTTTCAACGCGAGGAAACGGCGACGGTGGCGGATTTAACGCACCGGACGATGGCCACGACGAGACTGCGGATGCTGTATCTGGCGGCACGAATCTGGCGGCACGCAGGGCAGACGGGGATCAGTTACGGAAGCCATTACCAGGAGCGGGGATTGTTCGATTCGCTGATGGAAAGGCTGCGGAGGATTGAGCGCAAAGCCAATGGATACGGGCCTGTAGTGCCTATCCCACTACGCGCATAGAGAATTATGCACAGGCTTTGTCCAAGCCAAAAAGGACGGAAAGGATGCAATTACGAGCAAGAAATCAACTTATAAAGCACTGCAAGTCACGCCCCAACGAAAGTGCCTCAAAAGGCGCGGAGCGAAGCCTTTGCCGTGCATAATTTAGGTAGTACAGAATCGATATTCAGAGCAGCGCCGGTTTTGCGGAAGCTTCGCGCATGGAGATGGGGAGGAGATAAACGTTGCGGTAATCGTTGTTGGTGAAGTAGATGCGGTTGTCTATCGACCAAATCGCCTTGATGTCGGGATGAGCTGGGTGCGGATAGCCGATTCTCAAGGTGGCCAGCTTGGGGACCTGCATCAGCGTGCTCAGTTTTTTGGGCGGTTGGCGATTGTCGTAGGCATTCAACGATTCGCCGGCGAGCCTAAGCTGAACCTTGGGAAGGGCAGGCTTTGGTGGCAGCGCAGAGGCAGAGTAGGGCTTGAACAAGCGGGAGCTGTCATGGTCGAATTCAGCCGCGAAGGTATCGCCGCCCGACTGAAAGTAGATCGTGGTGCGCCTGCTGCGCAGATCGTAAGCGGCACACAAGGCATTCGGGATGAGACTGCCGCCAGTTGGCGCGACCGATTGCGGCGCGAAGGCAGAGAGAAAAATGCGGCGAGATAGCACGACAGGTATAAGCTAGCAGAAATACTATGCTGTTGACGCCGCTCGATTGGATCTTTGTCGCTCTGTATTTTTTGTTGAACCTGGGAATCGGTTTTTATTACAAGAACCGCGCCGGCAAGAGCGTGGACGAGTTCTTCCTCAGTGGCCGGAATGTCCCTTGGTGGCTGGCCGGCACAAGCATGGTTGCGACCACGTTTGCCGCCGATACTCCGCTGGCTGTGACGGGACTTGTGTTCAAGGGAGGCATCGCCGGAAACTGGCTCTGGTGGAACATGGTTGCCAGCGGAATGATGACCGTTTTTCTGTATGCGCGGCTCTGGCGGCGCAGCGGCGTGATGACGGATATCGAATTCTCCGAGATTCGTTATAGCGGCAAGCCGGCGGCGTTTTTGCGAGGCTTTCGGGCTTTTTATCTTGGCATACCGATCAACTGCATCGTGCTCGGCTGGGTGAATCTTGCCATGGTGAAGATCCTCGGTATGGTGCTGGGTGTCGATAAGCTCACCGCTCTGGGGCTGGTTTTGTGTTTGATCGCCATCACTGCTTTTATCTCGACGATGAGCGGGCTTTGGGGTGTGCTGGTGACGGACGCGGTGCAGTTCTTTATCAAGATGGGCATGGTGATTGTGCTCGCCTTCTCGGCGGTGAACGCGGTAGGTGGAATGGATCAGCTCATCCTGAAACTGCGGGCCATCGACGCATCGCGCGGCATCGCGGAAGGTGGTGCGGGAAGCGTGCTTAACTTTGTGCCGGATCTCGATAGCGTTTGGATGCCGATGATCACTTTCTTTGTGTATGTCGGCATGAACTGGTGGAGCACCTGGTATCCAGGCGCTGAACCGGGCGGAGGCGGCTATGTTGCGCAACGTATGTTTAGCGCGAAAGACGAACGGCATAGCTTGCTTGCGACGCTTTGGTTTCAGGTCGCACATTATGCGCTGCGGCCCTGGCCGTGGATTCTTACAGCTCTGGCCGCAATGGTTCTGTACCCTAACCTCAGCGACCCCGAAACCGGCTACATTCGCGTGATGATCGATCACCTGCCGCCTTACTTGCGCGGCCTGATGCTGGCGGCTTTTGCGGCCGCATACATGTCCACGATCGCAACCCAATTGAACTGGGGCGCAAGTTATCTGGTGAACGATTTCTATCGCCGGTTCTTGCGGCCCGCAGCCGCGGAACGCGAACTGATCCGCGCCTCGCAACTAGCGACGATCCTGATCACTGTAATTTCGGCGGTTGTTACTTTTTACATGGATTCGATCTCTGGTGCGTGGAAGCTTCTGATTGTGACCGGTGCCGGCACTGGCCTGGTCCTGCTGCTGCGCTGGTATTGGTGGCGGATCAATGCCTGGAGCGAAGTGAGCGCGATGATCAGCGCCTTTGTGGTGAGTGTCACGCTGCAATCGGCCTTCCATTTCGACAGTGATAATCCGAAGGAATTCGCCTACATAATGCTCATCACGGTCGGCATCACAACTGCGGTCTGGCTCACGGTGACTCTGCTCACCAAGCCCGAGCCGATGGAGGTGCTTGAGGCCTTCTACCGCAAAACCCATCCATCGCGAAAAGGTTGGGGGCCCGTGGCAGATCGCGTAAAGGATGTTGTGCCCGATACCGACGGTTGGGCCAATATTGGTTGCTGGTTCGCCGGCTGCACTTTGATCTACGGAATGCTTTTCGGGAGCGGTAAGATGCTGCTTGGCTCTACCATGGAAGGGCTTGGGTATCTGGTAGTTGCCGTTTTGAGCGGCTGGTGGATTTATCGCGATTTGAACCGGCGTGGCTGGGCCAGCGTCGCCACTTAGACAAATAAGGAATCATGCAATATAAAACGCTTGGCAAGACAGGTTTGAAGTTGAGTGCCCTCAGTTATGGAGGAGCTGTGATGGGCGGGAATTTTGGGCAAATGGATGCCCCTGAAGCAATCAGGGCTTTTCACATGGCGCTCGACCATGGCGTGAATTATGTCGATGTCGCCCCGTATTACGGAGTGACCCGCGCCGAGACGGTGCTGGGGCAGGTGCTCAAAGAAGTTCCTCGCGACAAGTACTTCATCTCGACGAAACTTGGGCGTTATGACACGGACGTTTTCGACTTTTCGCCTGCCCGCGTGGTGTCGAGTGTGGAAGAGAGCCTCAGCCGTCTGGGACTCGACTATGTGGATATGATGATCTGCCACGACATCGAGTTTGTGCCGATCGAAGCGGTGATTGAAGAGACGCTTCCGGCTATTGAACTGTTGAAGCAACAGGGCAAAGTACGGCATTTTGGTGTGAGCGGATTGCCGCTCAAAATCTTCGAGATGGTGCTGCCCCGCTACAGCCTCGACGTCATCCTCAGCTATTGCCACTATGGGTTAAACGATACTTCACTTACTCGCCTGCTGCCCTGGATTGGCAAGCAGAATCTGGGCTTGATCCTTGGTGCTCCGCTGGCGATGGGATTGCTGACGCCGCAGGGTCCTCAGCCCTGGCACCCGGCTGGCGCGGAGTTGAAGCAGAAATGTGCTGAAGCGGCTGCATTTTGCTCCAGTAAAGGCGTAGATATAGCCCAGTTGGCGTTGGCTTTCAGCTTAGGGGAGCCACGGATTCACTCCGTGCTTTGTGGGATGAAGAACGAGGCGGAAGTGAAGTCGAGCTTGGCCGCCCTCGACTTCCAGATTGATCCTGAGCTATTGGCCGGAGTGCAGGCAATCCTTGCGCCAGTCAAAGATAAATCATGGCCCAGCGGACTCGAGGAAAACAACTAGCAGGGATGGCTGGGTTGCTCAAGGCGAAATGGACGACCGCTGAGTTGGTCGAGCATGGACTTGAAGGGCAATAACGGCAAATGGCAGGCTTTGACTATGGAGTTAGGCCGCCGTGCGAGCGGCGGTCCACCTTCATCCAATAGCCGACTCTCGAAGCATTATTGCGACGCGCCTAGCCAGTCACGCTGCTTGCCCTGTTTGCACCTTGCCAGCGCGAGAACCTAATGAACGAGTTACTCGGCGAACCACAGCGACCGCTGGAACTGGATCCTCAAGGCTCGCGGGTGGATGCCGACATGAGTACGTATTACACTTGGCTCATTCAGCAGCGGCTGTCCGATGCACAGTTGCGAGAGCAGCTCGCGAAGTTTTGCTGAAGCGATCTTGTGGGACCAAGACCGGTGTAAGTCAGGCGGTGACAGCCCCGCTTACATCTTCATTTT
>JBKJTS010000040.1:0-7180 GCA_046590885.1 Gammaproteobacteria bacterium
TCTCTGTCCGTCTATCCCATGGCATGCGCGGATTTTGCCTCGTGCGTCCCAGAGTCACGCCCGAAATACAGACCCCGTCTGCGGGCGGTTTCGCTGCTATGGGGTGCAGCAAGCACGGGACGTGGCTTGGGCCAACGCCAGCACGAATACCAACTCAGGGGGAAGGGAGGCACGGACGTTCACTGCGTCAGAGCCTGGCGTTAATCGACACGGAAGCTTGGAGAGTCGGGGAAAGGTGTTGCTTGACGCTCTGCACGGTGAGGTCTTGTCAATACAGTGGCGACCATCTGCCAGGAAAAGAAATCCTGCACACCAGAACCATTATTTGTAAACCTGCAGGAAAGATTTTACATCTTTGAATTGACTCTCATCCTCAAATTGGCCGCGATGAAAAACATACTGTTGTTTCTTGCCTGACATATCTATGCCTGTTACAGCAAACGTCTTGCCAACAAAGTCACCAAAAAACCGTACGCCCTTCACTAGATCCACTTGAGTCCCATTGCGGAGCTCAAAGCGCACCCGTTGTTTGTCAATATCAATCGCCGTAGGCGCGCCAGGCAATATCATCAAGCGCGTTTTGAGAATACGATTGCTACCTGCAAACGCGAAAATTGTCGCCATGAACACCAGTATATACGTCCAGTCCTGGTAGGGCCCATACCATACTTTGATGGAGATCAATATTAAAAATACCACGGTGGGGACATACAACCATAAGTCCCATATCATGCCTTTACGGTCTTGTACCAGCCGGTAACGTTTGTCTGATTCGGCCATACTGTTAACTTCTTTCGCCGAGAGCACGACCAATCGCTAACTCCAGTTCGCCATAGAGCATACGACCAGGCTGCTTCATCTGAACTATGCCATTCGCATCAATCATAAATGTCCATGGATCCCCCTTGACCTTATAAGCAATAAAGGCTTCGGGATTTTGATATTGATCCATGTGCATGAAAATCACCCTGGGCTCGTATTTGGTTGCCAGAGATTTCAACTGCTGCAATTGCACATCACACACCGTGCAATGACCAGGAGTAGCAAATTCCAGCAGTATCGGCTTGCCGGTTTTCAGCGCCTCATCCAAGGAATATTGATACATGCGTTCATCGGGATAACGATAGCTGGTGATTTTGCTGAAATCACCGCCCACATCGGCTAATGTTTTGGTGCGCAATGCCGGAGCTTTCTGGCCCACTAACAACGTGGCTTTATTGCTGCCGCCGTCATAATCATATCCCAGCAGTATCAAACCAACAAAGAGGACGATCCCTATGCCGATTACTATAGACCACAACTTACCTTTGGATGCACTGTTATCAGCCTGGATGATCATAGTCATTGGCGCTCCTTCCAACCCGCGCAAGTGCGAAAAATGTTGTAAGCCCAAATACAGTTTGCGGCCAGTACCAGCGAGCCAAACAAACCCACCATGATCATAAACGGGCGCACTACGGCTTTAACTTCATCCGGTGTCATTTGCATACTGGCCATACCCCCTAAGGTACCGGCAACCACAAAAGCAATCACCATGCCCAACAAGCCGAAATTATGCGTCCAGAAATGCAGTTTCACTAATCCCAAACTATAGATGGGACGTTTCACAATGCGCGGAATGATGTAATACACCGAGCCAAAAATGGCCATTTCCACCCAACCCAGCAAATTGATATGCCCATGCCCCAGCATAATAAGATTGCCATGCGGCCGGTGATTGATGAATTCCCGTAAGTCAGGCAACATGCCCACAATCACCCCCCAGGAAAATCCAATCAGGCTATAGATAATGCAGGCATAGAAAAACCATAAGGTATAACGCTTATAATCCATTTCATTAACATGGATCCACGGCTCATTACTATTCACTTTTGCTCATTGCCCTTTGGGTCAATATCACCCTCGTGCGGAGCTTCCGGGCGCGGATTGGTACGCACATCCTTATATTTCTCCTTCCAGCTCTCTGGTGCAAAAGTACCGACCATCTGGTCGATAAATCCGGAACGTTCCTGTGGTGGCGCCCTGGCTACAGCCGAACCGGAGTCTGCAGTTAACTCTGATAAAAATACGGCGATTTTACGCAAATCTTCCTTAGGCAACTTGGCAACATAGTTTGCCTCTTTGGGACCCGCTAATGCACTACCATGATCAATGGTTGACGCACCATATACTCTTTCAGGGTCATTTAAAAACCCCTCAATCCATTGCAATGAGCGACGTGAACCGACACCGTCCAGGTTTAAACCCATATTAGTGCCCATACGCAAGGCCCGGTGGCAGGAATTACAACGTGCTTCACGATAAATCTTGGAGCCTTCCAACCCCACGGGTGAAAAATTAAAGTGAGTGGTACTGACAAACATTGGGGTCACGGCACGCGAACGCACTACTTCCATACCAATAAATGCGATGATACCCAACACAAAAAACGCGCCAAAAATACTAAACAGTATTTTTTCACCAGATTTGAGTCGTTGCTTCCCCATGTAAAGAGCACCTTATAAAAACAAAATTATCAAATGCGAAGCGGCTATAGGACCTCCTATAGTGGATCAGCATTAATGGCAGGTTAAGGCAGACTATACGGCAATTAGACAATATACAAAGGGGGAAGTTCAGCGAATTTTATAGAGGTTTTTCACCTATCTACCCTAAAAACAAAGCGGGGAAAAGTTTCCCCGCCCAAGGATATTAATTATTATTTTTTTAAACCAACGAGCGTCGGTTTAGTGCGCTGGGTCATAAGCGGTATGAAGATTGCCACCGGAGTAGAACGAGGTTGTTGTCAAGAAAGCAGCCGCATTGTTGATGTCTTCATCAGACATTTTTCTTGCCACAGCCTGCATCGCGCCCTTTGGATCATTAGCACGTGTGCCATCACGCCATTTCTTCAACTGGTTGACCAGGTAGACATAGCGCTGCTGACCAATCATAGGGAACATGGGCGGTGCGCCCATGCCATTAAAGCCATGGCAGGAATAACAGGCGGGGATCCCTTTATCGTTACCACCCCAGAACACCAAGGACTTGCCCTTATGTGGCAAACCCACAGCGATGCCGGCAGCCTTCAGTTCTTCAAGGTTTGAGGTTTTGGTGTCGCCTTTCTTGCGCAGGCTTGCCAGATATGTGGAAACATCCTTGCGGTCTTGCTCTGTCAGACCCTTGGCGTTGGCGTTCATGATGAACATGGTGGTATCTGTGCGCTTGTCAGAAGCAAAATCTTCTAACTGTTTGTGCAAGAAGGTGTAAAATTGACCAGCAATGCGTGGCGTACCCATGTTGTCATCACCCAACCCTTCCGGGCCGTGGCATGAGTTACAAGCTGGCACAGTGCCTTTACCTTCGGTAAAGATTTTTTTACCATTATTCAAATCACCGTCACCCTTCGGCCAGGCCGCAGCACTCGCCATAACAACCGACGGCACCATTGCCGTTACAAACCCCGCCATCATTAGAACTGCTGCAGTCGAAATTATTATACGTCTCATTTGAAGACACCCTCCCAGTTTTAACCATTCTATACTTGCTGGTGGCTTATATTATATTGTCGCCTACCAACAAGCCTTAACTTGTGAAATCTTTATTATACGACCGACTCTAACGCGGGCCAATACATGCCCACTCTCCCAGCACACTGAATCTTCTGCCATAGCAGCAGGCTCAGGCGCAACCCATCAGGAGTTAAGCTTAACTAAAAGTGCGGCGAAGCCAAAGGCAGCCGGAAACCAAATTGCGTAAATCGTAAAAACATCAGCCGTGTACATCATGCGAACCACCTCCACTTTGTTTGTAGCTACCCAATACCACAGGCCCCATAATTGATATTATTCTTAAGCTGGTTTGAACCGAGCTTGCAGATATATAACATGACCATTTTAGTAATGCAAGCTCTAGCCACATATATTCTGCCAGATCAATTGGAAGCGAAAGAAAGGCGCGCAATTGTTCAGACGATGAACCAAACTATCTCTTCCCTACTGCGGTAGTTCATAGTATAAGATGTTTCGCAAAAGTCAGCCAGTTACGCAATGGTTATTAATTAATAAAGGTTTATTCTAAAGGAAAATCAATGATATCCAGAATTCCAAGCTACTCCTGGGGTATCTTGGCTATGATTCTATGGGGTGGCACAATTTTGGTCCTTGGCCTGGTACGATTCACTCCTTATGGACTGGATGAAGGCGCAGCACGGGGACTCTTATTAAACTGGTCTATCGTTGATGCCATTGCCAACCCGGTGGTTATTTTCGGGCTTCCCGATTTGCGGGCGTTATTCTTTGTGCCGCTCGGTTTATATTGGTCTGGCAGCATCGTGGCAGCTAAGGTTTACACGTTAATCATGGCCTTTTCGGCGGTTTTGCTCTTTTATAACTGGAGCCGCCAAACGGTCAGCAATGAATCCGCGCTGATTTCGAGCGCCTTGCTGGTGATCTCACCTATTATGCTGACCCAGGCCGATGCCATTGGGGTCGGCCCTTATCTTTTATTGATTTTTGGTTTGGGGGCATGGCTGGACAAGACCTACCGCGCCTCGCCGCGCGCCTCTGGCGGCTGGCTGTTCATGCAGTTATTGCTGGTAGGTATTTGTGTGACGCTTCACCCGATGGGGCTGGCTTATCCCTTGGCTTTGTTATGGCGCTGGTATAAAGAGCCGGTACTAGACTTACCCGGGTCCGCGCTAGATTCACCCGACACCAAACATAGAAAGTATGCCCTGACCGGGGTGCCGATCGCCGCTCTGGTGCTGCTCGTGATGCGCGAAGGCTGGGGTCTGATGCATTGGTGGAATAATCCAGTTACTGCGCTAAGCATGATTATTGCGGTTAATCCTTCTGAAGAACCGGGCCTGGCAGGAGGAATTATTTTCACCGTGCTGCTGTTGGTTGTGTTGGTGACAGAAAGGCGTGCGCTGCTGAATAGTTTAATGGGGAATATGCTACTGCTAGGCGTGCTGATTGGACTTACGACGGCAGATGCGGCTTGGGCAATGATGGGGCTGGTAGTGATTCTCTACTATGGTATACCGCGTTTAATTGCTGTGAATGAGGGGTTCAATAAAAACAGCCTGATGGGCCAGCGGGGGCTCGTGATGGTGGTGATGATAATTACGGCCACGGTATTTATGCTGAATATCAAAGATTATCGGCAAGTGTTACAAGATGATATTTTAAGTCCGGAAGATCAATTGATTCGACTGCTCAGCCACGAAGCAGCAGATACCAAGCAGGCTTTTCGTGCCGCCAGTCAATGGCCGGGGCGCACCATGATTGCCTGCAAACGGGACGTGCTGCCCTTGCCGCCGCCTGTCAAAGAAGGTGAGGACTTCTTGAAAACGATCAAAGGCATTACCCATCTGATGTTCAACCCGTACCAACCCACGTACCGGGAGCTGGGGCGCACGATTGCCCAATTGGGCGGGGCGACGCAAACACTGGCACTGCAGCAAGGAGGAGTGATTATAAAAATACGCGAGGTGGCGACAAAGTCACCGGCGATGCTGCCCCATGCGTCCCCCACTCCAAAAGGAACACCGCCTGAATAAACAGAGAGTGCGCGCTGAAAAGAAGCTTTTCAGCGCGGTGATTTTTAAGGGTGCCCTTAACTTTCGTCTGAAATATTTGGGGTGACTTTGGCAAGTATTTTTTCGCGCTGATACATTAGCACTGAGCCAATACGCAACACGGTCAAAACCAGCAGCAATGCACTGAGTGCGTAAAGCTCCTCTGGCGTGACCTTGTGTTCGAAAAGCTTGATCATGATTTCACGCAACACAAAGACAATGACCGCATCGACGATAAACGTCATGCGTAAACGCTTGGTATTAAAATACTCTGCCAGCGAACGCGACAGTTCGACCAGAATAAACAGTGTGAGCACATCGGAAATGATCCTGGAATATTGCAGGGTGAGTTCTTTTTCCATGACCAAGTCGCCGGTATACATAAAAAGACGTACTACGCCGATGATGATGCCCAGGGTAAGGAACAGCAGCATGAAGCCGAACACGACGCCGACGACCTTGTCAAACCATTTCATGAAATCTACATTAGCCATTTATTTCTACCTATAATATTCTGTTGGTTGAATCAGGTTTGGCAGCACGCACAAAAAAAGGTTGAGCGCTGCCCCTGCCGCCGTTGCGCGATCGGGCGCTGGCAGGAATGGCACGGCTCGCCCGCGCGACCATATACCTTAAGCTGCTGCTGAAAATACCCTGGCTTGCCTTCCCCATTATAAAAATCACGCAAGGTGGTGCCGCCCTGGACGATTGCCGCATTTAACACCTGTTTAATGGCGGCAGTGAGTCGCTCATAGCGTTTCAGCGAGATGCGTCCGGCACTGCAGCCGGGATGAATGCCTGCCAGGAACAGACTTTCGCTTGCATAAATATTACCTACGCCTGTGACAGTATGACTGTCCATAATAAATTGCTTTACAGCGAGCTTACGGCCACGGGAGCTTTGGTAAAGATGGGCGTCAGTAAAGTTATCATCAAGCGGTTCCGGGCCTAAATTTCGTAACAATGCATGCTCGAGTGGATCATCGTCTGTCCATATCACGGCCCCAAAACGCCGTGGATCCCGCAGCCGTAAACACTGGCCGCTGGCTAATACAATATCCACATGATCGTGCTTTTCTGCAGGAATGGTTGCAGGCAATAGCCGTAAATTTCCTGACATGCCCAGATGAATGATTACCGTGCCTGCGGTGCTGCGCAGTAACAGATATTTACCGCGCCGATCTATGGTATGAAGCGTTTGCCCGACCAGAGCGGTCACCAACTGGGGCGACACGGGCATGCGCAAACGGGGATTACGTACGATGACCTGCGTTACGCACTGGCCGAGCGTGTGGGGGGCAATGCCACGGCGGGTAGTTTCGACCTCGGGTAGTTCTGGCATATTCAGTATTCTTCAAGATCAACGCTATTGCCGGCGGCGGCGCACCCAGATCAATAAGCCGCTGCCTGCCAATAGCAATGGGATGCCGAACAGCAGCGTTATCGCGATCACCCCCGATACAGCCGGAGACAGTGTTAGATTAAGGTCAGGGGCGGTCTTGGCGGGAATAGCAATCAAAGCGTCATCATGGCTCAGCCAATTCAAAATATTCATCCCCAGATTGAGATTGCCTCCGTTGCCAAGATACGCATTCGAGAGAAAATCACCATCACCTAGCA
>JBKJTS010000243.1:0-4443 GCA_046590885.1 Gammaproteobacteria bacterium
AGCTAAAAATAGATTTATTTGATAAAATTCCGGGAATAATTAATCTTCAATACAGGCATCCATGTCTCAAGATCTGTTTCATCGTGCATACGCCTGCCTGCAAACCAATGACGTAGATACCAAGCTTGCCATGACGGCGGCATTAACAGCTGACTGGCAATGCGGCGCGCTTACCTTGCAAAACAGTAACTCGCCTGTAGCACCCATTACCGAACCCGGCCGTCCCGACAAACCTGAGTTGGTCTCTGCGCTGAAAGTAGCGCAACGCAAAGTATCTTCACCCGCAGGCCGCGCGGCGCTGATTCATTCGATTGCACATATCGAATTTAATGCCATCAATCTTGCGCTGGACGCCGCATACCGCTTTCGTGATCTGCCCCGAGAATATTATGGTGACTGGCTAAAAGTGGCGGCGGAAGAGGCCTACCATTTCACATTGCTACGGGATCATCTGCGCAGCCTTGGATATGATTACGGCAATTTTACCGCACATAACGGCCTGTGGGAAATGGCGGTGAGAACAGCACATGATCCGCTGGTGCGCATGGCGCTGGTGCCGCGCGTGCTGGAAGCACGCGGCCTGGATGTCACGCCCACTCTGATACATAAACTGGCATCGGGTGGCGATAAAAATGCCGTAGCCATCCTTGAAATCATCTTGCGCGACGAAGTCGATCATGTACGCATCGGAAATCGCTGGTATACCTACCTGTGCGAGCAACGCAGCATCGAACCTATGGCAATGTTTCGCACCTTATTGCAAGAGTACAATGCACAGCTTCGCCCACCCTTTCACACCGAAGCGCGGTTAGCCGCAGGCTTTAGCGCAGAAGAGTTGAAAATTCTGGAAACTATCACATTTTCACTGCCGTTACGATGACAGTCTCTACCTTCCGCCACCCCTGGCGGTCGCCTGTGCTCCACAGCATTTGCGACTTGCAGGGATGCACTAGTGCCGCGCGCGATTTGCCGTTCGATAATTCACGGTTTTATGCGCTGCCTGCATGATGCAAGAAATCGGGAAATATTGTTGACGGCGAACCGAGTATCTACGGCGTTCTTGAACTACTAAGGTGTACCGACAATCCCTTGGGAAGGTTGCTGTGACTGTCTGTGCTCGGGCCAGTACCGAATACTTTGAAGATACTCCGTTGACTCAACGTGCTCCGTAAACTCCAACAGGTTGCCCAGCTTCTCAGAAAGCGCTTTTCTGACATCTGCCGGTGAGGCAAAGAAGAATTCCTTTCGATTATTGGCCCAATTCACGCGACACACCGAGAAGTGTTGGTGTAGTTCGTTCTCCAGACTTACAGCATCCTCCGAAAAGAAAATTGCGTGCACATCAAAACGGAATGGGACGGACGCATCGCCAAGTTCGAAGATGCGATCAAGCGGTTCTAGCCGTCGAGTCAATCCAATCTTCACCACGTTATCGCCGAACGCTCCGCGATTCGAAATGATATAGACATAACCAGCCCGAATGTTGGCAGCCCGGTAGTCGTTCATAGCAATTGCGCTATCAATATCTGCGAGCTTGCGCTCAAGAATTAGGTCACTCGATCCGTTCGCCCGGACTTTCTCGATTACCGTCAATATGTGGCTTCGTTCTTTTTCAAGCTTCTCTCGCGCGGCAGCGAGTTCTAGCTCAACCTTGCGCTCTTCACGAAGGCGCTCCCGCTCTGCACGCGCCGATTCTCGCTCTTCCTCTTTCTTCATCCAATAGTCCGCAGTCAGCTCAATTTCTTCAATTCGTAGCGCATGGAAGGTGTCACCGATTTGCATTTCCATTATCTTGCCGAGCTTGGCAATTGCCGCTTTGGCCGCATCAAGTCGCTTGATGGCGGTTAAGGTGTTGCCTGCGCGAAGTGATCTCACCACATTCTCCGCTTCAGCGTTGTAGGCGCGTAGCATGAGCTTCGCCAAATCGCTGGTCATCATACGGCCCTTCGCCAACGAACCATCGAAGGTGAACATGTTGGACTTTTCTATGGCAGTACCTACTTTGATCATCTCTGCAATCCGCGTCGAAATGTCATCGAGTCGCTCACGATAGGCAAGAGCATTTTCAAGTGGGTGGTGATAGCGATATATACCGACATCCTGCAAAACGCGTTCGTCGTCAAGGACGATGATGCCGTCTGAAGATGTCCCACGGGACTCCAAGCATGCACGCAAGGCCGCATTCTCTGTCTCTAAGAGCGCAATTCTCTGGTCGACGCTTGTTGGGAGATCAGGCTCAACTTCACCGTGAGATTTTAGGTTAACGGCATATACATCTGAACCACTAACTAAACGGTCCACGCCTGTGGTTTCGTCTTGAATCCAAAGCTGCCAACTGGGTGGCAGAGCAGGCCAAGCAGGATCAGGCTTCCAACCATTTGGAGGGCGCCACCCCTTCGGCGGTTTGGGCCATCCCGGGGGCGGATTGAAGACCAAAGGGCCAAGCTGCGTCACGACTTACGAATCCCAGCGCGTTCGGCGGGAGCCAAGCCATATGGATTCTTTGATACCGCAGCACCGAGCTTTCCCAGCGTGAGTGCAGGCATAACCGCCGACAAATCGAACGCCAAGAAAGACTCGCGCTCGGCGGCTGCTATTAGAAATGGAATGTATGTCCGCTGGCCAGTGGCCGGATCAATTGTATTGGTACCCACCTCTAGCGAAATCGTCTTAATAAGCCCACGACGATCAGACTCGAAGACCTCGTGGAAAGATCTCAGCGCTACTTGATGAATTGCGCAAGCGTAGCGCTCGCGACACTCCTTTTGAGAGAGTGAAGTCGAAGTAATCACGTCGGAGGCTCTTGTGTATTTGTATTGCTTAATATCGGAGACATCATTTGGTCCGGGCACCAGTATTTGAAGGCCAAGCTCGGCCGTCGAGAGGTCGAACTCGAACTCGTGCGTCGCTTGGAAATGCTGGGGATACACCGAATTCGATAGAACTATGGAAACGTATTCTTGAATTGCCTCGGCAGTGCCGTAACCAAGGTTACAGATTAGTTCGTCAAGCCTGCTGTTGCTGCCGGCAGCCTCAGTTTCCCTAGCAACACACTCCTGCCGATATCGTTCACGTTCAGAGTTCAGCAATTCAAGACGTCGGACCTCGTCATCCGCGTGTTTTTGTTTGGAATTTTGGTTATACGCCAGTACGTCTTGGCATGCTGCCCGCCATTTCGTCAGCGCTTCACCGTGTACTCGCTTTGCAGTTTCAACAGACTCGGCGTATTTCTTCTTGCCGAAGAAAGCAGTGAGACCAGTGGGGGGCTGGGGCGGAACGAAAACTGGCTCGCTGGGAGCTGGGATACATTCTGGCTGCGGAATTGGTGCTTGAAGTTGATTGCGGTCAAATGGAGGATGGGACGCTTCCACGCGAAGTGAGTTCAGATCGACGTAGTCATCCACCTTAAGCGTAGAGAAAAGCAGCGAATCAATCTCCTCATAGGTCTCTTCGAGTTTTCCGTTTCGCTCGATGACCTCCGCTTCCATAGCGGCGAGATGCGCCTCGCGAACTTCCTTCTCGAAGCGTTTTCGTTCTGCTGCGGTCGCCCTGGCGAACTGAGTTTGAGCACGCTCCGAAGCCCTCCTTGCCTGCTCAGCTTCACGAACTGCTGCTACATAACGCCGAACGCCTTCTCGGTCTTCCCGTTCGCGTCCTATGGCGGCAACGCGACTCTGATGTTGAAGCTCTGCAAAGAAACCCCGTCGCGCCATGGTATTCGCCTTTATATCCGTCAAAGCAGACAATAGTAACTTCACGATCAATCAGAGTCGGCTCCGAAGAATAGGAAATTCAACGTCATTTTTTGAAGTATCCCGTGCTTTTCAGTCGTAGTCAATACTTCTTGGAATTTGTGTCGAAGAACCTTAAAACCCGCCCCGACTTGCCAGATGTGCGTATCTGCGACCACGCTCACAGCGGAAATTTTCAGCTCACTTGACCACAGACACAAGTCATCACTGACGAGCGATTGCTTGTTCTGCTGGCTCTACCACACCAACAAAGCATTGCCTCGCCTTGCACATCTCTGAACTATCCAGCGGACGATGCAGGACTCAATGTAACCGTGTAATGTTGAATGAGGCTAATCTATAGGACAGCTAGCCCAACCATGCTTCACGGAGTTATAATAAAATAGCGTTATTCCACCGAAATCGTATAGTGCCACGCGCGCTCCTGTCCGGCAGCGATGCTCACCACGCCCGGCTTATCACGAAATTCACCGTCAAATTCCTGCGGGCTGGCATGGCCCTGCCAAGGTTCTATACACACAAAAGGTGCGCCAGGCTTTGTCCAGATGCCTAAATGCGGGAAGTCAGCAAAATTAACACTGATCACCGGTGTACCAGGGACATCAGGAGCCGTATATTTCAGTGAACGGCTTTTGAGGTTATCAAAAAATATTACGTCATCCACAAACAGCGCGTCACTCAATGGCATTGC
>JBKJTS010000029.1:0-3973 GCA_046590885.1 Gammaproteobacteria bacterium
TCGGCAAGGCATCAAGGTGCGTTACCTGATGTTTCCACGTGCTGGCAAAAACTCCCCATCGTATGACAAAGCCGTGTCAGTGTTTTGTTCCAAAGATCGCAACGCGGCACTGACGCGCGCCAAGGCGACGGGTAACATTGAAAAGAAAATCTGCGTCAACCCGGTGGACCAGCACATGGCGCTGGTTGAGCGACTCGGCCTCACCGGCACGCCAACGTTAATGCTGGAAGATGGCCGCCTGATGCCCGGTTACGTTCCCGCGCAACGCCTAGGTAAGTTGTTGGATGAGAGTCGTGGTGGTATGTAAGCTAAAATGTGCGTGTGAATTCTTCTGGGGCGGAGGATGCTGGTTTGGTGAGTCCTGTCCGAGAATGAATGTGATTGAGCGAATCTTATCTGAGACGGGAATTGAGGTGCCTATTATTATTGAGATGAAATCACCGAAAACTTAAGCGGGTATGATGATCCTGACGCAGCCACCGGACAAGCTGATAGGCTGTCCGGTGGCTGGACGGTTAAAACGGAATATCATCATCAAAATCTTCAAACTTATTGTCCTGCGGCGCTGCCGGGCTTCGGTTATCACTGGGGCGTTGCTGTGAGCCACCGGTGGGTGCGGCAGGGAAATCGGCACTGCCGCCTTTCCCGTCCAGCATTTGCATTTCGTTAGCAATAATTTTGGTGCTGTAGCGATCCGCGCCGGTGGCTTTGTCCTGATATTTTTCAGTTTTCAGCGAGCCTTCAATATAAACTTTGGAGCCTTTCTTTAAGTACTCACCCGCAATTTCCGCAAGGCGATTAAAGAACACCACGCTGTGCCATTCGGTGGTTTCTTTCTTTTCACCGGTTTGTTTGTCTTTCCACGAGTCAGTGGTGGCGACAGTGATGTTAGCGACGGCGCCGCCGCTGGGCATGTAACGCACCTCGGGGTCTTTGCCGAGATTACCGATTAGAATAACTTTGTTAACGCCTCTTGCCATAACGGACCTCTGTGTTTAAGGGTGGTCTGGTCATAGAGGTTGCCCCCTCTTCCAGCCCCGCTCCCACGAGGGTGGAAGAGGGGAATTTAGTCTGATGATTATCTTACGCCTTTACAACCGAAAATTCACCCAGAGCGTCATTATCCAAGGTCTGGGTGTCTACCTTGAGATAGGCGATGCCGTCTTCAGCGATTACAGTAGCTTCGGCCACGCCACGCACCTGGCGCAGGCGTTGGGCGAGTGTCTGGGCTTGTTCCGGACTAAGCTGAACCTCGGCTGGACTGACTTTGAGCAGGTGATTGCTCAGATAGCGCGGTTCGCGCATGCTGGCGGCGATCACCGCCCACACGGCGGCCACCCCGGCGCACAGGACAAAAACGGCCTCTACGCCCACGGCGCCATACAGCCAGCCGCCCATAATGCCGCCCGTGAAGGCGCCGAGGAATTGGGTGGTGGTATAGATGCCCATCGCTGTGCCCTTTTTCTCCGAGGGCGCGGTTTTGGCGATCAGCGAGGGGAGAGTGGCTTCCAGAACATTGAAGGCGATAAAAAATAACAACAATAACAATGATATACCAATGACGGACGCGTACGCAAAAGCGAAGCCGGCCTGTGCCACGGCAATTGCAACCACGCAACCAAAGAACACCTGCTTCATGTGGCGGTACTTTTCAGCATAGATGATGAAAGGGATCATCACGGCCATCGAAATCAGCTGAACGCCCAGATACACCATCCAGTGCTGGCTGCTTATCAGGCCTGCGTGGTCGCGCAGGGCGACCGGCACCACCACAAAGCTGGCGGTGAGAATCAGGTGCAGGGCAAAGATGCCGAAGTTGAGGCGCAGCAACTGGGTATCTTTGAGTATGTCAGTGAACTGTGAGGGTACGGCTTCGGCGTCACGGTGAAAAGTACTGGCGACCGGCTGCGGCACCCATAAATGCAGCACGCCGATGCCCGCTAGGGCCAGCACCGCAGTGAGCCAGAAGATGCCGGATACCCCGATCCAGCCATTCAGCAGCGGCCCCAGCACCAGCGAGCTGGAGAATGACAAACCGATGGTCATGCCAATCATGGCCATGATTTTCAGGCGGTGTTCCTCGCGGGTCAGGTCAGCGGCCAGCGCCATTACGGCGGCGGCAATCGCGCCGCTGCCTTGGATGGCGCGGCCAATAATGACGCCGGTTATAGTGTCCGACAGCGCTGCTACTACGCTGCCAATGGCAAACAGCAGCAAGCCAAAGGCGATGATCGGTTTGCGGCCAAAGCGATCAGACAGCATGCCAAACGGAATCTGGAATACCGCGTTAGCCAGCCCGTAAATGCCGATCGCCAGCCCGATCAGCAGCGGTGTGGCGCCCGCCAGATGATCATGGGCATACAACGAAAATACCGGCAAGATCATGAATAACCCCATCATACGCAATGCGTAAATGCTGGAAAGGGAGAGTGCGGCGGTGCGTTCGCCCGGGCTCATGCCGGAATGAGAGGTGGATGGATTGGCTGGTTTGCGCACGAGGTATCCTGAAGTGGGAGTTTTGGCTAAAGACGCCGAAAAGGCGTATATTAACAGGTTAATTCAGCCCTAGGAAATCAGCATGGATATGATCCGCATTCGCGGCGCCCGCACCCACAATCTGAAGAATATTGATGTTGACCTGCCGCGTGGCAAATTGATTGTGATTACCGGCCTATCAGGTTCCGGTAAGTCTTCCCTGGCCTTTGATACTATTTATGCGGAAGGCCAGCGGCGCTACGTGGAATCGCTGTCCAGTTATGCACGGCAGTTTTTGTCGGTTATGGAAAAGCCCGATGTTGATCATATTGAGGGCTTATCTCCGGCCATTTCCATTGAACAGAAGTCAACGTCGCATAATCCGCGTTCTACCGTCGGTACTGTAACAGAAATTTATGACTATCTGCGCTTGCTGTTTGCGCGTGCCGGCGAGCCGCGCTGCCCGGATCATGATGTGGTGCTGGACGCGCAGACGGTCAGTCAGATGGTTGATCATGTGTTGGCCATGCCCCAGGAAACGCGGTTGATGCTGCTGGCGCCAGTGGTAGACGGACGCAAGGGTGAACATGTTGAGGTGCTGGAAGAATTGCGTGCGCAGGGTTATGTGCGGGCGCGCATCAACGGTACGGTAGTGGAACTGGATCAAGCCCCCAAACTCGATTTGCGCAAGAAACATACCATCGAGGTGGTAATTGACCGCATCAAGGTACGGCCAGACGTGCAGCAGCGTCTGGCGGAATCGTTCGAAACCGCGTTGCGCCTGTCCGAGGGGCTGGCGCGAGTGGCATTTATGGATGATGACAGCGCGCCCGATGTGGTGTTTTCCGCCAAGTTTGCGTGTCCACAATGCGGTTACAGCATCACGGAACTTGAGCCGCGTATGTTTTCATTCAACAATCCGGCCGGCGCGTGCCAGACCTGTGATGGTTTGGGCGTCAAGCAGTTTTTCGATCCGGCACGGGTCGTAGCGCATCCAGAGCTAAGCCTGGCGGGTGGCGCAGTGCGCGGCTGGGATCGCAGAAATGCCTATTATTTTCAGATGATCAACGCACTTGCCGAGCATTATAAATTTGATATTGATACAGCGTTTCAGGAGCTGCCAAAAAAACTCCAGGATGTGGTGCTGTTTGGCAGTGGTGAAGAAGAGATTGAGTTTTCCTACCTCAATGAACGTGGCGTGGCGGCCAGGCGTCGTCATGCCTTTGAGGGTGTCATCAATAACATGCAGCGCCGTTACCGCGAAACCGAATCTGGCGCGGTGCGCGAAGAACTGGCCAAATATTTAAGCACCCAACACTGTCCCGATTGCAAAGGCACGCGCCTGCGTCGTGAGGCACGCCATGTGTTTGTGGCGGGCAAGACCTTGCCGGAAACGGCGCAGATGCCCGTGGGACGCGCATATGAATTTTTCACGCACCTCGTGTTGCCCGGCTGGCGTGGCGAAATCGCCGCCAAGATTGTCAAAGAAGTTGGTCAG
>JBKJTS010000145.1:0-22628 GCA_046590885.1 Gammaproteobacteria bacterium
GATATCACCATCTCATCACCTACGGCAGGCAGGGCGAATTTTACGCCGAAATCAGAACGCTTGATTTTGGTGGTAGCATCAAAGCCGCACACAAACTTTTCTTTTTTCGGATCCATCGGGTGTATGCCGCAATTGATGCTTTGCACATCCAGCCTCACTGGTTTGCTGGCCCCTGCAATAGTAAGCGTGCCGTCAACGGTGGCTTTTTTTGCGCCACTGAAAGTCACTTTGCTGGATTTGTAAGTAATTTCGGGAAATTCGGCGGCATTCAAGAAGTCTGGTGAACGCAAATGATCGTCACGTTTTTTCATGCCGGTGTCAATGGAGGCTGCATCAATAATTATATCTATCGAACTGGTGTTGCCCTTCTTGTCCATCACGATTTTTCCCTTGGTAGTGTTAAAGCGGCCATGCATGGTGGAAAAACCCAAGTGGTTAATCGTGAAGTGAGGATAGGTATGATCCGGGTCAATAGTATAAGTTTCCGCAGCAAAGGCAGAAAAAGAAAGGCCGGTGAATGCAGCAGCCAGCAGCAATTTACGCATAATATATTCTCCTTAATGATAGTGGTTTAAAAATTTCAATATGATTTTGTGCGGTCAGTTGGATATTACATGGGTGGCGCTCCAGCTTCTCGCCATACAAGGTAAATAGCGCCTGCCGCAGCAGGCAGAGTCAATGTCACCAGTGCTGTAGCCTGGCCCCATAAGGGCAGTTTTTTGGGCAGTGGTATGCGAGCGAGCAGGGGGATAGTTGCCAGTACCAGCAGGCTATACCACGGCAGTTTTGCATACGTCATGGCGCTAATGCCTATCAAGCTGCTTAACAAGGCGGCTGGGAGCAACATTAATAGCCCCACTGGTAAGATCTTTTTAAAAATGCTCAGCAATAAAAATGCACCCGTTGCCGCACCCAATGCCGAAGCCAGTTGGCCGAGCAGTGCCGATGCGCCCATGAGCGCGGCAATGCCGGTGCCAAGACCCAGCGACATGAGGGCGGCATCGGCGCGTAGGGCGCGGTTACGCAGACCTTCGAATGCTAATAACATCCATGCTACATAAGCAATAGTACCCGCGCCATGCATCCACAGTGCCGCCCCTTCCATGCGCATGAGTGGTGGCCAGGTTACCCACAGCACTGTGCCGGCGGCCAATACGCCAAGTAGCGTATAAAGTTGGCGTGGTTTTGGCGCGAGATAGTCTAGGGCCAGACCCGCACCGGCGGCGCACATGCCAATCAGCACCAGTTTGCGGGTGCTGGTGAGCGGTGTAAATTCAAAGCCGGTAATTAACGATACACTGGCATAGAAGCCTACAATTACGGCCAATCCTGCCCAATACCACCCCACGGGCCTGAGCAGCAACCCAACCCCAAACGCCGCGATAAAGGGGACTATTGCAGCTTGCACAGCAGGGTTGGCTAATAATTCATTCATTATGATTTAATCTTTTTGAATATTTAATCATATGTTACAAAAAGATTTTGTTGATGGATAGTAAATTATTTTGGTATTTTTATTCAAAAAAATTGAACTATTTTTTACTAATCTGCAACATAGTATTTTCAATCCAGCGTTCAGCCAATGTATTAATTTCACTGGCGCTGAGTCCATTGGAATGAGGGAGTATCGGTGGGCCAATAATCAAGCGTATTGTTCCTGGCAGCTTCAAAAAACCACGACGTGGCCAAAATTCGCCAGCGTTATGGGCGACGGGCACCACGGCATGCCCCGTGCGATGAGCCAAGAGTGCGCCACCGGGGGCGTAGGGACGTTTTTCCCCGGGCGCGACCCGTGTGCCTTCAGGGAAAATTACTACCCACAGGCCGTCTGCGAGGCGCTGTGTGCCTTGCTCAATAAGTTGGCGCAGGGCTTGACGGGCCGCTTGACGATTGATAGCAATGGGCTTGAGCATCGCCAGTCCCCAACCAAAAAATGGCACCCACAACAACTCGCGCTTGATCAGCCATACCTGCTGCGGGAAAATCATTTGCAGCGCCAGGGTTTCCCAAGCCGATTGATGCTTGCATAGAATTACGCAGGGATGACTGGGGATATTTTCTGCCCCTTCAACGCAGTAATCCAGTTTGCATGTTACCGCCAGCCACCACAAATTAAAACGTGCCCACTGGCTGATAAAGGCATAGCGTTGTGGCAACGGCAACGGCAACGTAAACATGCTCAGGGGCGCGAACAGCAGTGTTGAGGTGATCATGCCGAGGGAAAAAAGCAGGGAGCGGAGGAAGAGCATGCGCGTGTCCGTGGTCCGAGGTGTATTGTCAGTGGCAGGTTAATTGACAGAGGGAGAACGTGCGTAACATTAATTTGTGTCGTGCACGATGCGCATCCTGCATGGTTTAGGTCGCCGCCAGTTTAGAAATATCTGCCACGTGATTCATCAAATCCCCAAGTTGTTTCAGTAGTGCCAGACGGTTAGTGCGCAGCGCGCTATCGTCTGACATCACCATGACTTTGTCGAAGAAGGTATCTACGGGTTCACGCAGGTTAGCGAGGAGTTTCATGGCGCCTTCGTGGTTGCCTTTTTCGAATCGCAGGGCCACATTCCCGCGCAATTCAGTAATTTTCCTGAAGAGATCGTGTTCGGCTCGCTCGCAGAGCAGGTGTTCATGAACGGTATCTGGTATCGTCTCGCTGGTTTTATTGAGGATATTGCGGATGCGCTTGTTCGCCGCTGCCAAGCTTTCTGCTTCAGGCAGTGCGCGAAACAGTGTGACTGCGTCTATGCGCCGATCAAAATCAGCGGGGCGCGTGGGGCGGTTGGCGAGCACCGCTTCAAACACATCCGGGCGGATGCCTTGTTCGTGATAATAGCCGCGCAGCCGTTCCATCATGAAGTCAAAGACCTGTTGTGCGGTGTTGTCTTTTCTGACTTTTTGCAATGCCTCAAAATTACTGGTATCGGCGGTGGTGGGCAGTGGGTGCATCAAGACAGGCAGTATTCCGCCAGACCAAGGCAGGCTGGTCACGGCGCGGGGGAGCAGCTGATGCAGAAGATCCAGCTTAAAGGCATTTTCGATCATGATCCTCAAAACACCCAGTGCCGCACGGCGCAGCGCGAAGGGGTCTTTGTCGCCGGTGGGCGCCTGTCCAATGGCGAAAATGCCGACGAGGGTATCTAGTTTGTCGGCAATCGCCACTATCTGGCCGGGGATGGTCTGTGGCAGTGTATCCCCTGCGTGGCGCGGCAGGTAATGTTCCTCGATGGCGTGTGCCACTGCTTCTGATTCATGGTCATGATTGGCGTAATAACGCCCCATAGTACCTTGCAGTTCGGGGAATTCGCTTACCATGTGCGTCATTAGATCACATTTGCAGAGTTCTGCGGCGCGTTGGGCATGTTTTCCGGCATCGGGGGAAAGTTCTGCCGCGATGCTGCCAGCCAGAGTCTTGACACGTTGCACCTTGTCATAAATCGTCCCCAGCATTGCTGCGAATACCACCGACTTGAGTTTCTCAACGCGGCTGATCAATGGCTGCTTGCAATCCTGCTCCCAAAAAAACGCCGCATCTGTAAAACGCGGACGAATCACGCGCTCATTGCCAGCGCGTACTTTGTCCGGGTCGCGGCTTTCGATGTTGGAGATGGTGATGAAGTAGGGCAGCAATGCGCCCGCCTTATCCACTACATGGAAATATTTCTGGTTGCCCTTCATGGTGGAGATCAGCGCCTCCGGGGGCACGCTCAGAAAGCGTTCATCGAATTGGCCGATCAGCGCCACCGGCCATTCCACCAGCGCGGTCACTTCATCGAGCAGGGCGCTGTCGATCACAGCCGTGCCGCCAACCGAGTTGGCCTTCTCCTGTACCTGCCCATAGATTGCCTCGCGGCGCGCGGCGAAGTCGGGCATGACCCGCCCTTCGGTTACCAGCAACAGGGCATAGGCGGCGGGTTCGGCCAGATACATCGGGACAGGATGATGGAAGCGATGGCCACGCGTCTCACGTCCGGTTTGCACGCCGAGGATTTCGGCGTCAACCACTTCGTCGCCAAACAGCAGCACCACCCAATGCACCGGACGCACAAATTCCACACGTGAACTTCCCCAGCGCATGCGCTTGGGGATGGGCAAGGCGGCCAGCGCCTGCTCGACGATGCCAGACAACAGTTCTGATGTGTTGCGGCCGGGTTGCAAAGTGCGATAGACCAGCCAGGAGCCTTTGCCGGTTTCTAGCTTTTCAAGTTGCTCGACCTTCACCCCGCAGGAGCGCGCAAAGCCTTGGGTAGCTTTCGTAGGTAGGCCATTGTCGTCAAACGCGGCGTTGAGTGCCGGGCCACGACGTTCAATCTGGCAGTCGGATTGTGCGGTGCTTAATGCTTCAATGTATACCGCCAAACGGCGCGGTGTGGCATAGGGGTGTACCGCGCCATATTCCAGCGCGGCCTTGGTGAAACCGTCCACAATGCCGTTGCTAAACGCCTCCATCAGCTTCTTTAATGCCCTGGGCGGCAGCTCTTCAGTGCCAATCTCTACCAGTAGGTCGCGGTGCCCTGTGAGGGTCGGGCTCATGACGTACCTCCGGCAGTGGCAGTGTGCATCCCCTGTGCCATGGGGAAGCCCAGTGCTTCGCGGCGCTGATAATAGGCTTCGGCCACGGCGCGTGCCAGTGTACGCACGCGCAAGATAAAGCGCTGACGCTCGGTCACGGAAATGGCGCGGCGCGCATCCAGCAAATTAAACGTGTGCGATGCCTTGAGCACCATTTCGTAAGCAGGCAATGGTAGTCCGGCTTCGATGAGTTTCTTGCTCTCACGCTCACAGGTGTCGAACCAGGCAAACAGCGCTGCAACATCGGCGTATTCAAAGTTGTAGGTGGACATTTCCACTTCGTTTTGATGAAACACATCACCGTAGGTCACAATGCCCCGCGAGCTTTTAGTCCACATCAGATCATAAACGCTTTCCACGCCCTGCAAATACATGGCGATGCGCTCCAGACCGTAGGTGATCTCACCCGTCACCGGCTGGCATTCCAGCCCGCCCACCTGTTGAAAATAAGTGAACTGCGTTACTTCCATGCCATTCAGCCACACTTCCCAGCCCAACCCCCACGCGCCCAGCGTCGGTGATTCCCAGTTGTCTTCGACAAAGCGGATGTCATGTACGAGCGGATCAATGCCGAGCATTTTCAGCGAGCCCAGATACAGTTCCTGAATGTCCAGTGGCGAAGGTTTGATGATGACCTGAAACTGGTAATAGTGCTGCAGACGATTGGGGTTTTCGCCGTAACGTCCGTCGGTCGGGCGGCGCGAGGGCTGCACATAGGCGGCGCGCCACGGCTCCGGGCCAATCGCGCGTAGAAAAGTGGCGGGGTGAAAAGTGCCGGCGCCGACCTCCATGTCATAGGGTTGCAGCAGCACGCAACCCTGCGCCGCCCAATAGTTTTGCAATGCCAGAATCAAACCTTGAAAGGTGGTGGCGTCGTTGGGAGGGGTATAATTGTTGATCAAAATAAGCCCTGTTTCAAATCCATAAGCGGGGTTGTCAAGTATACCGGTCAAGTATACCGGGTGGAAGGGCGAGTCTGGAGGAGGGGGTAATTATCGCGCCCTGTTAAAATTGATAAACAATTTCCAGGTTATAAGCGGTAGATTCCCAATTAACTGTATTAAGCCGGGTTTGCACCGTTGAGCCGTCAGAGAAATACACCACATCGCTGCCTGCACGGGTAGACCAGATCTGGTATTTCAGCGTAGTATTCAGCGTCCAGTTTTTGGCAACTGGATAAGTTGCGCCTGCTGACGCAACAAAGCCCTGGCTCTTTGCGGCATGCTTGAAGCTGACCGGATGGGCAAAGACGTCACGTAAATTCCAGTTTGCTTTTGCGGAATAGTCGGCTACATGATATTCCGCGCTAGTTATCAGGGAGAGATTCCCCCCGGTTTCAATTAATGCATCTACACCTATCCACGGGCCTTGCCATTGTGCGGCATAGCTACTGTCCAGGCCAGCAAAGGAGCCGAGCGGCGCTGAAGGGGCTATGTCAGGCCTGGATATGGTTTGCACGCCGTCAGTCATGGTGAGGTTTTGCTGATGCGCTGACAGGCCAATAGACGGCGTGACATAAATAAACTTCCCGACGGTTTGATCAAGCAGCCGCAGAGTTTTGCCAATCCCAATGCTTGCATCGGCTACATTCCCACCGCCTTTATTATTCGAGCGCGAAAATTCCAGGGTACGATTATTGCCATTGTAATCTGAATCTTGATTTTTACCCGATGTGATTGCCCCATACCCAAAGTCGGTCCGGATGCGCCAGTCATTTTTAATGTTGAGTTTGGCAGTGGCCTGTACCTGGGCAATCGCCAGATTTTTCCATGAGAGTTCAGATAAAACATTAATGCCCCCGCCCGCGATATTCCAGTTCAGATTATCTTCCCGGTAACCGAGGCTGACGGCGAGATCCATGGGCGTATTTGTAGCAGCCTTGACGGCGGGCAGCGCTGCCAGCAGTGATACCAGCAGGGCATGTTGCAGATCCGATTTTAAGACACCCTCAGCAGATGCCTGTGGGGTGGATGCTATAGAGCACCCTGCCATAATATAGACGGGCCAGGTCGTGATCCAGTCGCGCTTTTTCATTCACTCACCAGGTTATTCTTGATCCTTAACCAGCTCATATCCCATCACCTCTGAAATATAGCAGCATCCTGCTTAAAGCATCGGATTAAATGCCGATACCTTTAGTAAGGCACGGCATAATTTAAGGGGGAAAGCACATGGAATCTCTGGTTTTACAGCCCACCGCTGCAGCACAGTGGCAACACCTCGTGAAAGCGGCCGAATCTTCTTCACATTGTCAGCTTACGGAAGACATGGAAAGTTATCTGGTGTTTCTTTTGATGCGCTTTACTGGTGAGCAAAGTATTGCAGCACGGGTGCTAACGCTTGATTATCTCTATGCCATGCACGAAGTCGGGCAGAGGCAACGCGTTAAATTACGTGATGTGGGTGATCTGTGCCTGCTACATGCCGGATTGTTTCCGTTACGCGCGCTACGCCGCCGTGTTTCCATCAGTTATTATGTAGGTTTGGGACGTAGTGCCTACCTGCACCTGGCCGCACACATGCCTAACAGCAGCTCCGATACCTACGTGCGTTTAGCCCATGAATTTGTGCAATTAATGGACATATTGCAATCCATGCGTACCCTGCATGGGCAACCTTCATTGCTTGAGCCTCTGGTGGCTCATGAGTTATGGAGCGACACAGGCAGTTATCATGCCCAACAAGTAGCCTGCAGCACCGCCCTACACCCCGCCAAGGCCCTGCTAATGATCGGCCAAACCAAACGTTCTCGGCCGCATTAAACACACCTGCTGTAAAAAAACAGAGATTTTGGAAGCGCCCACTTGCCAATCTAGATGAGTTGGGAGTAATCTTCGACGATTCGTAAAACATTCAGCTGCAATTGATAGTGTCTAGTAAGTAAAGATCTGCACCATAATGGTTCATTTCTTATAATTACCGCACATTAATAGTGCTAATGGCATTGGTGGTTTTTATTATTATTACATAACATGCTAAAATTAAAGAATAAATATTAAGTGGCATGAATAATGCATAAACTCTAAGTTTATTTCTATAATTAATTTTTTTAAAGAGTGCCCTGGAGGGGAGTTACATGTCCGCAGAAAAAGTTTTTGCAATGATTAAAGACAACGAAGTCAAATTTGTTGATTTTCGTTTCACTGATACCCGTGGCAAAGAGCACCACGTTTCTGTCCCGGCATCCACTGTTGATGCTGATGCTTTTAAAGACGGCAAAATGTTCGATGGTTCTTCGATCTCGGGCTGGAAAGGTATTGATGAGTCCGACATGGTGCTGATGCCGGACGCGGAAAGCGCCGTCATGGATCCATTTTTTGATGAGAGTACGCTGATTCTGCGTTGCGATGTGCTCGAGCCGCACACCATGAAAGGCTATGACCGCGACCCGCGTTCACTGGCCAAGCGTGCCGAAGCGTATCTGCAATCCACCGGCATTGCCGACACCGCTTACTTTGGCCCGGAACCCGAATTCTTCATTTTCGATGACGTGCGTTGGGGCTCGGACATTAGCGGCTCTTTTTGCAAGATCGACGCCGAGGAAGCGTCCTGGAACTCGGGGAAGAAATACCCCGATGGTAATACCGGGCACCGCCCTGGCGTCAAGGGAGGCTATTTCCCCGTGCCGCCGGTTGACATGCTCCAGGACGTACGTTCTGCCATGTGTCTGGCGTTGGAAGATATGGGGTTGTCGGTTGAGACCCATCACCATGAGGTTGCTACAGCCGGTCAATGTGAAATCGGCACCCGATTCAGCACCTTGGTGAGAAAGGCTGACGAAGTGCAGATTCTTAAATATGTAGTGCAGAATGTGGCTCATGCCTATGGCAAAACCGCCACATTTATGGCTAAGCCGATTGTTGGTGATAATGGCAGCGGCATGCACGTTCACCAGTCATTGGCCCAGGGTGGCCAAAACCTGTTTAGTGGCAATCTTTATGGTGGCCTGTCTGAAACTGCACTGTATTACATCGGTGGGATCTTCAAGCATGCCCGCGCATTGAACGCCATCACTAACTCCACCACCAACAGTTACAAGCGTTTGGTGCCAGGGTTTGAAGCACCAGTGATGCTGGCCTATTCTGCGCGTAACCGTTCGGCTTCCGTGCGTATTCCTTATGTGCCTAGTCCCAAGGCGCGCCGGATTGAAATCCGCTTCCCTGATGCCTCCAGTAACCCTTATCTGGCGTTTGCAGCCATGATGATGGCGGGTCTGGACGGCATCAAAAATAAGCTGCACCCTGGTGAAGCCATGGATAAAGATCTGTACGACCTGCCACCAGAAGAAGCCAAGGAAATTCCCCAGGTCTGCCACTCACTGGACATGGCGCTGGATCACCTCGATAAGGATCGTGCTTTCTTGACGGCAGGTGGGGTATTTACCAATGATATGATTGACGCTTATATCAACCTTAAGCTTCAGGAAGTGACTCGTTTCCGCATGACCACGCACCCGGTTGAGTTTGATATGTATTACAGTTTGTAATACAACGCTGTTGTGCTGGCTGATCAACGCCCTCCCATGCGGCATGGAGAGGGCGTTTTTTATGGGCGCTCCACAGCGGGGCACCTCGCCATGGCCTCATGCACTAATTTATTATATAGCACCAAAATAGTGCAATCTTAGCCAATTCACGTTATCTTTATTTGAATCGACTCTATGTATGTGATTCACAGTTATCTGCATTTTATCCCAATCATCAGTCTTTTTAATTCATAACATATTGAATAATTTTGATTTATTGAAATTTTTAAGTATTCTTTGGAAATATTTGAAGAGGTTGCTGATAGCATGGTTCGCTTCTTGCTTTGCACCATTACATGTTACCCGATGTCATGATCCCCAGTGCGGTATACCGGCGCATTGTTGATAATCAAAATACAACTTTGTTGTTGTTTGATGATGAGTTGCGTTTAAATTATCTGAACCCGGCGGGTGAGATGTTATTTGCAGTGAGTGCGCGACGCGCCAATCGCATTCTGGCTCAGGAGCTGTTGCCAGGGCCGATGGGCGAGGTGGTGATTACTGCAATGCGGGGTGCCCTGGCAAGTGGACATCCATTTACCGAGCACGAATTACCGCTGCTATTGCCCGGTGGATCAGCCGGGCATATCCAAGGGCGGGCGATTACAGTGGACTTTACGGTGACGCCAGTGAGTGATATGCAAGCCACTGGATTATTGGTGGAACTGGTGCAGGTAGACCGACATTTGCGCATTGCTCGCGAAGAGAATTTGCTGGCCCAGCATCAGGCGGCGCGTGCTGTGGTGCGGGGTTTGGCGCATGAAATTAAAAATCCGTTGGGAGGGCTGCGTGGGGCAGCACAGCTCTTGGAACGTGAATTAAGTAATGAATCGCTTAAGGAATATACACAAATCATTATTGGTGAAGCGGATCGGCTGCGGAATCTGGTGAATCGCATGCTGGGGCCTAATACCTTGCCACAGAAGACCCTGATTAATATTCATAATGTATTGGAGCGAGTGCGCAGCGTGGTGCTGGCGGGCGCATCGAATGATGGGCTGGATCGAGCACTCGCTGACGCGCTAAATGCAACGCCAGTCGCCGGCAGTTCCAGTGCATCCCTGCACCCATTGCATTTGGGCATCAGCCGTGCAGAGATACATAACCAGAGGCAGGATGATGAAGGCGTCTTGCCCGGCGTACGCATCATCCGCGATTACGATCCCAGTATCCCGGATTTTCAAGCCGATCAGGATCAGTTGATTCAGGCTGTGCTGAATATAGTGCGCAATGCAGTGCAGTCCATCGGTACTACTGGCGACATCACTTTGAGGACGCGCATTCAGCGCCAGGCAACCATCAATCAACAGCGTTACAAACTGGCAGTGCGCATTGATATTGTAGATAACGGACCGGGCATCCCGGCGGATATGCTGGAAAGCATTTTTTATCCGATGGTAACGGGGCGGCCAGAGGGTACCGGATTAGGACTGTCGATAGCGCAGTCGTTGATTAATCAACACCAAGGCTTAATTGAGTGTACCAGTCGTCCGGGGCAGACGATATTTACGTTGCTGTTGCCACTGGCATAGGGCGCCAGCAATCTTTGGCACGCAGTGCTAGCAATCCTAGCAATCATGGAGAAGGCGAATGAGTGAGCGGGAACATATTTGGGTGATTGACGATGATCGGGCAATACGCTGGGTGATGGAACGCGCGCTACGCCAGGCCGATCTTGATGTCACCAGTTTTGACAGTGCCACTACCGCACTGGAATCGCTGGAAGACAACAGACCTGATGTGATTGTTACGGATATTCGCATGCCGGGCATGGATGGTATCAAACTGCTGGAGCGCGTCAAGGTTGACTACCCGCACATGCCAGTGATTATCATGACGGCGCATTCGGATCTTGATAGCGCTGTGTCAGCGTATCAGGGCGGTGCGTTTGAATACATGCCTAAACCGTTTGATGTGGATGAGGCAGTGGATCTGGTGCGACGTGCCTGTCAGCAGGGTCAGCGTAATCGCAGTGTACAGCCTGCCAGCAAAGATATGGACACGCCCGAAATCATTGGTGAAGCTCCTGCCATGCAAGAGGTTTTTCGGGCCATTGGTCGCCTGTCGCGTTCTAATATCACAGTGCTGATTAATGGTGAGTCGGGCACTGGTAAAGAGCTGGTGGCATTAGCATTGCATCGTCATAGTCCACGCACTGCCAAGCCGTTTATTGCGCTGAATATGGCTGCCATACCGCGCGACTTACTGGAGTCTGAGTTGTTTGGCCATGAGCGCGGTGCTTTTACCGGTGCGCAGACCATGCGCCGTGGCCGCTTCGAGCAGGCCGATGGGGGTACATTATTTCTAGATGAAATTGGCGATATGCCTGCCGAACTGCAAACGCGTTTATTGCGGGTGCTGGCTGACGGTGAATTTTATCGCGTGGGTGGGCATACCCCTATCAAGGTGGATGTGCGGATCATAGCCGCTACTCACCAGGACCTGGAACGCCGGGTGCGCGAAGGGTTGTTCCGTGAAGATTTATTTCATCGTCTGAATGTGATCCGCATTCATATTCCACCCCTGCGCGAACGACGCAGTGATATGCCGTTGTTGCTGGGTTTTTTCCTGAATAATGCAGCGCGTGAATTGAAGGTTGATCCAAAAGTGCTGCGCGCGGATGCCGAGGCATTTCTGTGCCGGCTCGATTGGCCCGGTAACGTCCGTCAGCTGGAAAATACTTGCCGCTGGCTCACTGTCATGGCTTCGGGCCGCGAGATTCATATCGAAGATTTGCCGCCGGAATTGAAGCTGGAATCAAATGGGATAACAGTATCCGGTGATGGCTGGGAAGCCGCGCTCAAAAGCTGGGCCGAGCAGCGCCTGGCGCGGGGTGAAAGCGGGGTGCTGGATAGTGCCACTCCCCTATTCGAGCGCATCATGATTGAAACGGCGCTGCAACACACCGGTGGCCGACGTCAGGAAGCTGCGCGCCTGCTGGGTTGGGGACGCAATACTTTGACACGTAAAATAAAGGAGCTGGGCATGGGGAGTGAGGATGATCACGAGCATGACGAAGAATAGTGTGCAGGGGTATATGCATAACCGCAGGCACTTGAATCGCTGACAGTTTTAAGGTTTTTATAAATGTTTCACATTGTCCTGTACCAACCTGAGATCCCTCCTAATACCGGTAACATTATTCGTTTGTGCGCCAATGCAGGTGCGCAACTGCATTTAATTCATCCGTTGGGTTTTGGTTTGGACGACAGCAAGTTGCGGCGCGCCGGTTTGGATTACCATGAGTTTACCAATATACATCAGCACGCCAGTTTTGAGGCTTTTTGCGATACCATGCGGCCATCACGTATTATGGCGTGTTCCACGCGGGGCAAGCAGGATTACGCTGCTGTGCTGTTTCAGCCGGATGATGCCCTATTGTTTGGGCCTGAAACGCGAGGTTTGCCACAGGCATTACTCGATGACTTGCCACCTGAGCATTTGCTGCGAATTCCGATGCGTCCCGGCAATCGCAGTTTGAATTTGTCGAACGCAGTGGCAGTGATTCTTTATGAGGCGTGGCGGCAGCAGGGGTTTGCCGGGAGTGTTGGTTGATCAACGGAAGTCCTGTCGTCCCTGACTTGATACCGGATGACAGAACTCGCGGCAGGTTTCATGGCCGCTTTCAAACTTAATCAGGCAGTAATTTCTCACCCGTCAGTAAATCATCCAGCGTCTCACGTGCCCGCACAATATGGGTTTGTTTCCCATCTACCATCACCTCCGCCGCACGCGGACGGGTGTTGTAATTGGAGCTCATGACAAAACCGTAGGCTCCCGCAGAGCGCACCGCCAGCACATCGCCGGGTTGCAGGCTGAGTTGACGGTCTTTGCCGAGGAAGTCACCGGTTTCGCATACTGGTCCCACAATGTCGTAACAGCGGGTTTCTTCGCCATGCTGGTGTGTATCATTATCCAAGCGGTGTTGTGTTGCGCCAAAGACGCGCGGTATTACAGCCACGATTTCTTGCCACGCATTGTAAAGAGCAGGGCGAATCAGGTCATTCATACCGGCGTCGACAATCGCAAAATTTTTATGCGCGGTGTGTTTTAGATATTCCACCTGCGTAAGCAGCACGCCAGCATTACCGACGATGGCGCGGCCGGGTTCTAGCAGGATTTTGTAATTGCGCCCCTGCAGTTTTGGCAGTAAGGCCTGTGCATATTCTCTCGGGCTGGGGGGGGTTTCATTATGATAAGGAATGCCGAGGCCACCACCGATGTCGAGATGATGAATGCTGATGCCCTGTGCAGCTAATTGATCAATCAGCCCCAGCACACGTTCCAGCGCATCGACGAAGGGTGTGGCTTCCGTCAATTGTGAGCCGATGTGACAATCCACGCCGATGATATTGATATGTGGCAATGCGGCTGCGCGTGCATAAGCCGCTGGGGCGTCGGCGATGTCGATGCCGAACTTGTTTTCTTTGAGGCCAGTGGAAATATAGGGGTGCGTGCCTGCATCTACGTCGGGATTTACGCGCAATGACACCGGCGCACGCACGCCTATGCCATTATTCATCTGGGCAGCGACGCTATTGAGTCGTTCAAGTTCGGCCACGGATTCCACATTAAAACAATAAATGCCGACTTCCAGCGCGCGACGCATTTCATCAGCGCGTTTACCAACGCCGGAAAACACAATCTTGCTTGCCCGCCCACCGGCGCGCAGTACACGTTCCAGCTCACCCACTGACACAATATCAAATCCGGACCCCAAGCGTGCCAGCACATTCAGCACAGCAAGATTGGAATTAGCTTTTACCGCATAACACACCAGATGATCGTGGTCGGCAAAAGCGCTGTCAAAAGCATGCCAGTGGCGTTCCAGCGTGGCCCGTGAATAGACATAGCACGGCGTGCCATGTGCGTGGGCGATGGCGGTCAGATCAACATCTTCAGCGAACAAACGTCCATTTCGGTAGGTAAAGTGGTTCATGATGAATGCATTATTTCTGTTGTGTGAGCGCGGATGTTTCATCAGGCAAACGCAATGGCCCTTTTTGGCCGCAGCCTGCCAGCATGCTCGTCAGCCAGAGCAGAGTGATGATCAGCCAAAGTGTGGAGTGACGATGTATTTTCATAGCACGCTTCGCAGGGCAGGAAATGCCTATTATAAGATGTAATAAGCAAAATGGTGTAAAATAACTGCTTGTCAGGCTGTGGCGTCCAGGGGTCATCCTGTGAGTGAATGACTCCAGGAAGCGCCCTTTATTTCACGAGTCCTATGCACACACACCATCCGGTAGATCACCATCCTCACCGTCCCCAGCGTGTTACTAACTCGTTGCTGGTGGCATTGGTATTGACGCTGGTATTTGCGCTTGCCGAGGCGTTGGCGGGCTGGTGGTCGGGGTCATTAGCATTATTGGGCGATGCCGGGCATATGGTTTCCGATGCCACCTCACTGGGGTTGGCGGCGTTTGCTGCCTGGGTTGCTAGACGTCCTCCTTCGTTACGTCATTCTTATGGCTTGGGGCGTGCCGAAGTACTCGCTGCTGTGGCGAATGCGTTGCTCATGTTTTTGGTGGTGACAGGTATTGTGGTGGCGGCCATTACGCGTCTCAGCAGCCCCACGCCAGTGGCCGGGGGTGTGGTAATGGCGGTGGCAGTGCTGGGGCTGATGGTGAATCTGGTCGTGGCCTGGATGTTGCGCCACGGTGAGCAGACTCTGAATACCCGTGCCGCATTACTGCATGTTATGGGTGATCTGTTGGGGTCAATAGCTGCGCTGGTGGCGGGCGCCGTCATTTATTTTACCGGATGGATGGCGATAGACCCGATCCTGTCCTTGCTGATCTGCGGGTTAATACTTTTTGCTTCATTTCATTTATTGCGTGAAGCCTTGCATGTGCTGATGGAAGGTGTGCCGGTGGGCATGGACATGGCTGAAGTGGGCCGTGCCATGGCCGGTGTCGGCAGCGTCGCCTCTATTCACGACCTGCATATCTGGACACTCTCTTCGGGCCGCATTGCATTATCCGCTCATGTGGCCATGCGTGACATGCAGCACTGGCAGGTCACGCTGGCCGCACTGCAAGTCTTGTTGCATGATCGCTATGACATTGATCACGCTACGCTTCAACCTGAAGAAATATCCACTACGCATGTGGTTAACATGGACACTTTGCGGGTTAAGTAAGCACGTCACTTTCATAGCCATTCATGCTAAACTAACGGCCAATATGCTGATCAATTTCACTAAAATGCACGGCCTGGGCAATGACTTTGTCGTGATTGATGCCTTATCCCAGCGTATCGCGCTCACGCCTGATCAGTTGCGTTTCATTGCTGACCGCCATATTGGTATTGGCTGCGACCAGATACTATTAGTCGAGGCACCCACGCTACCAGGCATTGATTTTCGCTACCGGATTTATAACGCTGATGGTGGGGAAGTTGAACAGTGTGGCAACGGCGTGCGTTGTTTTGCCCGATTTGTGCTGGATCACCACCTGACCACCAGGCACGAGATTAGCGTCGAAACCAAAGCGGGAATTATTGGCGCACAGGTTGAAGCGAACGGCCTTATCACCGTCAACATGGGGGTGCCGCAGTTTACGCCAGCGCATATTCCCTTTATTACCGACATTCAGGCACCTGCGTATCCACTGGAAGTTGCGGGGCAGCGCATCACCATTGGTGCCGTGTCCATGGGTAACCCGCACGCCGTAATGCAGGTCGATAATGTTGATACCGCGTCAGTAGCCACACTCGGCCCGAAGATAGAACACCATGCGAGTTTTCCGCGCCGCGTGAACGTCGGGTTCATGCAGATTATTGATCGCGGTCATATTCGTCTGCGTGTTTATGAACGTGGCGTAGGCGAAACCCGTGCCTGTGGTACCGGTGCCTGCGCTGCCGTCGTGGTGGGACATCAGCAAGGGTTATTGGATGAAACAGTATCAGTGGATTTGCCCGGGGGCACGCTTCTGATACGCTGGGCAGGGGCCGGTAATTCACAATCGGAGAGGCCGGTATGGATGACAGGACCGGCCGTTTCAGTATTTGAAGGAAAAATAGAACTATGACAAAACAACAGCATTCATCGCCTACCGGTGTAATCGCCGTCGAAGAACAGAGTGTTGCAGATTTTCTGCGTGCACAGCCGGAATTTTTTACGCGCCATCCGGAAGTGTTAATGGAAATGACCCTGCAACATTCCAGCGGCACGGCAATATCGTTGATTGAGCGGCAAGTCGTCAACCTGCGGGAACATAACCGTCACCTCACCAGCCAACTATATGATCTGGTGCAAATTGCACGTGATAATGACCGTCTCAGTGAGCGCATGCACCGCATGGTGTTGTCATTAATGGATTGCACCACCTTGCAGGACGTTTTCATCGGCATCTATGATAGTCTGCGCAACGACTTTCAGGCCGACGCCGTCGTCATGCGATTAATGGCCAAACCCAAAATATTCCTTACCGATCCTGCCAGCGACACTGCCTCCAACGATAATGGCGTGCTGTTTGTCGATAAAGATGATGCGGCATGGGATGCCTTCAAGGGTTTTCTCAAGAACGCTAAACCTATATGTGGCCATCTTGGCGTCACACAAATGAATTACCTGTTTGGCAATCCAGCCAGCCCCGTGGCCTCCGCCGCGTTGATACCCCTGTGCGGCATTGCCGGGCCCGGTACGGGACAGTTGCATGTTCCTGCTGGCATTGTCGCCATTGGCAGTCACGACCCCGCACACTTTCATCACGGCATGGGAACACACTTCCTGTCGCAAATGGGCGAGATCATCGCTCGTGCTGTGCGGCCTTATCTGGCTACGGATTAAGTTTCAGAGGCCGCACCCGGTAGCTAATCCTATGAGTTCCTGATGCTAAATCATGCGCGCCGATCAATCTACATGGCTCGATAAATTCTGCACCCACCTGAGTGTCGAACGCCGTTGTTCGCCCCATACCCTGGCAAGTTACCGCCAAACCTTGTTTAAACTCACGGCCTTTTGTACCCTGCATGCAATTGACGACTGGCACGCCTTAACATTGCATCAGGTGCGCGCTCTGGCGGCAGCTCATCATCGTATTGGCCTTGGTGCGCGCAGCATACAACATTTGCTTTCCGTCGTGCGTTCGTTTTGTGATTACCTGATGCGCGAAGGCGTGTTGCCGAGTAACCCCGCCGTGGGGATACGCGCTCCCAAAGTGCCGCGTAAATTACCCAAAACGCTGGATGTCGACCAAATGAGTCGCTTATTAGAGCCCCAAATGGGTCAACTGTCACAGCCGAATCTCGCACCTCCAAGCCTGTCGCCGCTCTTGGTGCGTGACCTGGCAATCCTGGAATTAATGTACTCCTCTGGCTTGCGCCTCAGTGAGATCACTCACCTGGAATGTACGGATGTGGATCTGACGGACGCCATGGTGCGTGTCATTGGCAAGGGCAATAAAACCCGCCTCGTCCCGGTGGGCAGCTATGCCATTGCCGCCTTGCAGCACTGGTTATCACACCGCATCGCGCTGGCGGATGTCGGCGAAGCCGCACTATTTGTCGGTGTACGCGGCATACGTCTCACGCCCCGCGCCGTGCAACTGCGCGTGCGCCACTGGGCCGCCACCCACGGGAGCGGTGGTCATGTGCACCCCCACATGTTGCGTCACTCCTTCGCCAGCCACCTGCTGGAATCCAGCGGCGATTTGCGTGCCGTCCAGGAGTTGCTTGGGCATGCGGACTTATCAACTACTCAAATTTACACCCACCTCGATTTCCAGCACCTCGCCAATGTTTACGATAGCGCTCATCCACGCGCTAAAAAGCGCACAAATCCGCCTTAGCGTGGTGTCCGTTAGACCCAAACCCAGAGTTGTTTTCATGTCGCCAGACAAAACCAAACATTATCTACCTTGTTAGTTTCCCCCCAAATAATTTCGTAGCCATAAAGTGTTGAAACGAAGTCCTTTTGCTGGGCAACGCCCGGCTTTGTCTATCTTCCACCTTCCGCCCAAATTTAATTCAGCCGATTAAACTTTAATCTTGGTGCTGCCCAGTTGTGACTAAAGTGCCATATTCGACAAGTTTATGAATTTAATGTGTTTTTACGCATTTCACAGTTTTATTTCAGTTAAATAGAATATTTATAGTACATAAAGCTCAATATTTGTCCAATTCGCCCGCTAACCTTTATGAGCGTATTTAACTTTATAAGGTTTATACCATTTGTATTTACGAGAACGGCAGGAGCCTCTCCATTATGATAATCACTAGTGAGGAGTTAAATTATGAGAAAATTACATAAAGTAACCACAGCAATGGGTTCTGCCGGGTCATTGGCGCTCATTTTATCTGGCGCAGCAATGGCCGCTCCCCCGGCAGGTTTTAATACCTTGGGTCAATGGAATGTAAGTACGGCAGGTGCGGTGTCGGCAACCTGTCCCACCGGCTTCACCTGTGCCACAGTGGCTGACGGTTCCGGTTTTCTTCAGCAGGAAGTGACCAGTAACACTGCAGGTGGTCCCCGTTATTTCAGAACTTTGATCGGTGAAGGTTTTGCTTCTACTGCTACCACTGACATAACTCGACTGACCTTTGCTTCAGAAGATTATGTGCAATTAGGAGGTGCGGGAGGTCTTGCTTCTGCTCTGACGATCAAGGAGGGTACATTGTCTGCTGCCGGCACAGCGCCAGGTTCTATTGGCACAGGCTTTTCTTCGTCAGCACAGATCCTGGCCGGTGCGTCAATGGTTGCTAATGGGGCTAATAGAGCTGAGTCTATTCTTTCCTTGAGTTTGTCTGATCAGGGCGCAGATCCGGATGGCGCAGGTGCGCTGACAGCCGCGGCGGCAGGTGGTGACGAGTTTCTTACCGATTTTAGCGTCATGGCCAATACGACTACGGGTGGGGCGAATGTTACTGCAGCATTGGGTTTAGGTCAGACGCTGTATGTGGGTGGTGCCAATGCTGTCAATGATAAGCAGCGTTTCGTTACGTTTATTGAGGATGCAGTAACAGCGCAAACCGCCTTCAAGTTTGCCAACAATGTGACGGATCCTGCCACTTTGGCATGGGCTATTGGCAACAAGATTCAGGTAGTATGGGCAGGGCAGGACATTGCCGGTGCCGGTCCATTTGCCACAGAAAGTGTGAAGCTGGTGTCCAGCGGAGCTGCGGTAAGTGGATTCAACCTGGTCTCGCCAAATACGTTTGAATGGACCTCCACAGCGCCTGTCAGCGTACTGTTTTCAGAGTTTGGCACAGCCCCGGTATTCTAACCCTTTGGGTTAGCGCAAGGATCGCAAAAAGAGAGAAGGTTACTCCTTCTCTCTTTTTTCATGCCCGTTATTTAATCCATATGGTCTTTGCATGTAAAAACTCATGCATGCCATGGTGCGACAACTCGCGTCCATAACCCGATGCCTTGGTTCCGCCAAACGGTAACCGTGGATCACTCTTTACCATGCCATTCACAAAACATGCGCCCGAGTGGACGCGCCGTGCCAGGGCTTCGCCGTGTGCAATGTCGCGTGTCCATACGCTGCCGCCCAGCCCGAAGCGTGAAGCATTGGCGATGCGCAGCCCATCTTCGTCATTGTGGGCACGAATCACAATTGCTACCGGGCCAAAGAATTCCTCATGGTAGGCACGCGTAACGCTGGTGACATGGTCGAGAATCGATGCTTGGTAGTACGCGCCATCACCCGGGATAGGTGCGCAACCAGTGATTGCTACGGCGCCTTGTTCAATACTGTCTGCCACTTGTTGATGCAACTCCGTGCGCAAATCCGGGCGTGCCATGGGGCCGAGGGTGCTGGACTCATTGATTGGATCGCCCGCCGTTAATTTTTCTACGGCCGTTTTGAAGCGCGCGACAAATTCATCAGCTACTGTATCTACCACAATAAAGCGTTTAGCGGCGATGCAGCTTTGTCCAGTGTTAAGGAATCGTGAGGCCACAGCGTTAGTTACGGCAAGTTCCAGGTCGGCATCGTCCAGTACAATAAATGGATCAGAGCCGCCCAGTTCAAGCACGGATTTTTTCAGGTGAGCGCCAGCGTACGCGGCGACTTTACGCCCTGCAGCTTCACTGCCAGTGAGTGTCACGGCGTGTACACGGGGGTCGGCAATGACACGTTCTACCTGACTGGCGGAGATCATCAGTGAGCAGAACACGCCAAAGGGAAATCCGGCATCGCGGAAGATTTTTTCAATGGCCAGTGCGCATTGTGGCACATTGGAAGCGTGTTTCAGCAAGCCGGTATTGCCTGCTACTAAGGCTGGCGCGGCAAAGCGGAAAACCTGCCAGAACGGGTAGTTCCACGGCATGATAGCGAGCACAGTGCCCATCGGTTGATAAGTGACATAACTTTTACCAGCATCCGTAGCAATCATCTCATCGGCTAGAAACGCCGGGCCATAGTTGGCGTAATAATCACATACCGAGGCGCATTTATCGATTTCGCCGCGTGCTTCTTTAATTAGTTTGCCCATTTCGCAGGTGATAAGGGATGCCAGTTCTTCACGCCGTGCCCGTAGCAATTGCCCGGCATTGCGCATCAGTTCGCAACGTTTTTCCAGAGGGGTAGCAGCCCAGGTAGGTGTTACATGGGCGGTTTCTTGAAGGGCCGCTTCCAGCTGGGTGTCATCCCACGCGGGCATTTCCCAGAATTTATTACCATTGGCGGGGTTGATGGATGTAAAAACCATGCGGGTATCCTCTAGGTGTTGAGTTGATTCAGCAGGGTATGGTATGGATTATGCAGAAACCAGTAGCGCCATCAAGGGGACCGTACTATTATTACGGAGTAGTGTGTTTCATTAAAGCACTTACCCATTCTGTCATTTCGATCGCATGGAGAAATCTTGCCTATGTTGAGGTCGCTCCTGCGCATCCTTGCGTACGCGACACTGGGGCATCCTGCCCGGCGCTTGTACAGATTTCTCCCAGCGGTTGAAATCACACCCTATATTAGTGAAACGTACTAGTAGTATATCCAGTTAGCGGCATAAGGACACGACGGGTCAAGAATGATGAAGGAGTTTTCGTTGAAAGTACAGATTCAATCAGAAACAAAAAAACGTGATATTTGTGTGCTGGGGGGCACCGGATTTGTAGGGCGTCATCTCGTCAATCAACTGGTAAAGGAGGGGTATCGGGTGCGGTTGCTCACCCGTAATCGGGAGCGTCATCGTGATTTGCTGGTGTGGCCGGGCGTAGAAATGATTGAAGCCAATATCCATGACGCCCAAGTGCTGCATAAATATTTTGATGGGTGTGGCACTGTCATTAATCTGGTAGCGGTGCTTAATGAAAAGCGGCATGGCGATTTTCATATTGTGCATGTTGACCTGCCGCGCAAGGTGGTTCAAGCCTGCATGGCGCAGGGTGTGAGACGCTTATTACATATGAGCGCGCTGAATGCTAATGTGCGCGGTTTAAGCAATTATCTGCGCAGTAAAGGTGAAGGTGAAGGATTAGTGCACAGCGCATCAGCGCATGGTTTGCAGGTTACCAGCTTTCGCCCCTCAGTGATCTTTGGGCCTAAGGATCATTTGTTTAACCGTTTTGCCCAGATGCTGAGATTTTCTCCATTGGTGCCAGTGCCGTGCGCAGATGCGCGGTTTTCCCCAATATTTGTTGGCGATGTGGCACATTGTTTCATGGCCGCGCTGCACGATCATGTTACGATTGGTCAGCGTTATGATCTGTGCGGCCCCAACAGTTATACCCTCCAGCAATTGATGGAGTACACCGCGCAAGTGTTGGGTGTGCATCGTCGGATTATTGGACTTGGCCCGACCGCATCACGTGTCATGGCCAGCCTTATGGAGTTTTTCCCCGGTAAACCACTAACCCGTGATAATTATCTTTCCATGAAAATTGATAATGTGTGTCAGAGTGAATTTCCGGCTATATTTGGTACGCACCGCACCGCACTGGAAGCCGTGGTGCCCGTATACCTTGACCGCCGTGCCCAGCACTCCCGTTATTATGACTATCGGCGTCATGCCGGGCGCGATTAGAGCGGAGGATGCTTTCTCGTCTGTCATTTCTCGCCGCGTTCGAAATGACAGATGTTATTTACAGCCACTCCTCCAGGATTTGGAATAAATCATTAAAGAAAAAAATGTAGGGCGGGTGGCAACCCACCAGGCATTGCGTAGCAACGCATTCAAATATGGCGCAGTAACTCAACACCTTGTTTAAGGAAATAACGTGGACATCTATCAAGTTGGTGGTTGCTTACGCGACAAGTTGCTCGGCCTGCCAGTGCAGGATCATGACTGGGTCGTAGTCGGCGCCACCCCACAGCAGATGCTTGACTTGGGTTACAAACAGGTGGGACAGGATTTCCCGGTCTTTCTTCACCCCCACAGTCACGAAGAATATGCCTTGGCACGCACCGAGCGTAAAACTGCGCCGGGCTATAAAGGCTTCAGCGTCGACGCGGCTCCTGACGTCAGCTTGATGGACGATCTGCGCCGCCGCGACCTCACCATCAACGCCATCGCCCAAGCCTCTGATGGCACACTCATCGATCCGTTTGGTGGCGTCAAAGACATCAAGCAGCGCGTGTTACGCCAT
>JBKJTS010000150.1:0-7090 GCA_046590885.1 Gammaproteobacteria bacterium
TAGATTACTGCGCTGCGCATGCTCTATCGCGCCCTTAATCAATAGATCCGCCACTTGCGCACGTTGCGGTATATCTGCCAGTAACAGGCGCGGCCCAGTAGCCGGGGTATAAGGTACTGACACTACACACTTGGGATAATAGCGTAGTCCTGCACGGTGATAGGCCTCTGCCCAATCCCAGTCAAAGACAAATTCGCCATAGGAATTATTTTTCATATACATCGGCATCGCGCCGACGAGCTGATCAGCATGTTCAACGATCAGATGTTGCGGCCACCATCCTGCCGCTGTACCCACACATTGATGGCGCTCTAGTGCAACAAGGAATTCATGGCGCAAAAAGGGATTAGTATCACCCACCAACGCATTCCATTGGTCAGCGGCAAGGGTATCGAGACTATCGAGAACGGTCAGGCGCATTTTTTCATGATCCTGAACTCAGCTGCGGTCCTAAGCCTCAAATAATTCCCGTAGGTTTACCATCAAGACTGACTTGATTTTTATCGCTCCAATACTGTTGCAGACCAGTATCGCCTTTTTTTTCAGCCCAGTCTTTCAATAGTTGTCGGTCCCCAGCATAATCAAAATAAGGCACCCCCATGCCACACGAAGTTTGCACCAGCTCGATATTCATTGCGATAAATTGACGCGCACCAGCAAGGGGCGGGAATAGCGCGGCCAGCGTATTCCATTGGTGATCTCTTGGATGAAACACTGTTGCCTTACCATATAACCGCAAAATCAGCGGCGTTCCCTCCATAGCACATAACATCACAGTGATACGATTGCTTTCCAGCAGATGCGCCGCTGTTTCATTACCGCTCCCCGTTAAATTCAGCCAGATTATTTTATTAGCGTCAATGATGCGAAAACTGTCCATTCCCTTCGGCGAGAGATTAATCCGGCCATCCGGCGCCGCTGTCGCAACAAAAAATATCTTCTGCTGTTTGATAAACTGTTGCAGTTCTTCATTTAGCTCGGAGTATTTTTGTCCCATGTTTTAGCGTTCCTGCCTAGAGGCACCTACTTCTGGTGCGATTTACCATTGCGGACATTAACTTTCACCCCGAACGAAGTGAGGGATCTTGTTCGCCCCCACAAAAAGATCTCTCCCGGCAATTGTTCCTGGCGGCACTTGCGCATCCTGCAGTCGAGATGACACCACTATTCAGCCCCAGCGCGCACTAACATAACTAATACGATATTCACCTTATTTCACGACACTCGCCAGATTATCCAGATATTTTTCTGCATCGAGTGCCGCCATGCAGCCGGAACCTGCCGAGGTGATAGCTTGACGATATACATGATCCGCAACATCGCCTGCGGCGAATACGCCGGAAATGCTGGTGGCGGTAGCGTTACCGCTGGCGCCGCTTTTCACCTTGAGGTAGCCACCGCTCATTTCCAGTTGCCCGTCAAACAGGCTGGTATTGGGTTTATGACCAATAGCGACGAACACGCCCTGCACCGCAATATCTTTGGCGCTGCCATCCTTCACGCTCTTGAGGCGTATGCCGTTGGCACCTTTAGCATCGCCTAGCACTTCATCGAGGGTCTGGTTCCATTCAATGGTAATTTTGCCGTTTTTTACCCGCTCCATCAAATGATCAACGAGAATCTTTTCTGACTTGAACTTGTCGCGGCGATGCACCACCGTGACGTGTGATGCAATATTGGAAAGATACAGCGCTTCTTCCACAGCAGTATTGCCGCCACCAATCACGGCCACTGGCTGGTTGCGATAAAAGAAGCCGTCACAAGTGGCGCAGGCGGATACGCCACGGCCACGAAAAGCCTCTTCAGAGGGGATGCCCAGATACATCGCCGATGCGCCCGTGGCGATGATCAGTGCGTCACAGGTGTAGATAGCGTTATCACCAAGGAGGCGAAATGGGCGCTGTTGCAACTCTGCCTTGTGGATGTGGTCAAAGATAATCTGGGTGCCAAAACGCTCGGCGTGCTGGCGCATACGCTCCATTAATTCTGGGCCTTGCACGCCTTGGGCATCACCCGGCCAGTTATCGACATCGGTGGTGGTCATTAATTGGCCGCCCTGCTCGATACCAGTGATCACCACCGGTTTAAGATTGGCACGGGCGGCATACACCGCCGCCGTGTAACCTGCGGGTCCAGAACCTAAAATCAGCAGACGATGATGTTTTATTTCACTCATGGAATAGTACCGTTTAGGGGCGCCCTTTAAGGAGCCCGAGGGTTAATAGATATGCTGTCATTTCGCCGCGCTTGCGCATCCCTGCACATCGAACCACAGGGGGACATCTTTCTTTCGAACGAATGCGAGGAGCCTTTGGGGATTTCTCGGTAACTGCTCCTGGCGGTTCTTGCAATCGCTACTGCGCTCGAAATGATCCGCATGAGATCCCTTAGTCTGTTCAATCCCTTGATCAAGGGAGAGCGCAGCGAAGGGTTCCCAGCACAAGGCAAAAGTATCCGAAGAAGTGGAGTGTACACGCAGTAGGAGCATTTTGAGGATACCCCTATATATTATGGCAACGCCGCGATGCGCCCTTCAGCGAGATATTGAATAGGCTCGCAGAATGGGCACGAGGTCATTAGAGGTTGTATAATAAGCTAATCGCCGTTCATCAGCAAACACAGAGGTATAGTCAGCTTGGCGCAGGCAACACGCAAAAAAAATGGAAAACTGTCCCTACTTACCCATATAAATCGTGGCTTGCGCGAGGGTGCACTATTGGTGCTGGGTGCCATTGCCATTTATTTATTGATATCGCTGGTGACTTATCATCCCGCCGATCCGGGTTGGTCACACAGTGGGGTGAGTGACCGGGTTGAAAACAGCGGCGGCGTGGCTGGTGCCTGGTTTGCCGATGTTTTTTTATATGTATTTGGTTATTTCGCGTACCTTTTTCCGGTGATGGTAGGCGTGGGCGGGTGGTTTTTATACAATGAGCAGGAAAAACCGGACTCTATTCATTTAGTTTTACGGACCGTCGGCTGCTTACTAACCATGATGGCAGGCAGTGGTTTAGCCACCCTGCGTTTTAGCAGCGCGGCGTCATCGCTACCACTCAATTCCGGGGGCATTCTCGGCGACGTAGTAGCCAAAGCGCTTACCCACTCCTTCAGCACAGTCGGCGCCACAATGTTTCTATTGGCCCTGTTCCTCAGTGGGATCACACTCTTCACCGGCCTGTCATGGTTCCGGCTGATGGACATCACAGGGCATCTTGCTCTTGAAGCCTTTGAAAAAACTCAAATTGCCTGGGCAAATTTCACGGAATATCTGGCGGGCCGGCGCGCTCGGAAGGAACGCTCGACAGCCTTGGAGGCTGACAAGGAAAAAAGCGGGAACCGTGTGCCAGTGCGCATCGAACCGGTAATCAAGAAACCTGAACCCAGCGCGCGCGTGGAAAAAGAGCGGCAAATTCAAATGTTTGACCAGATCACCGCCACCGACTTGCCGCCCTTGTCGCTACTGGACGCACCTGAACCTCAAAAAACAACGGTCTCGCCTGCGGCGCTGGAAGCCATGTCCCGCCAGGTTGAAATGAAGCTCAAGGATTTCGGCGTTGACGCGCAGGTTGTTGAGGTTCATCCCGGCCCGGTAATCACACGCTTTGAAATACAGCCTGCGGCGGGCGTCAAGAGCAACCAGATCAGCAACCTGTCAAAAGACCTGGCGCGCTCCTTGTCGGTCATCAGCGTGCGTGTAGTCGAGATTATTCCTGGCAAATCCGTGATGGGGCTGGAAATTCCCAACGAGCACCGTGAAACCGTGCGCCTGAGTGAAATTCTCAGTTCCAAAGAATACGAAAACGCCGCCTCACCATTGAGCCTGGCGCTGGGCAAAAACATCTCCGGTGTACCGGTGGTGGTTGATCTTGCCAAAATGCCGCACCTGCTAGTGGCGGGTACCACCGGTTCGGGTAAATCGGTGGGTATCAATGCCATGATTCTAAGCCTGCTCTACAACGCCACGCCCAAAGACGCACGACTGATCATGATCGACCCGAAAATGCTCGAACTGTCGGTCTACGAAGGCATTCCCCACCTGCTCACACCGGTGGTCACCGACATGAAAGAAGCCGCCCAGGCGCTGCGCTGGTGCGTGGCAGAAATGGAACGGCGTTATAAACTGATGTCCGCCATGGGTGTGCGCAACATTACTGGCCATAACCGCAAGATACAAGACGCCATCGACGCTGAAACACCGATTGCGGATCCTTTTTTCAAGCCCGCCGAGGGGCTCACCTGCCCCACGCTCGCACCTTTACCTTATATCGTCGTCGTCATCGATGAACTGGCAGACATGATGATGGTGGTCGGCAAAAAGGTCGAAGAGCTCATCGCACGTCTAGCGCAAAAGGCCCGCGCCGCCGGCATTCATTTAATATTGGCCACCCAGCGTCCGTCGGTGGATGTAATCACCGGGCTAATCAAAGCCAACATCCCCACGCGCATTGCTTTTCAGGTGTCCTCCAAGATTGACTCACGCACCATCCTTGATCAAATGGGCGCTGAACAACTGCTCGGCCACGGCGACATGCTGTTTCTCGCGCCTGGCACCGGCATCCCGGTGCGCGTGCACGGCGCATTCGTTGCCGACCATGAAGTACACAAAGTCGTGGCACAACTCAAACGCGCCGGCGCACCGCAATACCTTGAAGAAATTCTGCAAGGCGAAGACTTGGGCGGCGGTGATTATCTCGGCGAAGATCAACCGCCCGGTGGTGGAGGTGGTGACGCTGACCCGCTCTACGACCAGGCATTGCGCATCGTCACCGAATCACGCCGCGCGTCGATTTCCGGTGTGCAACGCCGTCTCAAGATTGGCTATAACCGTGCCGCGCGGCTCGTAGAAGAAATGGAACGCACCGGCGTCGTCGGCCCCTTGCAATCCAATGGCACCCGCGAAATATTCGCCCCGCCACCGCCGTCGAATCATTAAACAAGGCATTCCACGAAGAATCTATGTCATTTCTGAAAGAATTAAAACAACGTGTACGCCATCTCAAAGCTGAAACTTTTGTGCTTTACCTTGCCGCGCGTCACCCATTAACGCCGTGGTACGCAAAAATGCTGGTTGCTTTTATCGTGGCTTATGCGTTGAGCCCCATTGACCTGATTCCTGACTTCATACCCGTGCTGGGCTACCTCGACGATCTTATCTTGATTCCCATAGGCATTGCCTTGGCCATCAAGTTGGTGCCACCTGCAGTTTTAAGCGAGTGTCGGGCACGATCACAGGAAGCCTTGGTGAACGGCAAACCCGTAAGTCGCATCGCGGGTGCTGTCATTATCACTCTCTGGCTGGTTTTGGCGGCACTGGGCATCGTGTGGGCATATGAGACATTCACACCCACTGCTACTGCGGTCCTATGAAAATAAACACTGGAGTACAACGCACCATGATTGACTGGCTCACTCGTCCACTGTTTTTTATTGTCCTGCTGTGCGCCGCCAGCCTCACCCATGCCGCCAGCGGTAATCAACGCATCCAGCAATTTTTCACCGATGTAAAAAGCCTGCGTGCCGAATTTGAACAAACCGTTACTGACAGCAAAGGCAAGGTCATCCAGGATGCCAAAGGAACCTTCGTGCTGCAACGCCCCGGCAAATTTCGCTGGGATTACCGCGCGCCCTATCCACAACTAATTGTCGCTGACGGGCGTAAACTATGGATTTATGATCCTGATCTGGAACAAGTTACCGTCAAACAACTCGACAGTGTACTCGGCGGCACTCCCGCACAACTGTTAAGCGGCGCACGTTTTCCCCAGCAAGATTTTATTGTTACGTCCAAAGGACAACACAACGGTCTGGACTGGATTGAACTCGTACCTAAGGCCAGTGAAAAGGATTTTGAAAAAGTGCAACTGGGCTTTAATCAACGCGACCTGCGCATGATGAGCATCACCGATAACTTCGGCAATACCACACACCTGAAATTCAACAACCTGCAACGCAACCCCAGCATTGAAGCCAGAGAGTTTGTATTTACCCCCCCCAAGGGGGTGGATGTGGTAGGGGAATAAGAGTTTAATGTTTATCTATCGAAACGCTAAAATTTAACGCGCCGCGCGACGCCACTTGAGCTGAAACTCCAGCCCTTCCTCTCCGGCATCGCGCTCGTGCTCGATGCTGATGATCGCAGCGGCTGGCGCACGCACAGTTTCTCCCGCTACGCGAATGGTGAAAGGCTCGCCCCGTTCCAGTGCGTCCGCGAGTCGGCGCAGTTTGGCGACAAATGTCCGTCTGGAATATGTTTTTTCAATATCACGCTTTTTTTTGTGTTTCATCATCCGCACTCCTTATTTTTTACTTTTAGTCCATACTCTCCATTAGCTCTGGCCACGGACATCCGGTCATGGTTCGCTGATCTCCAGTGCGGTGATTTCCGAGCCAAGCTGTGAACCCTTCGTGAAACGGAACGTGAACTGCTCGTTCCTGCGGCGGTAAAGGTGGATCTCCTCGATGGGAGAAGCAGAGGTCACTTGCCCGGTAAAATCCCGTTGTGCCATTTCGCTAACATAGAATGCGACGACCTGTCCAAACTCAGCGCGTGCCTGGTAGGCAACCGTTCTTTTCTGTCCGGCGTGGCTGTTATAGGCGACGCGCACCATGCCAGGGAAGCGCGGAATGTCCGCCAGATCCTGACCACCCACGTCCTGCGCAGGCAAAGCTGCGCCAGGGATCAGGCCCTCGATCTGGCGCGCCAGCTCGGGCGCGGATTCGGCGACCTTGTCCGTGACTGTCGGCAATGTCTCCTGCGCTTTGCGCATGGTCTCGGTCGCGAGCTGCTCGCCGCTGGCCAGCCAGCGCGGCAGATGGTCGGAGACAAGACCAAACACGGCCACTCCTGCCCACACTAGCAGCACCAGCATCACAACGAACCCGATGCCGCTCGCGACGAAAATGTCTTTCATGGATCTACGCTCCGAGAGTAGTTTTATCAGCCAGAAATATTTGCTCATGCCCCCCGGACCATCGCCATGACGCTGCCCATATCGAGCGTGCCCGCTTTCTGCTGAATTTGCGGCAGGTATTGCGTCTGCATCTGTTTGGCGGAAACCAACAGGTTCTGAAACGAGTCTTTCAGCAGGGC
>JBKJTS010000214.1:0-6683 GCA_046590885.1 Gammaproteobacteria bacterium
GATTCGCCCGGGCCATTCACCACGCAGCCAATTACGGCGACATCCAATGGCTGGCGAATGTCTTCCAGACGCGCCTCCAGGGCGTTGACTGTGGCGATGACATCAAACTCCTGGCGCGAGCACGACGGGCATGCAATTAAATTAATGCCATTACTGCGCAGACGCAAGCTCTTGAGAATATCGAAGCCAACCTTGATCTCCTCTACCGGGTCAGCCGCCAGCGACACACGCAAGGTATCACCGATGCCATCCATCAGCAGCATACCCAGACCAATCGCAGACTTTACCGTGCCAGAACGCAACGCACCAGCCTCGGTAATACCCAGATGCAGGGGTTGATCGATGCGCGTTGCAATTTCACGGTACGCCGCCACCGTCATGAACACTTCGGAGGCTTTCAGGCTGACCTTGAAATTCTGAAAATCGAGCTTTTGCAGGATGTCGACATGACGCATGGCGGACTCCACCAGAGACTGGGCGTTAGGCTCACCGTATTTTTTCTGCAAGTCTTTTTCCAGCGAACCGGCATTCACACCGATGCGTATCGGGATATTGCGGTCACGGGCGGCTTCGACTACCGAGCGCACCCGGTCTTCGCGACCGATATTGCCGGGATTAATGCGCAGGCAATCCACCCCAAGGGTCGCCACCCGTAGCGCGATCTTGTAATCAAAGTGAATATCCGCCACCAATGCAATATCCACCTCTTTGCGAATCATGCCAAACGCTTCAGCAGCGTCCATGGTGGGCACAGACACGCGCACAATGTCGGCGCCGGCACGTTGCAAAGCACGAATCTGCGCTACTGTGGCAGCTACGTCGCAGGTTTCGGTGTTGGTCATGCTCTGCACCGCAATCGGCGCATCCCCGCCCACTGGCACCTTACCTACCCAGATCTGCCGCGACTTGCGGCGCTTAATCGGACTTTCGTGCTGCATGTTAATTAGCTCCTACCGCTTTGCCGAGCACAAAAATCGCACGTCCCTCCCGCTCAAAGCGCGCGTGATCAAAAGGAGCTCCATTATATTCGATCTTTACTCCCCGGGAATACCCTATTACTACCTGCAACGGCGGTAAGCCCTGTACGGTTCGGGTGGCGCCCTTCTTTCCCAGATCATAAAATATCCGCTGCTCTTTAGCATCAGTAATTTGCACCCAGGAATCCGCATCAAAAGTCAGTTTGATAGCCGCAGGGATTATCGCAGCGGGGGTAACAGGTGACACTACACCGTTAGTTGATGGGATAAGCGGTGCAGATTGATTTACCGCTGGTGCCGCACCAGGTAAGGGCGCAGGAGCCGCCTCCCCGACCGCTCCTGGCGCGATATCAGGCGTACCGGGAATGGGCACCGGGATTAACTCAATGGAACCACCCCCGGGGTGCTGCAACGGCAATGACACCCCACTGGCATCTACATCGGCACCCATATTTGTGTCAGCGGGCGCGCCCTCAGTCACCGGCCCCGGCTCGCGGCCCTGCCACCACCATACACCCAATACCACTACCAACACGGCTAACGCCATTACATATGTTGTCAGCTGCACCGGCCGATCACTGCTATGTTCTGCACCCTGCTTGCCCGATCCCATGACCTTGATCGGGGGTGGCTGAGTGCCCGCTGCACGGTTATAACTTGCAATCAGCTCATCGGCACGCAGATTGGTTAAACGTGCATAATTACGCAAATAACCGGTTACAAAAATCGGCGGGGGGAGTTTTTTATAGTCATCACTTTCTAACGCCTTAACCATTTTAAGATCGAGATGCAAGCGGCGGGCAATTTCATCCTGGCTTAAATTCAGCGCCTCGCGTGCCTCGCGCAATAATCTTCCGGGGCCCTCATTGGGCCTTACTGTTTCCTGTTTTTGTGCGGTTACATCCATAGTTATCTCTTCTCTGATTCACGTAACAATCGTGCTTCTTCGGTATCAGGAAAATTGTTCCTAAGCCGCATTGCATAATTCGCCACGGCTTGTTTATCACCTAATTTACGCTCTATTAAGATACCGAGCCACAGACTATGCGATGCAGGGACAGTTAATTCGGAATAACGCTGCAAATACGCACGTGCCAGCAGAGGCCGCGCCGAGTTATACATGAGCAACGCCATTTGATACAACGTACCGGGCAACTTTGAATTAATCCCTAATGCAGCTCGAAAATGACGCTCGGCTTTTTGTACATCACCGGCACGCAGGGAGCATAATCCGGCATTTTCATAAGCAAGCTCAGGGGTCGTATAACGTGGATTCTTGGCAACATCCAGAAACAGTTTCTCTGCTTGTGGGAATTGATCGCGGTCACACAGGAAGGTGCCATAATTATTTTTCAGCATCGGGTTGTCAGCATCCAGTCGCAGTGCACGATGATAATGCTTATCAGCTTTTTCTAACTGACCCTGCTGTTGATAGATGCTGGCAATATAGTGATGGGCATCGGCATAATCCGCATCATGCTCAAGCGCTTTAAGAAATTTTTCGAGGGCAGTTTCGCGATTACCCTGCTGTATGTAAGCTAAGCCAAGATTGGTATAAATTTGTGCTAGCGATTCTTGTGATCCGGCGCCGTTGCGCAGTGAAGATTGCCCACAACCCGCCAGACTCAATACTATCAACCCCCACCACCAGCGTCCCTTCATTACCTATAATCCTCTCGTTACTGCTGCTGCGTCACCACGGAGATGGGTATGCGGTGAAGTTTGCGTTTGCTGCGATCGAGCACCTTGCCTGCCAGCTGCCCGCATGCAGCGTCAATATCATCACCTCGCGTACGACGGGTAATGGTAGTAAAACCGGCTTTAATCAGTATATCGCGAAAAGCATCAATCGCTGTATCACTGGAACGCGTATAGCGGGTATTGGGGAACGGATTAAAAGGTATCAGATTAATTTTGGACGGCACATCAGCCAGCAAGCGCGCCAGTTCCCGTGCCTGCTGCGGACTGTCGTTCACACCGTTCAGCATCACGTATTCAAAGGTAATGCGACGATGGGGCTTGCCTTCCAGGTAACGTTTGCACGAGGCCAACAATTCCTGGATCGGATATTTTTTGTTGATCGGCACCAGCTCATTACGCAAAGCGTCGTTGGGTGCATGCAGCGATACCGCCAGACTCACATCACTCACTTCCCGCAAGCGATCCAGCGCGGGCACTACACCGGCGGTGCTTAATGTCACGCGGCGTTTCGACAAGCCATACGCGAAATCTTCAGTCATCAGATTCATGGCCTGCACTACATTGTCAAAATTCAACAATGGCTCACCCATACCCATCATCACCACATTGGTAATGATGCGATCGCCATCTGCGCCCTTACCCAACTGGCCCGGCGCTTGTGCATCCCTGCACAGCGCACGGTTGGCCACCCACACCTGGCCGATGATTTCCGCCACGCTCAGATTGCGGTTAAAGCCCTGTTGCGCCGTGGAACAAAACGAACAGTCCAGCGCACAACCGACCTGCGAAGACACGCATAAGGTGCCACGACCCTGCTCGGGAATAAACACCGCCTCAATACAGTTGCCACTATCGACCCGCAACAACCATTTACGCGTACCGTCGTCGGACGCCTGCTCGAGCACCACTTCGGGAAACCGAATTTCAGTGGTTTCCGCCAGATGCGTGCGCAGATCCTTGCTGATGTTGGTCATCTCATCAAAGCTATCAACGCCGCGTTGATGAATCCATTGCAGGATTTGCGTGGCGCGAAATGGCTTCTCGCCCAGCGCTACGAAAAAAGCTTCGAGCGATGGTCGATCCATCCCCAGCAGGTTGATCTTGCCAGACATCTTTGCAACAGGCGTGTTCACAGGCACATTCACCGGCGTGTTCAATATCAACGTGTGCGTGCGCACAGCTCGCTGGACTTGAAGAAAAATTCAATTTCACCCTTGGCGGTTTCCAGCGCATCGGAACCATGCACGGCGTTTTCTTCAACACTGTCAGCGAAATCAGCGCGGATGGTACCCGGCGCAGCATTTTTGGGGTTGGTGGCGCCCATCAGATCACGATGCTTGGCAACCGCATTATCACCTTCCAGCACCTGGATCATCACCGGGCCAGTGATCATGAATGTAACCAGATCATTAAAAAACGGGCGTTCTTTATGCACAGCGTAAAAGCCTTCGGCCTGTTGGCGCGTCAACTGCACCATTTTGGCGGCGATTATGCGCAAACCCGCCTTTTCAAATCGGCTATAAATGCCGCCAATCACATTTTTGGCAACGGCATCGGGCTTAATGATGGATAAAGTGCGTTCAACGGCCATGAAAACTCTCCAGATAACGGGGGGCTTAGGGAGCCTGCGGGCTCCCTAACGATTAAGAAGCAAACGGCTCCTACGATTAAAGACGAGATAAAAACCATATAGTTCACATGGTTTACATAATGGGAAAGCTGGGTAGTTTACTTGGTTAACCATACTCTGGCAATCAACCGGACCAGACAGCCCTCTAAAGGATCCTGTCATTTCGATCCACCTGAGAAATCATGCGGCTCCTTTCACATTCGCCGGCAAGGATTTCTTCTGCGGATCGAAATGACAATAGTGCGGCGCGGCGCTAGACGCTGAAGCTCTCGCCACAACCACACATATCCTTCACGTTAGGGTTATTAAACTTTAGCCCTGAGTTAAGCCCTTCCTTGGTGTAATCCAGCTCCATGCCGTCAATAAATGGCAGGCTTTTGCGGTCTACGATCACTTTCACGCCGTGGCCTTCAAACACTTCATCATTGGCACTCGTTTCGCCTGCCACATCCAGCACATAGCTAAAGCCGGTGCAACCGCTGGGTTTTACGCCCACGCGCACGGCATCGCCCTTGCCTTGCTTGGAAAGAAAGCGCTTCATGTGATCGGCCGCCGCAACGGTTAACGTAATGCTCATGTTTCACCTCTTCAGAAAACTCTGATGTGTGTCATGTAGAACGCAGAGAGAAACCCTTATCTCGAGTCTCTAACAAAAGTGAGAGAACTCTGAGAGATCTTACAGGATTTCTCGCTACCCTCGAAATGACAATACACCTATTTAAATCAGGAATCCTATCCCCAGGTATTGACCTGGGCCCGGCTGATTTGTTCATTTAACACTGTAATCAACCGGTCGATGTCCGCAAGGGTGTTATCTTTGCCCAGACTGATGCGTATCACGCGCCGCGCCGCATCAGGGTCTACGCCCATCGCCAGCAATACATGGCTGGGGTCAGGGCTGCCACTGGCGCAGGCTGAACCGCTGGAGACGGCGATGCCATGACGATCCAGCTCCATCAGCAACGTTTCGCCCTCAATGGCCGGTACGCCTATCAATACCGTATTGGCGATACGCTGCATCTGCGCGGCAAACACTACCACGCCCGATAGCGCGCGCAAACGCTGCTCCAACGCATCGCGCAGTGTCTTTAGATGCGCTGTGCGGGACGCCAACTCTTGCTGCGCCAACAGCGCTGCCGCGCCAAAACCGACAATACCTGCGACATTCTCAGTGCCCGCGCGGCGCTCCATCTCGTGGCCACCGCCCTGCAGAAGCGGCTCCAGATCCAATGCTTTATCAACGATCAGCGCGCCTACACCTTTAGGACCATACAACTTATGCGCTGAAAGGCTCATTAAATGGGCGCCACTAGCCGGAAAATCTACGGCAATTTTGCCTGCCGCCTGCACTGCATCGGTGTGCATAATCGCGCCCGCTGCACGTACTTGGGCGCTGAGGGCGGCAATGTCCTGAATCACGCCGGTTTCGTTATTCACAATCATTACCGACACCAGACGCGGGCCGCTTTTAAGCACCATAGACAATGCCGCCCGCGAGACGCGGCACTGCTCATCCACGGCAATGCTGTCGCACTGCCAACCGTGCGCAACCAAACCCTGCGCCGCTCCTAATAATGACGAATGTTCAATGGCGCTAATGGCAATGCGTCCCGGCGTTAACTTTGCGGCAACGCCCTTCAGCGCATAATTATTAGCTTCGGTACCGCCACTGGTAAACACCACTTGCGACGGATGCGCGTTAACCAGCGCGGCTACCTGCTCGCGCGCCTGATCCAGCGCCGCGCGTGCGGTGCGCCCTTGCAGATGCAAGCTCGAGGGGTTGCCGTAATGCTCACGCAGATATGGCAGCATGGCGTCCAGCACCCGCGCGTCCAGCGGTGTGGTGGCGTTATGGTCGAGATAGACCGGCACTACCGGGATCCTATACTAAACTGCAGCCGTTCCACCGGTAAAGCGCCGCTGTTGCAGCATGTCCTGGCGAATCACCACCTCTTTAACACCGCGACGCTCCACCAGCTGGGCAAGATTAATGCCACTCAGGAAATCGTAAATTTGGCGACTCAGATCAGACCACAATTCATGGGTCAGGCAAGGTTCGCCGTCCTGACAATTCGCCAGACCACCACAGCGGGTGGCTTCAACGGTTTCGTCGATGGCGCTGATTACCTGGACCACAGTAATTTCGCTGGCCGCACGACTCAGGCGATAACCCCCTCCCGGCCCGCGCGCGCTATCCACCAAGCCCTCCTTACGTAACCGCGCAAAAAGCTGCTCAAGATAAGACAACGAAATGCCCTGACGCTGCGAGATATCCGCCAACGGCACCGGATTTTCAGTAGCATGCACCGCCAGATCGAGCATGGCAGTTACAGCATAACGACCTTTTGTTGTTAATCTCATTGATATTCCTGATG
>JBKJTS010000065.1:0-2765 GCA_046590885.1 Gammaproteobacteria bacterium
ACCCAACATTCGCCAGACATCAAACACGCCGATTTGCAGGAAGCGGTCCTGGAAGAAATCATCAAGCCGGTGTTACCTGCAGAATGGCTGAACAAGCACACCCGCTACTTTATTAACCCTACCGGCCGTTTCGTCATCGGCGGCCCCGTAGGCGACTGTGGCGTGACTGGCCGCAAGATCATTGTTGACACCTACGGCGGTATGGCACGCCACGGCGGCGGCGCGTTTTCAGGCAAGGATCCTAGCAAAGTGGATCGTTCCGCCGCATATGCGGGCCGCTACGTGGCAAAAAATATTGTTGCAGCGGGCTTGGCAGATCGTTGCGAAATTCAGATCTCTTATGCGATTGGTGTGCCCGAACCGACATCCATCACCATAGACACCTTCGGTACCGGCAAGATCTCCAACCAGGCCATTACCAAACTGGTGCGCGAACACTTTGACCTCCGCCCCAAGGGCCTGATCAAAATGCTCGATCTGCTACGCCCCATATACACTCAGACCGCTGCCTATGGCCACTTTGGCCGTAACGAGGCTGATCTGACCTGGGAGCGCACAGATAAAGCTGATATTTTGCGTAAAGCTGCGGGAATATAAAAGTTTAGGAGTCGCCGCTTCCTAATAGATTGGGGGCGGTGACCGTTTCGTTCGAGGAGCGTTGCGACAGGCCGCCTATTTACTTGGGGGTTTGCCAGGCTCGAAGGGGATAGCACTCATGCAACGGCGCTCTGATACAGGCACATCCATACATTCGTTATGGGCGTGCCTTTACCTGCTAAGGAGCTCTGTTATGAACGCTGTAGTCAACACCGCTTTTACTGATTACAAGGTCGCTGACCTTTCCCTGGCCGCCTGGGGCCGCAAAGAAATCCAGATTGCCGAAACCGAAATGCCGGGCCTGATGGCGCTGCGAGAAGAGTTTGGTGCGCAACAGCCACTCAAGGGTGCCCGCATCACAGGCAGTCTGCATATGACCATTCAAACCGCTGTGCTGATCGAAACCCTTACTGCACTCGGCGCACAGGTACGCTGGGCTTCGTGCAACATCTACTCCACCCAGGACCACGCCGCCGCTGCGATTGCCGCCGCCGGTATTCCGGTGTTTGCCTGGAAGGGTGAGTCGCTGGAAGACTACTGGTGGTGCACTGAGCAAATCCTCAACTGGCCCGACGGTAAAGGCCCGAACATGCTGCTCGATGACGGTGGCGATGCCACGCTGCTGGTACACAAGGGCGTAGAGTTTGAGGCCAAAGGCGCCGTGCCCAGCGCCGAAGCCAATGCCAACGAAGAATGGAAAGTGATTCTGGCGACACTGAAGCGCAGCCTGGCCGCTAGCCCCAAACACTGGACCAAAATCGCCGCCGACATTCGCGGCGTCACGGAAGAAACCACTACCGGCGTGCATCGTCTGTATCAGATGCAGGAACGCGGCGAACTGCTGTTTCCGGCCATGAACGTCAACGACTCTGTCACCAAATCCAAATTCGACAACCTCTATGGCTGCCGCGAATCATTGCTGGATGGCATCAAGCGTGCCACCGATGTAATGATCGCTGGTAAAATCTGCGTGGTGCTGGGCTACGGCGATGTCGGCAAGGGCTGCGCACAGGCATTCCGGGGTATGGGTGCCACGGTGTGGGTCACAGAAATTGATCCAATCTGCGCACTGCAAGCCGCAATGGAAGGCTATCGCGTTGTCACTATGGATGATGCTGCCGCGCATGGCGACATTTTCGTTACCGCCACCGGTAACGTACATGTTATCAACCACGCCCACATGCAGTCCATGAAGAACCAGACCATCGTCTGCAACATTGGCCACTTTGATTCTGAAATCGAGATTGCCGCATTGGAAAAATACACGTGGGACGAAATCAAGCCACAAGTAGATCATGTAATTTTCCCCGACGGCAAAAAAATCATTATTCTCGCCAAAGGGCGTTTAGTGAATCTGGGCTGCGCCACCGGCCACCCGAGCTTCGTCATGTCCGCCTCGTTCAGCAACCAGACCATTGCACAGATCGAACTTTTCAATCATGCGCCGAAGTACGAGAAAAAAGTCTATGTACTGCCCAAGCATCTCGATGAAAAAGTCGCACGTCTGCACTTGAAGAAAGTTGGCGCAAAGCTCACCCAATTGACGAAGGAGCAGGCTGAATATATCGGTGTACCCTCGGACGGCCCTTACAAGCCTAATCATTATCGATATTAACAACATGTAGGTGCGCCGTGCGCACCAGCCGTGTCGGGAGACACCCCCCAAAAAACAGGTTGTGTTGCTACGCGTCGTGCATGGATGCACAAGTGCCGCGAGAGGCAGGATGCCGGAAGCGGCCAATGCTGGGTGGGTTACACAAGTAACCCACCCAGCATTACTAAATTTTGTCATTTCGACCGCAGGGAGAAATCCTGGAAGATCTCTTACATTTGTTCGAGACAAGGATTTCTCTCTGCGGTCGAAATGACATACATTCAGAGATTCATACCCTGTGGTGAGACATTAAATGCAATCTCAAAAAAAACACCCTCGTACCTTCAGCTTCGAATTTTTTCCGCCCAAGACCGCCGAAGGCGCGATTAAACTGCGCAGCGTGCGCGATACACTGGCAAAACTTAATCCTATATACTTTTCTGTGACGTTTGGTGCAGGCGGCAGCACCCGCGACCACACCTACGATACAGTCGTCGAAATTCAGCGCGACACTGGCCTTGACGCCGCGCCGCATTTATCCTGCATTGCTTCGACACGCGAAGAGTTATGCGCA
>JBKJTS010000119.1:0-3264 GCA_046590885.1 Gammaproteobacteria bacterium
AGTGATGATTTTTCTGGGTCTGGTAATTATGCTGGTGACCCTACCTGTATTACTCACACAATTAACCTCCATGGTGAATGATGCTTTTGCAGTCATTCAGCAACAAATTCTGCTTCCTCCAGGCTAAATAATAGATGGCCGCTCAAGATACTGGCCAGGAACGCACAGAACAGGCAACACCCAAGCGCCTGCAAGAGGCGCGTGAAAAGGGACAGATTGCTCGTTCGTTAGATCTCAATACCACGGTAATTCTATTAACTGCTGCAGGCGGTTTAATGCTGTTAGGTGGTCGTATGACGGCCGGGCTTCTTGAGGCCATGCGCCAGAATTTCAATATTAACCGCAGCGCAATATTTGACCCTGATACATTATTTAAATCACTGGAAGATACCACCAGTTCGGTATTGATCGCACTTGCGCCATTTTTTATTTTGATGGTGGTGGCTGCCATCTCTGCGCCCATGGCATTAAGTGGCTGGTCCATAAATGCCAAGTCCCTCGGTTTTAAATGGGAGAAGCTTAATCCACTGTCGGGTCTCAAAAGAATATTAGGTCCTCAAGGTTGGATGGAGTTAGTTAAGGCGCTGGCAAAATTTCTGGTATTAGGCGGTGCTGCGGTTTTTCTGTTATGGAGCATGATGGGTTCTTTTATGGGGTTGGGTAGCGAGCCATTGCCGGCAGCATTAAGTCACGTCGCCCAGCTTATAGGATCATGCTTTCTGACATTGAGTGCGGTGATGGTCCTGATCGCCCTAGTGGATGTGCCTTTCCAGCTGTGGAATCATAGTCGCCAGTTAAAGATGACTCGTCAGGAAATAAAAGATGAATACAAGGAAACTGATGGTAATCCCGAGATCAAAGGACGTATCCGCAGTCAGCAGCGGGAGATGGCACAGCGGCGCATGATGGCTGAAGTGCCTAAGGCGGATGTAATCATTACCAATCCTACGCACTATGCTGTGGCTTTACGTTATAACCCAGACAAGATGCGCGCCCCGATTGTGGTTGCTAAGGGTAAGGATTTAATTGCCATGCAAATCCGTAATACTGGTGTGACGCATCGTGTAGCAATTCTGTCATCTCCAGCGTTGGCACGCGCCCTGCATTACAGCACTGAACTGAACCACGCAATTCCGGCGGGGCTTTATTTGGCAGTAGCTCAGGTGCTTGCTTATGTATATCAACTGAAGAAACGCCAAAACTATGACGCAACTTATGATGGTATGCCTGTGCCACTGCTGGATGTGTCGATTCCCGATGAATTAAAGCGTGATACATAATTCTAAAAACAGATGTGCTCTTTTGGAGATGTGATATGACCCCAAGTTCATCGCTGATGCCAGCCCACTGGCGTGACTGGATGCGCAGTGGTTTAGGCGTGCCAATATTCATGATGATGCTGCTGGCGATGATGGTGGTGCCGTTACCGCCTTTGCTGTTGGACATATTTTTTAGCTTTAGCATTGCGTTGGCATTAGTAATTTTGCTCACCAGTGTATATGCGCAAAAACCATTGGATTTTGCCTCGTTTCCTACAATATTGTTGCTGGCTACGTTGCTGCGTCTGGCACTCAATATTGCTTCCACCCGCTTGATTTTAATGGAAGGTCAAAACGGTACGGATGCAGCGGGTGATGTTATCCATGCCTTTGGCGAGTTTGTTATTGGCGGTAATTATGCAGTAGGATTTATCGTGTTCGCGATTCTAGTGATTATCAATTTTGTGGTGGTTACCAAAGGCGCGGGACGGATTTCTGAAGTAAGCGCACGCTTTACCCTAGATGCCATGCCGGGCAAACAAATGGCGGTTGATGCAGATCTTAATGCCGGCGCGATTACCGCGGAAGAGGCGAAAGCGCGACGTAAAAACATAGTCGAAGAAGCCGATTTTTACGGCTCGATGGATGGTGCCAGTAAATTTGTGAAAGGCGATGCAATTGCGGGCATTCTTATTCTATTCATTAATCTTATCGGTGGATTCATTATTGGTGTAATGCAGCATGATATGAGCTTCAGCGATGCACTGCGCACCTATACGTTGTTGACGATTGGTGATGGCCTGGTGACGCAGATTCCGGCATTGGTGTTGTCTGTTGCAGCTGCCATTATGGTCACGCGTGTGTCGAGCGCGCAGAACATGGGCAAACAGATTTTGCTGCAATTGTTTGATAATCCACGGGCGTTAGGGGTTGCAGCAGGTGTGCTGGGGATTATGGGTATGATTCCTGGTATGCCCAATGTTGCCTTCCTGACCCTGGCCGCTATTGCCGGTGGCATAGCTTATATGATCGCACAGCGTAAACAGGCGGCGTTATTAGTGACACCCGCGATGCCAGAAAAATCACTGGAGCCTGTTCCAGAAGCACGGGATTTAAGCTGGGACGATGTGATGCCTGTGGATACCATTGGCCTCGAAGTTGGTTATCGGTTGATTCCAATGGTGGATAAAAATCAGGGCGGACAGTTGATGGGACGCATCAAGGGTGTGCGCAAAAAGCTAACCCAGGAGTTGGGTTTTCTGGTGCCGTCGGTGCATATCCGTGACAATCTTGATCTGGCGCCCAATGCATATCGCATCAGCCTGTTGGGCGCAACGGTGGGCGAAGCGGAAATTTTTCCAGAACGTGATCTGGCAATTAATCCCGGACAGGTATTCGGTACGCTGCAAGGTCTGCCCGGGAAGGATCCTGCGTTTGGTTTGCCGGCCATCTGGATTGAGCCTGGACAGCGTGAGCATGCACAGACGCTAGGTTACACCGTGGTAGATGCTGGCACGGTTGTCGCTACCCATCTCAGTCAAATCCTGCAGAGCCATGCCCATGAATTACTGGGCCGTGAAGAAGTTCAGCAATTACTGAATAGCCTAGCAAAAACAGCACCTAAATTAATAGAAGATTTGGTGCCTAATACTCTTTCTCTGGGCGTGATACTGAAGGTTTTACAGAATCTACTTGAAGAACGAGTTTCTATCCGTGATATACGAACGATTGCCGAAACATTGGCAGGGCATGCACCCAAGAGTCAGGATCCCGCCGTGTTAACGGCTGCTGCGCGGATTGCCTTGGGTCGCCTAATCGTCCAACAAATCAATGGGATGGCTCAAGAACTTCCCGTTATCACCTTGGATCCTGGCTTGGAACAGATATTGCAGAACTCTATACAGGCATCGGGTTCAACTGGCATAGGTTTAGAACCGGGATTGGCAGAAAGGATGCATGGTGCGTTAGTACAGAGTGTACAGCGCCAGGAGTTGGCGGGGCAGCC
>JBKJTS010000242.1:0-2588 GCA_046590885.1 Gammaproteobacteria bacterium
AAGCGCCATAACAATGGCAACAAGCTGCAATCTACCAAAGAAATTTCGTTGCTCATAAAAAAAGGTTTCTGAAGGAAAACCGGGGCAATCAAGATTAATCCATCCCGCAGCAGTTTACGCGCGTTGCCTATTTTCTTGCTATCGCTGCCCTGCAGGTCAGCAAGCAGGCTATACCAGTCATTATCCATACGATATAAATAGCTGCGGGTGCGCGCGCGTGAAATAGGATCGACAGGCATCAAGGGCGGATGAGGATAACGCTCCTCAACATATTCCATAATAATGTTTGAGCTATATAACACCAGATCACGCTCTACCATGGTCGGCAGGGTGTTATAGGGATTAAGGTCGAGCAAATCTTCAGGTAAATTATCATCCCCCACATCAATGATTTCGGCGCGAATATTCTTTTCGGCAAGCGCGAGACGTACCCGATGTGAATACGCGCAGGTGCCGCGCGAATACAGGGTGATGGACGACTTTCTGTTAGGCGATGACACTGGAGTGTCCTTGTTGATCTGGTAATTACTCATTGTAGCGCATTATGACCCAGATTGTGTAATCGCGCTTAAACCACGCTTCAAATCCGCCTGCAAATCCGCCACATCTTCCAGTCCCACGGCAACCCGCACTAACCCTTCTGTGATGCCCGCCTGCACTCGCGCTTCAGGCGTGATGCGACCATGAGTAGTGGTGGCTGGATGGGTGATGGTGCTCTTGCTGTCACCCAGATTCGCGGTGATGGAGATCATTTTAGTGGCGTCAATTAGAGCCCACGCGGCATCGCGCCCACCTCTTACCTCAAAAGACAATACCCCGCCAAATCCTGATTGCTGAAGTGCTGCAAGCGCGTGCTGCGGATGCGATGCAAGGCCGGGATAATTGACCTTGACAACGTGCGGCTGTTTTTCCAGCCATTGCGCCAGATGCAGGGCGCTAGCGCTATGCGCGTGCATGCGCAGACGCAAGGTTTCCAGACCTTTTAGAAACACCCAGGCATTAAACGGACTCATGCTCGGGCCGGCGGTGCGTAAAAAGCTGTAAATGCCGCCACCCACCAACGCTTCGCTACCCACTATGGCGCCACCCACGCATCGCCCCTGTCCGTCAATGAATTTGGTAGCGGAATGCACGACAATATCTGCGCCCAACGCCAAAGGTTTCTGCAAAGCTGGCGTGCAGAAACAATTGTCTACCGCCAGGACACACCCGTGACGATGTGCAATTTTCGCGATAGCCGTGATGTCACCTATTTCCATCAACGGGTTCGACGGCGTCTCAAGAAACAGCAATTTGGTATTAGGGCGTATCGCCTGCTCCCACGCGTTGGCATCAGTGAGCGATACAAACGTGGTGTCAATGCCAAACCGCGCCAGAATATTACTGAACAGCAATACGGTAGGGCCAAATACACTGCGCGACGCAACAATATGATCACCCGTCTTTAACAGCCCCAGGCATGTGGTAGCAATCGCGGCCATGCCTGAAGCCGTAGCAACACAACGCTCACCGCCTTCCAAGGCAGCCAGGCGCTGTTCAAAAGTACGTACGGTGGGATTAGTGAAACGCGAATAGATATTACCGGGAGCACTTCCTGAAAAACGTGCAGCCGCTTCGGCAGCGCTGCCAAAAACATAGCTGGCGGTGGTAAAAATCGGTTCGGATTGTTCACCTTCATGAGTTCGCACCTGACCCGCGCGCGCCGCCAGTGTATCAAAACCGTATTCTTCAAATTCAGGATGTGGCATGGCTCTGCTCCTCTTTAACTTCGGGTGCGTATCTGCTCTCTTGTACACGGGGAGTAAGTAATATCAGTGCTTTAACTCAAAGACGGGCATAAAAAAACCCGCTCGCAGCATTCGCCAAAGCAGGTTGCCCTCTTTAGCTGCATTTATTACGCGCCCGCAAGCTGAATCAAATCGGCGCAATATGAATATAATACTAATATTATCGGTTATTTGTCAAAAAATCACCGTGAACAAATATTTGGGCACCTTGGATAAAGTGCAGAATTATGATTTTTACTAGGAAACATTATACAAATCAATCATGGATGCTTCCGCATCGCGCATTTGCGCCATTTTATTCAAATCATTGCGGCGCAGCTCAAGATGGTCAAGATATTCTTTAGTGACATCGCCTGTCACATATTCTCCAGTAAATACCGAGGCATCAAAACGCTCCAGCCGAGGGTTGCCTTTCCGCACCGATTCAATCAAATCGGCAAGATCCTGGAATATTAACCGGTCGGCGCCAATTTCTGTCGCCACTTCAGCAACACTTCTACCATGGGCAATAAGTTCGTCCGCAGCCGGCATATCAATACCATAAACATTGGGGAAACGCACCGGTGGTGACGCAGAGGCGAAATAGACTTTCCGGGCGCCTGCTTCGCGCGCCATTTGAATAATTTGCTGAGAGGTAGTGCCACGCACAATCGAGTCATCAACCAGCAACACATTTTTGCGCTTGAACTCGAGCGCAATAGGATTAAGTTTTTGGCGCACGGATTTCTTGCGTTGCTTCTGTCCTGGCATGATGAAGGTGCGGCCAATATAGCGGTTTTTAATAAACCCTTCACGGTAATT
>JBKJTS010000254.1:0-4510 GCA_046590885.1 Gammaproteobacteria bacterium
AACTAAATTGGTTGCGCGGAGTGGTATCGCGACCACTTTGCCGAGGGCGGAACGGGCGGATTTGGATGGCGTAAAGTTTCAACCGATTGGTGGCGGGGCAGCTTTGACCTGGGCGGAGTCGCTCGATGCCAATTACACGAGCGGCGAATGGTTGTGTCACGGCAAAGTAGTAATGTCCTATAGAGCAAAGTAGAAATGTCCTCTTGACAACCTTCCGAAAGTAGGAGGGTGAACGAAGGACAACTACTAATGACGCAAGCGGAGCGCGACCGGCTGGTGGTGCTGAAGAAGACGCGGAAAGGGCTGCTGACGCAAAAGGAAGCGGCGCAGGAGATGGAGGTGAGCGAGCGCCAGGTGCGGCGGATGCTGGGACGGCTGAAGGAAGTGGGAGACAAATCGGTGATCCATTCACTGAAAGGCAAACCGTCCAACCGCAAGATCGATGACGCGATCCGAACGCGGGCAGTGGAGGCTTTGTCCAATGAGAAGTGCCATGACTTCGGACCGACTTACGCGCGGGACTATCTGGCGTCGAAGAAGAAAATCAGCGTCAGTAAAGAGACCACGCGACGGTGGATGAAGGAAGAAAAGCTATGGCGCCCCAGCAAGAGCAAGCTCGAGAAAAAGCTTCACGTTTGGCGGCAACGAAGGAGCCGGTTCGGCGAACTGGTGCAGTGGGACACATCGGACCACGATTGGCTGGAGGGGCGAGGGGACCAGCGGTTGTATCTGATCGCCATGATCGACGATGCGACCAGTCGCCTGTGGGCGCGGTTTGCTTTGCATGACTCGACCGAAGAAAACATGAAACTGCTCGAAACATACCTCAAACAACATGGTCGGCCGGCGTCGTTTTATACCGACAAAGCGAGTCTGTTCGTGTCGACGCCGAAAACGGCCCGGGATCAGAAGCAATTGCCGCAGGACGAGCGCGAACCGCTCCCACCAACTCAGATCCAACGGGCGCTACGGGAACTAGGGATCGTGTGGATCGCGGCGCATTCGCCGCAAGCCAAAGGGCGGGTCGAAAGGAGCTTCGAGACGGCGCAGGATCGCCTGGTCAAAGACCTGCGGATGGCTGAGGTGGACACACTTGAGGACGCTAATCGCTGTCTGGAAACCGAGTACATTCCCTGGTGGAATCGCACGTTGGCGGTGGAACCGGCTGAGCCGGACGATGCCCATCGTTCACTCGAGCAAGGGCACAATCTGGAGGCTATCCTCAGCCACGTGGAGAAAAGGATCGTCAAGCCGGACTACACCTTCCAGTACGACGCCAAATGGTATGTCATCGAACAGGCCGATATCCGCAAGGGCCTGCGCGGTGCCACGATCCGCATTGAAAAACGAAGGAATGGCACAATGGCGGTTCGCTTCGAGGACCATTACTTGCGCTACAAGGTGTGCGAAGTCAGGCCGAAAGTCGCGCCTGCGACGCCCTCTGCGGAAAGCGTGAGTAAGGCAAAGCGTCCTTCATCCAAGAGCACATGGATGAAGGGGTTTCTTGATAAGAAAGGACCGTCGCTCGGTAAAGCGATCGCGGTGTCCAATGCGACCAGCTAACCGGTCTGGGAGAGGAAGCAACGCCGAACTGAAAGGTTGCCCGATACCGGGAAACGTCTTCGACGACCGGATACGACAGGGGCCGGATTGTAATCGTTGTCTGATGGTTTGCGCCGATCACTTCGGCCTTGGCTTCCTCGCCACTGCAATTTACGTTGGGGTCCCAACGTGCGTTTTCAAGGCATCGCGGAATCTATCAGTCCGATGTGAATCTCTTCCTGGCCTGGACCGGAGCGCTGCCTCCCGACAGCTACTCCGCCCAAGCCCGACAACGCGCCGGGAGGATCACGTCATCCTCATCGTCCCGATGAGTTCCGACCGGCTATTCCTTGACGGGTTGCTCGCCAGCATTGCCCGCCTCCGCTTCACCGGCACGATCAACCTACCATGCTCTTTTCCACGAGCCACTCTAAACCGGACATTTCTACTTTGCCAGGATGCGGACATTTCTACTTTGCCTTGACACCAGAATTTCATTCCTTGACAATCCGTTATCCATAATGATATCTTTTTCACATTCTTGGGCCGTTTGTTTATTGAAGGAGAAAAAAGATGTCGTTTACGCAGAACTTGAGGAGCCTATTCTTCTCATCAACCGTTGTTGCTCTACTCTCATTACCCCTGCTTGCCCAAGTGGATGCGGGATCTATAGTGGGACTCGTTCGGGATTCAAGCGGCGGCATCATTGCAGGCGCACGCGTCGTTTTGCGTAATGAGGGCACCGGCCTCACTCAAAACGCCCAGGCCTCTACTGAAGGACGCTATCTCTTCAACCCGGTCCGCATCGGCACATACACAGTGGAAGTTGAATTCGCGGGATTTCAGAAAAGCCGCCGCCAGGGCATCCAGGTTAGCATTCAGCAGCAAAGCGTCGTCGACTTCGACATGCGTCCCGGCGAATTGACGACAACCATTGACGTATCCGCTGCCCTCCCCGTACTGCAAACGCAAAGTGGCGCGGTGGGCGAAACCATCAGCGCGAAAATGATTAACGACCTCCCTCTCAGCGGTCGCAACTATAACTTTTTGGCGCGCCTCACTGCGGGCGTCACCCACCCACAGCCAGAAGGCCGCGGCCTCAATGCGACTGGTTGGTTCACGGCCAACGGCACCAGACCCGCTCAAAACAACTTCCTTCTCGACGGTATCGACAACAACTCAAACAATGTCGACTTTCTCAGTGGCGCGGCCTTCGTGTTGAGGCCTCCGGTAGACGCCATCAGCGAATTCAGAATTCAGACCAATGCTTTCAGTGCGGAATTCGGCCGCGCCGGCGGCGCTGTGCTGAACGCTTCACTCAAGTCCGGCACAAACGCCATCCATGGCACCCTCTGGGAGTTTCTCCGAAACGACAAACTGGACGCAACCGATTACTTCCTCAATCAGCGAGGGGTGAAGAAGGGTGCCTTTCGCCAGAACCAGTTTGGCGGCGTGATCGGTGGTCCCATCAAGCGCAACAAGACATTCTTCTTTGCCGACTACGAAGGCACTCGCATCCGCCAGGCCATACCCATCACCTCAAGCGTCCCGACTGCCTTGCAAAGATCAAGCGGCTATACGAACTTCTCCGACCTGATCGCCTTTCAAAGCGGCAGCCGCCGTGATGCTCTCGGCCGTAACTTTCCCTCTGGAACTGTATTTGATCCATCCACTACCCGCTTGGTCCCTCGTGGCACTGCCTATGTTCGCGAGCCCTTTGTAAACAACACCGTCCCAGCCAGCCGGCTCAACCCGAATGCAGTCAAACTGCTCGAACTCTTCCCGAACCCCACCAACGCTGGAATCTTCAACAACTTCAACGTCACCCGTGGAAATATCGACGACACAAACGGCATCGACGCCCGCATCGACCATAACTTCAGTGAGCGCGACCAGATCTTCGGCCGCTACAGCTTTGCCGACTCCACGCGTTTCAAGCCAGGTCCTTTTGAGGGCTTTGCCGATGGTGGCGGTTTCAACAATGGCAATGAAACCCTGCGCACGCAAGGCGGCGCAATCAGCTACACACACACCTTCGCTCCCACGCTGATCAACGAAGTTCGCGCCGGTTTCAACCGCGAACATTCCCGCCGCGCTCAACCCTTCGCCAACGACGCCTCCAATATCCCCGGCAAGTTCGGCATCCAGGGGATTCTGCAGGCCACTGGCAACGGCGGCCTGCCGGGAATCAGCGTCGGCGGCCTGTCCAATCTCGGCCCGTCAGACTGGATCATTTCTGAAAGATTCTCCAACACAATCCAGCTAACCAACAACCTGACGAAAATTTACAAGAGCCATACGATGAAGGGCGGTTGGGAAGGCCAATTGATCGACTTCCCCTGGATGGCGCCTCCCACCTCCCGGGGCCGTTTCAATTACAACGGCATATACACATCCATCCCGAATCTGAACGATACCTCAACCGGGCGTGTCCAGTTTCTCCTGAATCCCGCCGATGCTTCCGGCACGGGTGGGGCGGGTGCCAGTTCCGTTTCCGCTTCTATTTCGGTGGTGTAGCAAATCGCAAGTACTACACAGGCCTCTACTTCCAGGATGACTGGAAGGTCAGCCGCAAATTGACTTTGAACTTGGGCGTCCGTTGGGACCTCTTCAGCCAGGTTGGCGAGAAATACGGTGCACAGGCCAATTTCATTCCCTCCCTCACCGACCCTCAGTACATCATCCCGGGCAGCCGCAAAGACAAGCCAGGCCTGTCCGATACATTCCAGGCATTGCTTGTTTCAAACGGCATCAAGCTCCGCTACAGCGACGAATACGGCTCTGGGCTGGGACAATCGCAGAAGCATAACTTCGCACCCCGAATCGGCTTTGCCTACGCTGCCACAAGCAAACTTGTGGTGAGGGGCGGATACGGAGTTTACTATGGTGCCTTTGAAAACCGTGGTGGTTTTCCAAACCTCGGATACAACTATCCCTTCCAGTTCGATTTCAACTTCCAGCCAGCCAA
>JBKJTS010000004.1:0-3185 GCA_046590885.1 Gammaproteobacteria bacterium
CCTACTTTGGTGCTGGCACGGCTGCAGAGAATTTGCAGAGGCATCTGATAGATCGCAATGAGGAGATGCTAATGAATATATTTAACAACTTCCAGTCTCGTTATGAAGAAAGCAAAGAAGAAGAGATGTCTTTGCAGGAATATCTGGAGCTTTGCAAAAGAGATGTGTCCGCCTATGCCACTGCTGCAGAAAGAATTTTGATGGCGATAGGCGAGCCAGAGTTTATTGATACGCAAAAAGATGCGCGGCTAAGCCGGCTTTTTTCTAACAAAATGATCAAGGTTTATCCGGCTTTTAAAGAATTTTATGGGATGGAAGAAGCTATCGAGCAGATCGTGGCCTATTTCCGCCATGCGGCCCAGGGCCTTGAAGAGAAAAAACAGATTATTTATCTGTTGGGCCCACCTGGAGGCGGTAAATCATCGCTTGCCGAAAAATTAAAATCATTAATGGAACGCGTGCCGTTCTATGCCATTAAAGGTTCGCCTGTCAATGAGTCACCCCTCGGGTTGTTTTCGCCTATTGAAGACGCCAGGATTCTTGAAGAAGATTATCGTATTCCGCGCCGTTATTTACCCGGCATCATGTCGCCGTGGGCGGTAAAGCGCCTGCGCGAATTTAATGGTGACATTACCAAATTTCGTGTAGTGAAATTACGCCCTTCGGTACTCGAGCAAATCGGTATCGCCAAAACCGAACCTGGGGATGAAAACAACCAGGATATTTCCGCGTTAGTGGGCAAAGTTGATATTCGTAAACTGGAAGAATTCTCGCAGGATGATCCAGATGCCTACAGTTACTCCGGTGGTCTGTGCCTTGCCAATCAAGGCTTGCTGGAATTTGTCGAGATGTTCAAGGCCCCCATTAAGGTGCTGCACCCTTTGCTCACTGCAACCCAGGAAGGTAATTACAAAGGCACTGAAGGCTTTGCTGCAATTCCTTTTAACGGTATCGTGCTTGCCCACTCGAACGAGTCGGAATGGACCTCATTCAAAACCAACAAGAACAATGAAGCATTTCTGGATCGGATTTATATCGTCAAGGTGCCCTATTGTCTGCGCACTTCTGAAGAAGTAAAAATTTACCAGAAACTTTTAAGGAACAGCTCATTATCCGCCGCTTTTTGCGCCCCCGGTACTTTGGAAATGATGGCGAAATTCGCTGTGCTCTCACGTCTTAAAGATCCCGAAAATTCCAACATTTATTCAAAAATGCGCGTGTACGATGGCGAAAACCTGAAAGACATTGACCCGAAGGCAAAATCTTACCAGGAATACCGTGATTATGCGGGCGTGGACGAAGGGATGTCTGGTTTGTCGACACGATTTGCCTTCAAAATCCTGTCGCGGGTATTCAATTATGACACGGCTGAAGTAGCGGCTAATCCGGTGCACTTGCTCTATATCATTGAACAACAGATTGAGCAGGAGCAGTATTCGCCCGAGGTGAATGAGCGCTATCTTGCACACCTTAAAGGCTATCTTGCGCCCCATTACGCGGAATTCATTGGCAAAGAAATCCAGACTGCTTATCTGGAATCTTATTCCGAATTTGGCCAGAATATTTTTGACCGCTATGTAACCTATGCGGATTACTGGATTCAAGATACCGAGTATCGTGATCCTGACACCGGTGAGAACTTTGACCGCGCATCGCTCAATGGAGAGTTGGAGAAAATTGAAAAGCCCGCCGGTATCAGCAACCCCAAAGATTTCCGCAATGAAATCGTAAACTTCACACTGCGCGCGCGCGCGTCACACGGCGGTAAAAACCCGGCATGGACCAGTTATGAAAAACTGCGTGTGGTGATTGAAAAGAAAATGTTCTCCAGCACCGAGGATTTGCTGCCGGTGATTTCTTTTAATGCCAAGTCTTCCAGCGATGACAAAAAGAAACACGAAGATTTCGTGTCGCGCATGGTTCAAAAAGGCTACACGGCGAAACAGGTGCGGTTGCTGTGTGAATGGCACTTACGCACCCGTAAGTCTTCATAAAATCGGCGGCTACATGAAATTAGCGCGTTCCAATCGGGTTGGCGAACAGATTATTGATCGCCGGCTCAATGGAAAAAATAAAAGTGCGGTCAATCGCCAAAAATTTATTCAGCGCTTTAAGGGCCAGATAAAAAAAGCGGTGACTGAAGCCATGTCGGGCCGCAGTATCACGGATTTAAACCGTGGTGAGAAAATTAACATCCCGACTAAAGATATCGGCGAACCTGTTTTTGGGCATGGCCGAGGCGGCAGGCGGGAGGGCATTCATCCGGGAAATACCGATTTTGTTAGCGGCGATCGCATTTCACGGCCGCCCGGTGGTGGGGGTGGGGGCGGAAAGGCCAGCAATAGTGGCGAAGGCGAAGACGATTTTTCTTTTGAGCTTTCCCGCGAGGAATTCCTCGACATCTTTTTTGAGGAGCTGGAATTACCCGACTTGATAAAAACGCAACTGGCCAGACAGGTGCAATATAAAACCGTACGTGCGGGGTTCACCGCCACCGGCACGCCCAGCAATCTGAATATTATCCGTTCAATGAAGAGCTCGCTGGGCAGGCGTATTGCTACCCGCACCCCGTATGCCCGCAAATTACATGAAGCAGAGCAGGCGTTGGAAGCCGCCTTGTTGCTGGAAAGCCCAACTTCCCTTAGTGTAATAGCGTTGTACGAAGAAATTCGCAAACTCAAAAGCCGGTTACGAAGTATACCGTTTATCGATACTTTTGACCTGAAATACAACAACCGCATCAAACAGCCTAAGCCTACTACCCAAGCCGTAATGTTTTGCCTGATGGATGTGTCTGGCTCAATGGATGCAGGTAAAAAAGATATGGCGAAGCGTTTTTTTACGCTGCTCTATCTGTTTTTAACGCGTTCTTACGAAAAGATCGAGCTGGTTTTCATTCGTCATCATACGGTGGCCAAAGAGGTCAATGAAGAAGAATTTTTCTACTCTCGTGAAACCGGCGGTACGGTGGTTTCAAGTGCATTGCAAATGATGTATGAAATTATCAAAGCGCGTTATCCATCTTCCGAATGGAATATTTACGGCGCACAAGCTTCGGATGGCGACAACTGGACTGATGACTCACCGATTTGCCGTGATGTGCTTATCAACGCCATTATGCCAAATGTACAATATTATGCTTATGTTGAGATTACTGAGGAAGGTCACCAGGGATTATGGCGCGA
>JBKJTS010000066.1:0-4888 GCA_046590885.1 Gammaproteobacteria bacterium
GCGCGCTACTTCAACCAGCGTGGGTGCGTTTAACAGGCCATCGGCAAGGGTCTTTATTTCGTCGGAGAAGGTGGCAGAGAACAAGAGGTTCTGGCGCTTCTTGGGCAACAACGCCAATACCTTGCGGATGTCACGAATGAAGCCCATGTCCAGCATGCGATCAGCTTCATCGAGCACCAGAATTTCAACCCGGGACAAATCCACAGTTTTTTGTCCGACATGATCGAGCAGACGCCCCGGTGTTGCCACCAGAATATCCACACCGCTGCGCAGGGCGCTGATCTGCGGATTGATGTTAACGCCACCGAAAACCACCAGTGATTTTAACGGCAAATATTTACCATAGCTGATAACGCTTTCTTCAACCTGCGCCGCCAGTTCACGCGTGGGCACGAGAATCAGCGCGCGAATCACGCGGCGACCCTCGCGGGGAAGCTGGGCGTTCAGGCGCTGCAATAACGGCAAGGTAAATCCTGCTGTTTTGCCTGTACCGGTCTGTGCTGCGCCTAGCACATCACGGCCTTCGAGAATCACTGGAATGGCTTGAAGCTGAATCGGCGTTGGCTCGCTATAGCCTTTTTCGGCCACAGCACGGAGTAATTCGGCCGACAGGCCGAGGGTAGTAAATGACATACGATGTTTGCTCCTGGACTGGCCTACCCAACTGAGCTCAAAACGCAGGTTTGGGGCCGGTCTAGGCGCTATCTGTAAGTGTGTGTTCGAGGCTAAAGAGAGGATGACCGCGAAAAGGGCGCGCTGACCGGAAGGCGCACAAAAAAGAATTATACCAGAGAAACCCCACACTGACCACCATTCTTTGAACCGTAGCGCTAAGGGCTAAGATGTTGAAGATATGTGAGAAAGTCACGAAAATATTCCGCACCCTAGTACCGCTCCAGTGAGGACAGATTTCGTGATATATAAATGAGCCTTGTGGCCACAGGTTAATTGTCAAAATTTACTTGACCATTACAGTTCTGCTACCCTATTGGAGACAGACGCAAAACCCTCACAGAACACGGTTCACTATAAACTATGGCAATCACGATCAAAGAACTTGCCGAGATGTGCAACGCGGACATCCTTGGTAACAATTCCAGACAAGTTATTGAGTCTGCGGCTAATATTGACATGGCGGGCACGAACCAACTGACTTTTATTGGCAGCTCAAAACACGCGGGTAAGCTCAAAACTACCACCGCCAGTGCCGTGCTGGTGCCAAAAGGAACGCCGGGCGATGCGGTGAATACCGGCACTTGTCTGCTGGTCGTGGACGACCCGGAGATGGCTTTTATTACTTGCCTGTATCGACTTTATCCGCCGAAAACGAGTGGCGGCACGCTGAGCGCCCAGGCACACATTGACCCAACGGCAACTCTTGGCGCAGATACATGCGTGGAGCCATTCGCATCCATTGGTGCGCGCACTATGCTCGGCAACTGCTGCTGGATAATGGCCGGGTGTCGGATTGGCGATGGCGTGACGCTGGGCAATAACTGCGTCCTCCACCCCAATGTCGTGCTTTATGACGGCGTACGGCTGGGGGATAACGTCATTCTGCATGCCGGCTCGGTTATTGGTTCAGACGGTTTTGGTTACAAATTTCGCAACGGCGAGCACGTGAAGTTCCCCCAAGTAGGCACGGTTGTCATCGAATCAAATGTGGAGGTCGGCGCCAACACCTGTATCGACCGGGCTGCGTTAGGGGAAACACGCGTGGGCAGGGGAACCAAAATTGATAACCAGGTACACATCGCGCACAACGTGCAAATCGGCGCGCATTCCCTGTTATGTGGTCAGGTCGGCATCGGTGGCTCGACGGTGATCAAGGACTACGTGACACTGGCTGCACAGTGCGGTGTGGCTGACCATGTCACTGTGGGCGCGCAGGTCGTAGTATTTGCACAGGCGGGTGTGACCAAAGATATCGCGGACAAAGATCAGGTGATGGGCTTCCCGGCCATCAACCGCAAGGAATGGTTACGCGAAATGGCAGCGCAGCGACGGCTGACGGCAAATCAAAAAGCGCTGGAAGATCTGGTGCGTCTGCTGCCAAAATTGCAGGGTATGGTTCCTGACGAGTAGCCTGGTAGGCGGCTGGATGATCCCTGCATTTGCCGTATCATCTCTGCTCTTCCAAAGGTAGCCGAGTCGCGAAATCATGATGATTAAACCCTAAAAATGGCCTCTTTCATGGAGCCGCCAAGGGCGATCGAAATTTATCAGCGCTGTAAGCTGGACAGCAGGTTGGCGCTGAATAGGGTTTTCATTGCATTCAGCGCCAACCTACACATCAGGTCAACTCCTACGAATAACGCTGAAACACCAGGCTGGCGTTAGTGCCGCCGAAACCGAAGCTGTTAGAGAGGACGGTGTTGAGGGTGACGTCGTCACGCCGTTCGCGCACGATAGGCATGTCGGCGGCGGCGGGGTCGAGTTCGTCGATATGAGCGGAGGCGCAGATGAAATTGTGCTGTTGCATGAGCAACGAATAAATGGCTTCGTGAACACCGGCCGCTCCGAGCGAATGACCGGTCAGCGGCTTGGTGGAACTGAGCGGCGGTACCTTGGCGCCAAACACCATTCGCAGCGCCTCGAGCTCCTTTACATCACCGACCGGCGTGCTGGTGCCATGGGTATTGATATAATCAACTGAGCCACGCACCTTGGCCAGCGCCTGTTGCATGCAGCGCATCGCGCCCTCGCCGGAGGGTTGCACCATGTCCACACCATCGGAGGTGGCGCCGTAACCCACCAACTCGGCATAGATCGGCGCGCCGCGTTGCAGGGCATGCTCGAGCTCTTCCAGCACCAGCATGCCGCCACCCCCAGCGATAACAAAACCATCCCGAGCCACATCGTAAGTGCGCGAGGCGCGCGATGGCGTGTCATTATACTTCGACGATAGTGCCCCCATGGCATCGAATAACATGGTCTGCGTCCAGTGCAGTTCTTCACCGCCACCGGCGAAGACAATATCCTGTTTGCCAAGCTGGATCAGCTCCATGCCATTGCCGATACAATGGGCGCTGGTGGCGCACGCAGAGCTGATGGAATAGTTCACGCCCTTGATACCGAACGAGGTCGCCAAACAGGCCGAGACGGTGCTGGACATGGTGCGCGGTACCATGTAAGGTCCCACACGACGAATCCCCTTTTGGCGCAGGGTGTCAGCGGCTTCAACTACATTGGCGGTAGATGCGCCACCCGAGCCGGCGATCAAGCCAGCACGTGGCTGTGATACCTGTGCGGGTGTCAACCCAGCATGCTCAATAGCCTGGAGCATGGCGATATAGGCATAGGCTGCAGCATCACCCATGAAGCGGCGCAGCTTGCGATCAATCAACCCCTCGGTGTCGATATTAACTGACCCGCACACCTGCGAACGCAAACCGAGCTCGGCATATTCGGGACAAAATTCGATACCAGAGCGCCCGTCGCGCAATGCGGTCAGAACTTCATGGCGATCATTACCGATGCTGGAGACAATACCGAACCCTGTGACTACCACGCGCCGCATAACAGCTTCCCCTAAAGATCATCAGTATTAGTAAAAAGGCCGACACGCAGGCCTGAGGCGCTATAGATTTCGCGGCCGTCCACCTCCATCACTGCATCCGCCACACCCAGGAACAGTTTGCGGGCAATGACGCGCGTCATGTCAATACGGTAGGTGATAAGCTTGTTTGCCGGCGTCACCTGCCCCCGGAAACCGACTTCACCCACACCCAGGGCGCGACCACGGCCAGGGCCGCCACGCCAACCCAGGTAAAAGCCTACCAGTTGCCACATGGCGTCCAGACCCAGACACCCCGGCATCACCGGATCGCCCTGAAAATGACAGGCAAAAAACCAGAGGTCAGGACGAATATCTAGCTCGGCCACGATCTGCCCCTTGCCATGCGCACCACCGTCTTCGGTGATGGCAGTAATGCGATCAAACATCAACATGGGTGGCAATGGCAACTGGGCATTGCCTGGGCCAAATAATTGTCCCTGACCACAACGTATCAGGTCGTCGAAGGAAAACGAATGCTGCTTGGCGGCCACCAACAACGGCGGCGCTGTTAAGACTGAAGACACGGGAAACCTCACGGTCGAAGGATGTTTATTAAAAACTAACGGTAAGAATAGGAAATTCAACGGCGCTTGTCCAGCCAATTCCGCTGGTACGGGTTCATGGGAAGAACACCCTGTATCCGCGCCTTATGTTTTCAGATTTGGAGGCTATTGAACATCGTCCAGAGAACTCTATCATCTTGATGCCACTAATTAGGCCTACTATTACACTCCAGCGGTGGGCATGTAATCATACTATATTCAATAGTTTACTACTTTTATATAAAAAATTATGCGCGCCTACCACATAGCCTTGCCTAGCAAGAATAAGGAGCGTCCAGGCCCAGGCGCCTACTTCTGGTCGCTTAAACCCGCCGCCCAGTCTACAATAGCGTCCCCCACAAGGTAGTTGCTTCATGTCTGAATTAAACCCGCGTCAACGCGCTGCCGTACGGCACCTGGATAGTCCGTTACTGGTGCTGGCCGGAGCGGGCAGCGGCAAAACGCGGGTGATTACGCAGAAAATTGCTTATCTCATTCAGGAATGCGGTATCGCGCCCCACCATATCGCCGCAGTGACCTTCACCAACAAAGCGGCGCGGGAGATGAAAAGCCGTGCTAGCAAGCTGCTGGAGGGCACTAACGCGCGCGGCCTGATGGTGTCTACCTTTCACACGCTGGGTCTTAATATTATTCGCCGGGAGATCAAGGCGCTGGGCTACAAGCCAGGATTTTCGATCTTTGATGCGCAGGACAGCGCGGCACTGCTGCGGGATTTGCTGCATAAGGAATTCTCCGACGCGCAGGGACGCGCTAGTGCCGCAGGAGG